>DAOOPF010000324.1:0-1506 GCA_035388125.1 bacterium | reverse complement strand
TGCCGGCAAATTAGCCAAAAGAGAGCTGTAGTGCAAGCAATTTTTTAAATAGCACCTAAATAGCGGTATCGCTGCGGAATCAACTTGCGCAGAAATCAATAAAAATCATTCTTGCCCCCACCAGCCGCCGCGGCCATGATACGCCGATTTCCACTCGGTCAAGGATGATGCCTTGTTGAATCAATCGTTTCTTCTTCGGCCCCTTTATGATAGAAATCGCTTTTCTTCTCAGACCCATCCCAAGCAGCCGCGCGCGATTTGCTTGCTTTTTGATGTTTAAAGCTCTAAATTTCCTCAATGAAAAACCATTCCAGGAGGAAATATGACATCTGCTGAACTGATCGCCATCGAAGAACAGTATGGCGCCCATAACTATCACCCCCTCGATGTCGTCGTCGAACGCGCCCAGGGCGCCTGGGTCTACGATGTCGAGGGCAAGCGCTACCTCGACTGCCTCGCCGCCTATTCGGCCGTCAACCAGGGCCACTGCCATCCGCGCCTGGTCAAGGTCGTGCAGGAACAGGCCGCCAAACTGACTCTCACCAGCCGGGCCTTCCGCAACAATCTCTGGCCGTTCTTCGCCAAAGAGTGCTGCGAACTGCTCGGCTACGAGGTGATGCTGCCGATGAACAGCGGTGCCGAGGCGGTCGAGACCGCCATCAAAACCGCGCGCAAGTGGGGCTATCTTAAAAAAGGCGTCGAGGCGGAAAAGGCGGAGATCATCGTCTGCGCCGGCAACTTTCACGGCCGTACCACCACCATTATCTCTTTCTCCGATGATCCCGACGGCAAGGACTATTACGGCCCCTACACTCCCGGCTTTGTCCTCGTTCCCTACGGTGATATCGAAGCGCTGAAAAAAGCGATCAACAAGAACACCGTCGCCTTCCTGGTCGAGCCGATCCAGGGCGAGGCCGGCGTGGTCTCCCCGCCGAAAGGCTTTCTCAAACAGGCCGCCGAGGCCTGCAAGGCGAACAATGTGCTGCTCATATGCGACGAAATCCAGAGCGGCCTCGGCCGCACCGGCAAGATGCTGGCCAGCGAGCATGAAGGGGTCAAGCCGGACATGATCACCATCGGCAAGGCCCTCTCCGGCGGCATGTACCCGGTCTCGGCGGTCCTCTCCGGCCGTGAGATTCTCGGCGTTCTCAAGCCCGGCACCCACGGCTCCACCTATGGCGGCAACCCGCTCGCCTGTGCGGTCGCACGCGAAGCCCTTCGCGTCCTGGTCGAGGAGAAACTGCCGGAGAACGCGGCGGTGCTCGGCGAATATCTGATCAGCGAGCTGCGCAAGATCGAGACCCCCTACATCGATTTCGTGCGCGGCATCGGACTCTGGGTCGGCATCGTCCTCAAGGAGAACGCCGGCGGAGCGCGCCGCTTCTGCGTCGCCCTCAAGGAGCGCGGCATCCTCGCCAAGGATACCCATTCCAATATCATCCGCCTGGCTCCGCCCCTGGTGGTCACCAAGGCGGATATCGACTGGGCGGTCGGTGAAATCGCTAA
>DAOOPF010000323.1:0-1570 GCA_035388125.1 bacterium | reverse complement strand
AGCTCGTTGGGCTCATAACCCAAAGGCCGCAGGTTCAAATCCTGCCCCCGCTACTTCTGAAAGCCGGTCAGCATCTCTGCTGACCGGCTTTTTCTGTTTCAGGCCGCTGGCACCGCACCATTAGCCAGCCCGATGCGAAGAAATTTGCTTGTTCCTGACGCACCGATTTAGTATCTTGCTACATCCTCAATCCCCTTTCACCCAGGTGATGATCCGGAATCGAGAAGAGCATGAAACAAAAGAGCTTCGCCAGCATTATCGGCCTCAAGCCGGAATACCGGGAACGCTACATCGTGCTTCACCGCCACACCTTCCCCGAGGTTCTGCAGCGCATCCACGCTTCCCATATCAGCGATTACACCATCTTCCTCAGGCAAGAGCTCCTTTTCAGTCATATGGTCTATGAAGGGGATGACTATGCCGCGGACATGGCCGACATGGCGGCTGATCCGGCCACGCGGGAGTGGTGGCAGCTCACCGATCCCATGCAGCAGCCCCTGCCGGAGCGCCGCGAGGGCGCGAAGGAGCTGGCGGAGGTCGCGGATGAGTGCTGGCAGGCCATCCTCGCCCGCGACCTGGCCGCCTTCGGCGCCGCTGTACGCCGCTCTTTCGAGGCCCAGATCGCCATGTTCCCCAACATGGTCGATGAAGCGGTGCGCGCCACCATCATGCAGTATCGCGACCAGGCCATCGGCTGGAAGCTCTCCGGCGCCGGCGGGGGCGGCTATCTGACCATGGTCGCCCGTCAGCCCATCGCGGGCGCCATGCAGATCAAGATCAGAAGGAAGAACACCCTCTGATGGTGCGTGCGTTAAAGTCCGACCTTTCCCTGGGGCTGATCCTCATGGCCTGGATCGCCCTCAGCCTCCCTCTCCTCCTCCTTGGTTATGGCAGTGATTATGACGCCTGGCGCACCGCCATGACCGCGGAGAAACTCTGGAGCAGCGGAGTCTATACCCCCTCCCGCTCGCTCGGATTCCCGCTCTACGAGCTGCTGATCACCCCCCTGGTCATGCTCGGCGGCTGGACGCTCAGCAACCTCCTTTCCCTTATCGCCGGTTTGTTCATTTTTCTGGCCCTGCGCCGCCTCGCCCGCGCCAGCCACTTGCGCCATCCTCACCTCGTCATCGCTGCCCTGCTCTTTCTGCCGATCGTGTATAAAAACGCCACCGTCACCATGGATTATCTGCCGGAACTGGCCTGCCTGATCTGGAGCTATCTCTTCCTGATGGAGCGGGCCCCGGACAAAGCCGCCCTGCTCACCGGCGTCGCTGCCGGCTTCAGGCCAACCGCGGTTCTCTTCCTTCTCCCCCTCCTGTTCTATCTCTACCGGAACACCCTGAGCTGGAAATCCCTGCTCCGCGCCGCGCTGCTTGCCTCCGCCGCCGCCCTGCTGGCCTACTCGCCGGTCTTTTTCGCGCAGGAGTTCGGCGCGCCCGCCCCCGCGCCGCGCAGCGGCCTCATCCAGCATCTCAGTTTGGTGGCCTTTCACGGCCTCCGCTTTTTCGGCCTGGCGCAGAGCCTTCTGCTCATCCTGCTGCTCGCCCTCTCCTGGCGCCGGCGGCCGCGG
>DAOOPF010000322.1:0-1579 GCA_035388125.1 bacterium | reverse complement strand
CGGAAATCTCCAGCCACCTTCCCTCCCGCACCGGCGGCATCACCAGCGCAGGATGGACCTCGATCCCCCCCTTCAGCCCCTCCGCCTCCTTTTTGACCTCCGCCGCATCAAACGCCGCAAAACTCGTCATGTGCCAGGTCAGCGAGATGAATCCGGGCTGGGCTGGCCGGAAATTGGTGTCCCAGTAGTTGTTGAGCGGCCAGGAGAGAAGAAGGGGATTCTCCTCCCGGACAATCGCCTTGCTCCGCCGGCCGAAATTGAATCCACCCGCCTGGATCATCGGGGCGTCCGGGCAAAAGAGCGCCATCCCGTAAGCACCGTCATGGAGCGCGACGTACGAGTCCACTGTGAACCAGTCCCGGCTCGCCCCCGGCAGCTGCTCCACATCGAGCTCCACCGCCACGCCGGCGGTGTCGAAATGGCAGCGCCAGTCCTTCGCCAGCACCAGTGGAAAGGCGAAATAGAGTGATTCCGGCGTGCGCACCTCCTGCTTGTGAAATGCAGCAGTCATCGTGACAAGCGGCTTGAGGGCATGGAGCATGATCCGTTGGGAGAAATTATCCACCCCAGGAGCCTCGAAATGGAGGAGCAGGGTGACGCCCTCCGCTGAGCGCTCAATCGCGAAGTCGAGGGATCGGGAGGCGGTCTTGAGGAGGCGATGCCACCCCTCATTCCAGCAGGAGATATCATACTGTTCCTTCTCGAGTTCGCGGGCGTAATAGGCGCGCCGCTCCTCGCGGAAGAGGGGATCGGTGCGCTCGCGCACGAACTGAAAAAAGGTATAGGGAGCGGAAGCGTCGAGCAGTTCGCGGCCATGCGTCTTGTCGAAGAGCCGCGTGATCCGGCCGGTAGCGGGATCGAACTCGAGGCGGTAGTACGCTGACTCGATGAAGCGCATCACCTCCCTGTCGGCGGTCTTTTCCAGGGTATTCAGGCGGCGCGCCGCGCTCTCATGGACGATCTCTCCCTCCTGCAAGGCGGGGTCCGGCTCCGCCGCGCTCAGCTCCTCAAAGGGGATGAAAGCGTAGCCGTATGGAGGCAGCTCCACCGGACCGTAAAGAGGCGCCGCGGCGGGCTGATTTGTGCGGGCATCCCAGCCGAAGCGGGCGGTGCGCAGGCGTTTGCCTTCCGCGCGCCAGGCCTCCGGGATGCGCACGAACTCCCGCACCGGCCGGCCGCTGAAATTGAGCACGGCGATCCCCTCCTGGCGGTCCGCGTCCGCCGCATTGCCGGTGAAGGCCTCGAGGCGGTCGACCAGCAGATACTCGGCGAGCTCGTGGCCCTGCCAGGCATGGTGGTCCTTGATGGCGGCCTGGGCCTTGGAGAAATCGTTGTCCGGGTCCATCGAGTTGAAGGAGCCCCAGGTGTGCTCGTCGAAGAGGTTGAGCTGGCGCCAGGCCGCGGCGGCGAGGCCGGCGTAATGCACGGGGGGTGCCGGCGCCAAAGTTTCGAGCAGATCGGCCTTGAAGAGCTTTTGTTTGGCGCGGCGCGAGATGCGAGTGACATCGGCGGTGCTGGCGCAGCCGAAATTCCAGTAATCGGTCCAGTCGCCGCGCAAGAGTTCGTACTGATCGCGCGG
>DAOOPF010000321.1:0-1582 GCA_035388125.1 bacterium | reverse complement strand
TCAAAAGAACACCCACATCCACACTGACAATCTCCCCCTCGCGAAAGGCCCGCTCCCCCGGGATGCCGTGCACCACCTGCTCGTCGATGGAGATGCAGGTATTGGCCGGGTAGCCGTTATAACCTTTAAAGGCGGGCTTGCCGCCCCGGGAGCGTATATATTCACCTATCTCCCGGTCGAGTTCGCCGCTGACCTGACCGGCTGCAATGCGCGTTTCCGCCAGGCGCAGGGCGCCGGCCAGAATCCGTCCGCTCTGCCGGATCAACTCGATCTCTTTCTCGCTGCGGATATTGATCATACAACCCTAAAATCCCGAGAGCAGGGTCACCAGCTCTTCGCGGACGCGCTCCACCGGTTGTTCAGCGCGTAAAATATACAACTTTTTTTGCTCATTGTAAAACTCTTTTAGCGGCGCGGTCTTTTCTTCATAGACCTGCAGCCGTTTGCGCACCGTCTCTTCGCTGTCGTCGGGGCGCTGGATGATCCGTCCGCCGCAGGATTCGCAGAGCCCGGAGGCCGGCGGCGGGTCGGAGATCATGTTATAGTTGCGGGCGCAGCCGCTGCAGGTGCGGCGGCTGGTCAGGCGCGTGACGATCCCGGCTTCCGAGACATCGAAAAAGATCACACTCTGGATCGCTTTCTCCCGGCCCAGCATCAGGTCGAGGCTCTCGCCCTGGGCGATGGTGCGCGGGAAACCGTCGAGGATAAAACCCGGCCGGCAGTCCGGCTGCTCCAGGCGCTCGCGCACCAGGGCGACGATCAGCTCGTCGGAGACGAGTCCGCCGCTCTTCATGATCGCATCGGCCGCCTTGCCCAGTTCCGTCCCCTCCGCGACCGCCTTGCGCAGGATGTCGCCGGTGGAGATCTGCGGGATGGCGAATTTTTCACTCAGCCAGACCGCCTGGGTGCCCTTGCCGGTGCCGGGGGCGCCGAGAAAGATGACTCTCATCGTACCTGATCCCCTTCCAGCCTAGAAGCGGCGGCGGCCGCGAATCTTGCCGCTCTTGAGAAAGCCGTCATAGTGGCGCATGAGCAGATGCGATTCGACCTGCTGCAGGGTATCCAGGGCCACACCGACCACGATCAGCAGCGAAGTGCCGCCGAAAAAGCTGGCGAAATCGTAGCCGACATTGGTGAGCTTGGCGACGAACGAGGGAAAAATCGCGATGATCGCCAGAAAGATCGAGCCGGGCAGCGTGATCCTGGTCAGGATATGGTCGATATATTCGGAGGTCTTTTTGCCCGGACGGACACCCGGGATGAAGCCGCCGTATTTCTTCATATTGTCCGCCACATCGACCGGATTGAAGGCGATGGCGGTGTAAAAGTAGGTGAAAAAGACGATCATGATACCGTAGATCAGCCAGTAAAAACTCGAATCGTAGCTGAAGAGGTTGTTCATCGAGACCATGAAATCGCTGTTCGGAAAGAACTGGATGATCGTCTGCGGGATGAAGAGAATCGACTGGGCGAAGATGATCGGCATGACGCCCGCGGTGTTGACGCGGAGCGGGATGTGCGTGCTCTGCCCGCCGTAGATCTTGCGTCCGACCACCCGCTTGGCGTACTGCACCGGGATTTT
>DAOOPF010000320.1:0-1597 GCA_035388125.1 bacterium | reverse complement strand
ATCGGCATGGAGGCCCATCTGGTCGATTTCAAGGAGCTGGCGGTGGAGAGCTTTTTCGCCCGCATCAGTGCGGCCTGGCACGACCGGGAGCGCATCCGCGAGGCGATGCTGCCGCAGGTCGCCCGCGAAAAGGAGAAGGCGCGCCGTTCCGCCGAGGTGCTGAGAGAGTACCTGGGATAACCCTTGCCTGGCGCCCGGTCTCTCCGGGCGCCCTCTTGAGAGAGCCCATCGATCATGTCCGCCAAGAAATCACTCTCCGTTCTGCTGCGCTGGCTGATCAGCATTGCCCTGATCGCCTGGGTCCTGTACAAGGTCGATCTTGGCAAACTGTGGCAGACGATCAGCCGTGTGGACTGGTTTTATTTCGGCCTCTCCATCGCCCTCACCCCCGTTCTGATCTGGCTCAGTTCCTGGAAGTGGCAGGTCATCCTGCGCGCTCAGGGGATCGCCGTCTCGGGCTGGCGTCTCTTCTGGCTCTACATGGTGGGCTATTTTTTCAATACGGTGCTGCCGACCAACGTCGGGGGGGATGTGGTGCGCGCCTGGGCCCTGGGCAAATCGACGGGGGAGAGCGCCAAGGCCTACGCTTCGGTCTTTATCGAGCGCTTCACCGGCCTGACCGCCCTCATCCTGGTGGCGGTGGCCGCCTTTTTTGCCGCCCTGCGCGACCTCTGGGATGCCTGGCTGGCACTGGCGATGGCGGTCTCGGTCGCCGGCTACCTCGCCCTGCTGGTGATCGTCTTCAACGAGCGCTATCTCTCCTGGCTCGAGCGCAAGGCTCCGGCCGGGATCCTGCGCAAACTCATCGTCAAGCTGAAAAAATTTCAGGAGGCGATCCTCTCCATCCGCGGTCACCGCAGTGCCATCCTCTTTTCCATGATCAACTCTTTCGTTTTTTATCTGGCTGCCGTGGTCAATGTCTGGGTCAGCGCCCTCGCCTTCCGCTCCCCCCTCTCCTTCATGGACGCCCTGATCATCACCCCGATCGTGATGGTGATCATGATGCTGCCTGTTTCGATCGGCGGGATCGGGCTGGCGGAGTGGGCCTACTTTTTCACCTTTGACCGCATGGGGCTGACCGGTGCGGTGGGCCTGTCGGTGGCCCTGCTCATGCGCGTCAAGGCCCTGGCGACCGGGATTCTGGGCGGCCTCTACTACTCATCTCTGGGCATTCGCATCAATCAGGAGGTAAAAATGGGGCAGGATCCGGAGCGCGAGATCGGCGCCGGGGATGTGGCCGGCGAGGTCAAGTACTACAGCGGCTTTGAGGACGTCATGCGGCGCAGGAAATCGCCCCTGCACAAATACGCCGACATCGTCATCGGCCCGCTCAGGCTGTGGCGCCTCTGCAAATATGAATTGATCACCCTCTTCTGCATGCCCCTGCCGGGGATGATCGGCTACGGTCTGCGCCAGCTCTTTCTGCCGGCGATCCTGCGCCGGCAGGGCAAGGGGGCGGTCTGGAGCCGCAACGTCACCCTGCGCCATCCCCACAAAATCGGCGTCGGCAAGCGCTGCGTCATCGAGGAGTACTGTTCGCTCTCGGCGCAGGGGGACGAGCAGAGCGGCATCACCCTCGGCGAGGAGGTGCTGCTCG
>DAOOPF010000319.1:0-1630 GCA_035388125.1 bacterium | reverse complement strand
GACCAGTACTCACCGCGGCTGCGCTGCAGCAGGGTGTTGATGGCGTAATCATCGGTGACAGCATCGGCCAGCAGTTTGACGGCAATGAGCTCCTGCCCGGCGGGGGTGAGCTCACCGAGAAAGTAATAGACCCTGAAGGCGTGGACCGCGGTGAGGCCCGCAACACCGAGATCGCGCGCACCGGCGAGGATAGCCTTCCCCTCGGCATCGTGATACTGCTCTTTTTGGGCAAGTTCAATTCGGGTGATCACATCAGCTCCTCTGTTGATGATTAATCAATTTTACATACTTTTGCAGGGAAATGCAACGGAAAAAGCGGGCTCATTCACCCTGTCACACGGGCCTGCTCCGGCCATCCGGTTTCCGGAGCAGAGCCAGCGGCCGGTAGAACAAATTGCACCAAAAAGCTTGACTTTAACAACCATTATTAATACATTTTGATGAATGTCACAAAATTATGTCTGCCTTGTGCGGCGGTTATTCGGGGAGAATGCTTGGCAACGCAAAGTTGAGGCATCGGACCAATTTAGGAGCGGCATATTTTGGATTGTCACAGGCCCGAGTTTCCCCCAAACCCCTGCCCTGCCCATAGCAGGCTGGCTCTCCCGGCGCGCTGGCTGGCCGCTGGCGGGAGATTTATGCGTTCGCGCCGCATATCGACGGCCGGATTCATCGCGCTGCTGCTGATCCTGCGCGCCGCCACCCCGATCGGACTCCGGGCTCTGCCCAGCGATTCCACCGCAACCCTGCCGGCTTCGCAGCCGGCCGCCCTGCAAATCTTCACCGCCGAACGCACGCCGGAGCGGTCGCCTGCGGACATCGCCGCCGAGATTATTGCCGCAGAAACCACGCTCCACGCGCTCAGAACCGCCTCCCCTATCACTTTCATCTCCGACAGCACCGCGCCCGAAATTATCCCCGAGGTCGCCATCCAGCGCTTGCGTCTCGAACTCGGCCAGAAGATCGAGGCGATCTCGGGCCCGGACTCCACTTTCTATCAGCCCTTCGCCGGCCTCAGAACAGGCACCCGCGACGAAAATTCGACCGGCCCGGTTCACCGCCTGCAGGAAGCCCTGCTGCGCTGGAACAGCAAACTCCCCATCAAGGCCAACGGACTCTACGACGAAGCCACTATCAAATCCCTGACCCTCTTCAAGCTGGTTTACGACCTCGGCCATGACGGCTCTTTCGTCGATCAGGCAACCGCAGGATACCTCCTCGCCATCGAGGAGGGGGGCAGCAATGAGCTGGAGGAACCCCAGGGGTTCACCGGCCGCCTGGTCTATCATGCCGCCCAGTTCCTCGGCCTGCGCTACCGTCTCGGCGGCGACGGCAAAAAGACCACCGACTGCGGCATGCTGACCCGCATGGCCATGATCGGGGCAGGACTGGTCGACGAGGTTTTTAACCGCGTCGCTGCTACCCAGTATAAATATGCCGAAGAGGGCAAGATGGGGTTGACCCTGGTCGACAAGAACGAGGAGCCCGCTCCCGGCGACCTGGTCTTTTTTAAATGGAATACCCGGCGCGCCCGCCACCGCTACAAGGGCATTACCCACGTCGGCATCTTCCTCGGCAAGGTCGGCGAAAGCCTCTATGTGCTCGAGGCCGCCTCCGCCCGCAAAACCCG
>DAOOPF010000318.1:0-1646 GCA_035388125.1 bacterium | reverse complement strand
TTCGAGATCTGTCCGGTGCGCATCAACATCCCCCACCACCTCCTCAAGCTGCGCAACCGGGTGGTCGAGACCAAAAACTCCGGCTGGATGGAGCGGTTCGCCTTCCGCGGCTTCGGCTGGCTCACCAGCCACCCCCTGATCTACAGAATCGCCACCTGGTTTCCCGGCAAGCTGCAGCAGCTTTTGCCCGGCGAGCGCGCCTTCGCGGCGCCGGGATACGGCAAAGAGCGCGCCCTCGGCCGCTTTGACGGCCGGGGATTCCGCAACCGCTACAAGAGCTGGCTCAAGGAGCGGCCGCAAAAAAATTCATCCGCTGAAAAGGAGGCCCAGTCATGACCCAGGCACGAGAAGCGATCCTGGCCCGGGTGCGCGCCGCCCTCGAAAACCCCTCCCATCTGCCTGATGCCCCGGCCGGTACCGCAGCCCGCATCGCGGCGGCGATGGCGGCCGCGGTGCCGCCGGACCGCAGGGGACTGGCCAGCCAGTTCAAGAAAGAGGTGGAGACCGTCTCGGGCGAGTGTTACCTCCTCACCACCGCGAGCGCGGCGGCGGACAAGCTGACCGAACTGCTCAGGATCGCCCCGGCCGCCAAACTGGCCCTGGACGGCGATCCCCTCAGCCGCGAGGTGGCGGAAAAACTCAAGGGGATGGCCCATTTCGACGCCGCCGCCCTCACGCCGGAGGAGCGCCGCAAGCGGCTGCCGGCGGTGCCGGCCGCGCTGGTGACCGCCGATTTCGGCATCGCCGATACCGGCACCCTGGTGCTGCGCTATGACGCCGCCCGCTCGGGCTGGGCGCACGTCCTGCCCGAGACCATCTACACCCTCCTCCCCGCCGGACGGCTGCTGCCGCACCTGCAGGCGCTGGTGGACCGCCCCGACGCCGGCGAGTCGAGGAATATGGTGATGATCACCGGCCCGAGCCGCACGGCGGATATTGAAAAGATTCTCATCCTCGGCGCCCACGGCCCCAAACGCCTGGTGGTGATGATTATCATGGAATAAAGCTGTCTCTCACGGAGGCACAAAGGCACAAAGAGAAAAACAAGATGACTGAAAACGAGATTGGAACACTGGTCATCGAAAAAGCCATAGCCATTCACCGGGATCTCGGACCAGGATTACTGGAAAGCGTCTACGAAGCTGTCCTCTGCCATGAACTGGTGCGAGCGGGCGTAAAGGCATTGCGGCAAGTTCCAATCCCTTTTTCATACCACGATGTGAAATTTGATGAAAGCTTCAGGGCGGATATTATCGTTGAACAAAAAGTAATTCTGGAGATCAAATCCATAGAAAATGTAAATAATGTTCATAAGAAACAAGTATTAACCTATCTTCGGTTGTCTGGCCTCAAATTGGGCTATCTGCTCAATTTTGGTGAAGAGTTGATGAAAGATGGCATTTACCGAATTATCAATGGCAAGCTTGAATAGCAGCCTTCTCTCTCTGTGCCTCTGTGCCACCGTGTGAAAAATAATAATCTGAAAGGAAAGCACATGTCACCCGTTACACATGATCCCTTCAGCGCGGCGAAGAAACTGGACACCGCCGCCGGCCCGGTCACCATCTACGCCCTCAGCGCCCTTGACAAACACGCCCCCGTCTCCCGCCTCCCCTTCAGCATCAAGGTGCTGCTCGAATCCCTGC
>DAOOPF010000317.1:0-1650 GCA_035388125.1 bacterium | reverse complement strand
TGCCGGTCCAGATGTTGGTGAAATAGACCACCTTGCCGGCGATGGCGGAGGCTTCGGCCATGATACCGAGCACGGTCACCGCGGCGGGATCAAAACCGGTGGTGCCATCCTGCGGTGCCATTTCGCTCAGTTTTAAGGCGTGACGATGCCACTGATTGTCGGCGATGGGCGTGAAAAACGAACCCACCTTGGCTGCGCCGGCTTCCATCTGGAAGCGGATCGGGCCGACGCCCTCTTCGGCTTTGTACATGAAGGAAAGGGAATCGCTCTCCCAGACCGACGACATGTCGATGGGAGCCGTGGCGGACCAGCCGATGCCGCTCCAGCCGTTGCCCCACTCATTGCCCTGGGTCCATTTGACGGCGTTGGTCTTTTCGACTACGCCGGCGCCTTCCTCGATGGAGACCGCCGATTGGCCCCAGGTCCAGGCGCCGCCGAGGAAATTGGCAACTTCGCGGCCGTTGAAGAAGATGATCGGCTTCTTGGCCAGGTGGATCAGGCTCAGTTCATCGAGATAGAAGGAACCGGCGGAAAAGTCGCCTTCGCCGGCGCCGCTGATGGAGATCTCAAAGCCGTAGCCCTTGATCTTGTTGGCATCGAACTTGTCGTTACCGGTGACGCCGGCCCAGCCGGTGCGGTTGAAGGCGCCGCCGTTCCACTCGTCCATCAGGTCTTCACCACGGCCGTCGAGCAGCGGCAGCTTGAACCATGCCCAGCCCGGCTCATTGTCGAGAACATACTGAAAGCTGTAGTAGAATTCGCAGTTGCCGGCGCTGTAGGTCGCATTGCCTTCGGCGGCATCGCTTACTTCATAAAGCTCGAAGCGGATATGAGCGCGACCGGGGAGAGTCTGCTTGTCTTTGATGTTATACCAGAAGCCGATGGAATCGTACTTGGAAAAATCATAGACCGCAGTGGTGTCCAGATTGAAATGCTCGATCTTGGAATAGCCACCCCAGCTCTCCGTGTTGTGAGCGCTGTACTCGAACAGCATAGATCCGGCGCCTTCCGCTTTGGGATCGGCGACGTAGGTCATGTGGATCCAACCCTTTTCGGGGGCGGCACTGGTGTTGACCTCGTAATGCTGGCCGCCATGGTTGGCTTTATAGTTCCAGTAATTGGTGTCCGCGGGAGCGGCGTCAAAATTAAAGATCGTCTGCCCGAATGCCAGCACCGGCAGCAGGGCGAGGACCATGACCAATAGCAGTTTCTTCATTGCTTCTTCCTCCAAGTGGTTTGAGATGGTTGTTTGGGCCTGAAGTTTAAAAGCCGCGCAGGCAGCGGGAGCCGGAGGCTCGGTCTCTGCGCATGGATCAGGCGCTCTGGAATTCAGCTGCCGGGCACCTCCTTTCTTATTGCCATTAGATGCATACCAGTTTGTTTTGGTGCACAGAATATCAGCGTACAAGAACGAGTTTGTTCAGGGCGCGGTGCGAGCCGCCTGCGCCCTCATGTTCAAGGCCAACGAAATAGAGCCCGCTCGGCAGGGTGGGCGTCCATCTCACCGTGTGCGGACCCGCTGCGGCCGGGCCGGCGGCGAGTTGCTCGACCTGCCTGCCGAGACGATCGTACACAGCCAGGCGGATTTTGCCCGCACTGGGAAGCTCATAGGCGATCGTGGTCGCGGCGTTGAAAGGATTGGGGTAGCTG
>DAOOPF010000316.1:0-1657 GCA_035388125.1 bacterium | reverse complement strand
TATTTCGCCCTGCAGGACTATGATCAGGCCCTCAGCTATTATCAGCCCATCCTCAGGATCGATCCCAAATACAAGATCGCCTACAATCAGATCGGCTACTGCTACGCCAGAAAGGGTGATCTCGACCGGGCGGTCGCTGTAATGGAAAAGTACGAGGCGCTCGCGCCCCGCGAGCCCAATCCCTACGACAGCATGGGCGAGATCTATTACAGCGCCGGCGAATTCGCCCTGGCGGAGAAGAACCTCAGGCAGGCGCTCAAAAACGATCCCGGCTTTTCCAACTCCTGGATCCTGCTCGCCAATCTCTACCTCGACCGCGGGGAATATGCACGGGCCGACGAGGCCGCCGACCAGCTGATGTCGCGCTGCAGCGATGCGGCCTACCGGTCGCAGGGCTTCCTGCTCCGGGGATTCATCCAGTGGCGTATGGGCCGGATCGGGGAGGCGATCGCCCGTCTCGAAGAGGGGCTCGCGACCCGCATCTCCGCCTATCGCACCGCGACCTGGATCTACGAACTCCATCTCGAAAAGGGGGATACCCTCGGCGCCAGGCGTTCCCTCGAGAGCAGCTATGCCTTCATCCGCGATTCCATCGCCGTGCGCGAGCCTTCCGCGCTCAATAGTCTGGCCAATCTGAGCCTTTGGTATGATGTCCATCCGGAGGAGAGCATCCGGCTCATCGAGGAGGCGTTCGACCGCATTGACGGCACCGATATCGGCACCTGGGGGCGTTTCTATCTCTCTCTGCTCTATTTGCACACTGGCCGTCACTCCGCCTATAAGGGGATCACCCCCGATTTTGCCGACGGCTTTATCGGCTATCTGCGCGACGTGCGCAATCTTTCCTTCCCGCGAGAGAACTGGAAGGGGCTCATGCTTTTCAACCGTTATATCGTCCGCTATTCCGATGCGGGGATTGAAAAGTACGACCGGCTCATCCGTTACTGCGCCGCGGAAAAATTGACCCATCCCGAGATGATTTTCAGCCTCTATCTGGCCGACCTCAACGTGCAGCGCGGCGACACGGCCAGATCGGCGGAGCTGCTGCGGAGCGCCGGTGTCCCGCCGGAGGGGCACTGGCTGCTCAGTGCGCCCTTTGACAACACCCGCGGCTTCATCACCAGGTATCCCCCTGAGCGCAGTTCCAGCTATACCGGCCGGCAGCTCCTGAAGGAGGGTTGGCGTCATCCCGAGGACGGCTGCAGCGATGGCTATATCGACCTGATGAAACACCATCAAAAGCACAACTGGTCGCTCGGCTACGGATTGATCGGCCTGCGCTCCCCCGGGCAGCGGGAGGCGCAGCTGCGCATCGGCACCAACGATGCGGTGCGGCTGTGGCTCAACGGGGAGGAGGTCTGGCGGGTGAATATGGGCCGGGATGCCGCCATCGACAACGATATCGTCAACGTGGTGCTGCGGCCGGGTGTGAACCGGGTGCTGATCAAGGTCTGCAACGACATCAACGAATGGGGCTTCTATTTCCGGGTGACCGACGCCCGGGGGCGGGGCATGCCCGATATCGAATTTGTGCCGGCTGACGCTCTGTAAGGGAGGCCAGGCGGCCGTCGGCAAGGGGATGGCCATCAACGCCCTCTCCGACGGAGTCGATTCATCGGTTGTGACCATGCTCGGCCATATGGCGCTGGGCAAGCAG
>DAOOPF010000315.1:0-1661 GCA_035388125.1 bacterium | reverse complement strand
CCCAAGGAATTCAATGCCTACATGTTCTCGGCCACCTTTCCGCCTTTCGTCCTCCATCTGGCCGATGAATTCCTTAACGAGCCGGAACTCATCAGCCTGAGCGGAGATCAGGTGTATGTCGCTGAAACCGAGCACTCTTTCTACATTGTGCCGCCGATGGATAAAGACCGCGCCCTGGTCCGCATCATCGAGATGGATAATCCGGCCCAGGCGATTATTTTCTGCAACACCCGCTCCCAGGTGCACTATGTGGCCATCGTCCTGCAGCGTTTTGGCTATAACGCCGATGAACTCTCCTCGGATCTGCCCCAGAATGCGCGCGAAAAAGTGATGGCGCGTCTGCACAACGGCAGCCTGCGCTTCCTGGTCGCCACCGATGTCGCCGCCCGGGGGATCGACATTCCCCAACTGCCGGTTGTGGTCATGTACGAGCCCCCCGAAGATCCCGAAGCCTACATCCATCGGGCCGGCCGCACCGGACGCGCCGGCGCAAGCGGTGAAGCGATCTCCCTGGTCACTGAGGTTGAGCAGATGGATCTGGATCGCATCGCGCGTAAATTCAACTTCACCCTCATTCCGCGGGTCCTCCCGCAGGACGAGGATGTCGCGGCGAGGGTCACCGAGCGCGTTACCGCCCTGCTGGAGGCCAAATACCGTTCCAAGGACAATGTCGAAAAGGAACGGCTGCGCCGCTTTCAGCCCCTGGCGCAGAGTCTGGCCGACAACAGCGACCTGAACAGCGTCATCGCCATGCTTCTCGATGAGTTCTATCAGCATCTCCTGCATGCCCCGGTGCAAACCACCGAAACTGTGCAGGTTGAGGAACGACCGATGGAGAGAGAGAGCAGCCAGCCGCAGCAGCGGAACAACCGGCCCCGCCGCCGCGGCGGACGTCACCGCAGGCCCGGCGGACGCCCGCAAGCCAATCCCATCGAGTAAATTCAGATCCGAAACCATCCGGCGCGCTGGCGAACCTCTGCCAGCGCGCCTTTGTCTTTCACCCACAAGAGGTCACCCCCATGAAATATCTCGGAGCCCACGTCAGCGCCAGCGGCGGAGTGGAAAACGCCCCCCTGAATGCCCAAGCCATCGGGGCCAAAGCCTTCGCCCTCTTCACCAAAAACCAGCGGCAGTGGCTCGCCAAGGATCTCAGCGCCGAAGAGATCGACCGGTTCAAGCGGCATTGCTCGGAGCTGGGCTTTTCGCCGGATCATATCATGCCCCACGACAGCTACCTGATCAATCTCGGCCATCCCGAAAAGGAAGGGCTGGATAAATCACGCGCCGCCTTTCTGGATGAGATGAAACGCTGCGAGGAACTCGGACTGACCCTGCTCAATTTTCATCCGGGTTCCCATCTCGGCCAGATCTCGCTTGAAAGCAGCCTCCGGCGCGTCGCCGAATCCATCAATATCGCCCTCGACCAGACCCGTGGAGTCAGCGCCGTTATCGAAAACACCGCGGGACAAGGGAGCAATCTCGGTTCCAGATTCGAAGAGCTGGCCGAGATCATCGCACAGGTCGATGACCCCAGCCGGGTTGGCGTCTGTCTCGACACCTGCCACCTCTTCACCTCGGGCTATGACCTCCGCACCCGGGAAGCCTTTGCCGCGACTATGGAGCAGTTCGATGCCATCGTCGGATTTGCCCGGCTCAAGGGG
>DAOOPF010000314.1:0-1665 GCA_035388125.1 bacterium | reverse complement strand
TTTTATTACTATCAGGCCTGGTGGAGCGGCAGGGATGTGCTTCACCTCTTTCCGCACTGGAACTGGCCGGGCCGCGAAGGGGAAGAGATCGAGGTATGGGTCCACAGCAACTGCGACAGCGTCGAGCTGTACTTGAACGGCCTCTCGTTGGGCCGCCGGCGGATGGCCCGCAACGGCCATCTCGCCTGGCGGGTTCCCTACGCCCCTGGCCGGCTCGAGGCGGCCGGCTGGCGCTCGGGCCGGCAGCTGACCGCAGCCGTCGAGACCACCGGACCGGCAAAACGGGTCGAACTGGCAGCGGATAAAGCGTCTTTGCGCGCCGATCAGGAGGATATCTGTCTGGTGACAGTCATGGCGCACGATGAGGCCGGCCGTGAAGTGCCGGTCGCGGACGATCTGATCCGCTTCGACCTGCAAGGCCCGGGCCGGATCATCGGCGTTGCCAACGGCGATCCCTCCAGTCATGAACCGGACAAGTGCGCCGGCGGGAGCTGGCAGCGGCGCCTCTTCAGCGGCAAGTGCCAGGTGATCATCCAGTCTCTGCGCGAGCCCGGGGAGATTCTTCTCACCGCCACTGCGCCAGGGCTGCTCGCCCACACCGTGGCCATCCGGGCGGAGAGCTGCACCCCGCGTCCTTTCGTGCCGCCCTACCGGCCCGAGCAGGTGCGCCACCTCGGCCTGGGCGGGAAAGTGATCTACACAGCTGCTTTTTCATCCAGATGGCCCGGAGCCGGTGATAAAACCCTCGTCAACGGCCTGCCCGGCAGCAGCGAATACAACGACGGCCAGTGGCAGGGCTTTGAGGGTGAGGATCTTGAAGCGGTGATCGACCTGGGGGTGGAGAAAAAGGTGGGTTCTATCCGCGCCACTTTTCTTCAGGATGCGGGCTCCTGGATCTTTTGGCCGAAATCGGTGCGCTATGCCCTCTCCCGCGACGGCCGCTCCTTCACCCCGGCCGGCGTCGCGACCGCCTCCGAAGATGCCCGGTCGAGCATGATCAGGGCTTTCAGTGCGGAGGCCGGGGGTAAGCGGGCGCGCTACGTCAAGGTGACGGGTGTCAGTATCAAGGTCTGCCCGCCGGACCACCGCGCCGCCGGCAGCCCGGCCTGGCTCTTCGCTGACGAGGTGGTGATCTCTCCGGCGGAATGAACTTTGCTCGGGCCGGGCGTAGGAGCCGCTCCAGGCGACCGCCGCTCTTTTTTCGAATGGACCACCGTACCCATCTTTTAAGGACGCGAATGGTTAAAAACAGCATAGCGCTGTGCTCTCTTCTCCTGCTCTGCACCCTCTCCGCCTGCGGGGCTGCTGTTGACGGCGCCCTGCAGCTCTGGTACGACCGCCCGGCCGGCCATTTTACCGAATCCCTGCCCCTCGGCAACGGCCGCATCGGCGCGATGGTTTTCGGCGGGACCGATGAGGAAAAGATCCTTCTCAACGAGATCTCACTCTGGTCGGGCGCACCGCAGGAGGCCGACCGCCCCGATGCCGCCGCCTGGCTGCCGCAGATCCGCGAGCTGCTGCTCAGGGGGGAGAACCACGCCGCCCAGGAGCTGGTGATGCAGCACTTTGTCTGCGCCGGCCAGGGCTCCGGGTATGGCAGCGGGGCTAACGTCCCCTACGGCTGCTACCAGACCCTCGGCGCCCTGCACATCGCCTTCGCCGTTG
>DAOOPF010000313.1:0-1691 GCA_035388125.1 bacterium | reverse complement strand
GGCGGTGAACCAGAGCGCCGACCGAGAGAAAATCGAGGTCGCAGACGTCCTGACGAATATCGAGTTTTTGCATGGTTTCTCCTTTGGTGCGGTTCAATATGTCATTGCCGGGGTGTCAGCCGCGGCACGGATGTGGTTCGCTGCGGCGGAGCGCCGGCTTTTATCAAAGGTCACTGCTGTGGCCGCCGGAGGGTGCATCCCGGCGGCCGGACTGATGGGCTACAGCCATTCGGTATGGAAGAACGTGCCCCGCGGCTCGTCGACCCGCTCATAGGTATGGGCGCCGAAATAGTCGCGCTGGGCCTGGAGCAGATTGGCGGGCAGCCGGTCGCTGCGGTAGCCGTCGTAATAGGCCAGGGCGCTGGAGAAGGCGGGGATGGAGATGCCCAGTTCGACCGCCTTGCTCACGACGGCGCGCCAGGCGGTGTGATGGCTGGCCATAGCCGCGCGGAAATAGGGGGCGAGCAGAAGGTTGGGCAGATCGGGCTGGTCGTCGAATGCCTTTTTAATCTTGTCGAGGAACTGGGCGCGGATGATGCAGCCGCCGCGCCAGAGCAGAGCGATCTGGCCGAAGTTGAGGCCATAGTTGAACTCTTTGGAGGCAGCGGCCATGAGCTGGAAGCCCTGGGCATAGGAGCAGATCTTGGCAGCATAGAGGGCCTGGCGGATCTGCTCGATGAAGGCTTTTTTGTCGCCGTCAAAGCGCACCTCCGGGCCCGGCAGAACTTTCGCGGCGGCGACGCGCTCCTCCTTGATGGCGCTGAGGGTGCGGGCGAAGACCGCCTCGGCGATGGTCATAGCCGGGACGCCGAGATCGAGGGCGACCTGGCTGGTCCATTTGCCTGTTCCCTTCTGGCCGGCGGTGTCGAGGATGACATCGATCATCGGACGGCCGGTGCGGTCGTCCTTTTTAACCATGATGGCGGCGGTGATCTCGATCAGATAACTGTTGAGGTCACCCTGGTTCCATTCGTCAAAGACCGCGCCCATCTCGGCGGCGGAGAGGCCGAGCACCCGTTCCATCAGGTAGTAGGCCTCGCAGATCATCTGCATGTCACCGTATTCGATGCCGTTATGGACCATCTTGACGAAATGACCGGCTCCGCCGTTGCCGACCCATTCGCAGCAGGGCGTGCCGTCTTCCACTTTGGCGGCGATGGCCTGGAGGATGGGCTTGACGTGGGGCCAGGCGGCCGGTGAGCCGCCGGGCATGATCGAGGGACCCCAGAGGGCCCCCTCTTCGCCGCCGCTGACGCCGGTACCGATGTAGTGGAATCCTCTGGCGGTGAGCTCTTGGGTGCGGCGCTCGGTGTCGGGGAAATAGGTGTTGCCGCCGTCGATGAGGATGTCGCCGGGGGCGAGATGGGGGATCAGCTCCTGGATGACGGCGTCGACCGGTTTGCCGGCCGGGACCATCATGAGAATCTTCTTGGGGCTCTCCAGGGCCTGAAGAAAGTCGGTCAGAGTGGGGCAGACGGTCATCTTTTTGCCCGCGAATTTTTCCGCCGCGGCAGCGCGCTGCTTCCCGTCGAGGTCAAAGCCGGCGACCGGGTAGCCGTTGCGTTCGATATTGAGGGCCAGATTGCGGCCCATGACCCCGAGGCCGATGACCCCGATGGAATAGGAATTCATGGTTGTTCTCCTCCGGCTCGGTTAGATGGTCATGGCGGTAAAGCCGCCGTCGACGCGGA
>DAOOPF010000312.1:0-1706 GCA_035388125.1 bacterium | reverse complement strand
GGATCGGCCCTGATGCGCAATCTGCAGGGGAAGGGTTTTCGCAACCTGCTCGTGCGCCCGCTGGAGGCGCTCGATCTCCTCGACCAGGCGGCGGTCTTCCGCTTCATGGCGTCAGAGCGGCCCGAGTATGTCATCATCGCCGCCGCCAAAGTGGGCGGGATCCTCGCCAACGACACCTTCCGCGGCCAGTTCATATATGAGAACCTGCAGATCCAGGCCAATCTCATCCACGCCGCCCATCAGCAGGGCGTCAAAAAGCTGCTCTTTCTCGGCAGCTCCTGCATCTACCCCAAGCTGGCGCCCCAGCCCATCCGCGAGGAGTATCTCCTGACCGGACTGCTGGAGAGCACCAACGAGCCCTACGCCATCGCCAAGATCGCCGGCATCAAGATGTGCGAAGCCTACCGCGCGCAGTACGGCTGCAATTTCTTCTCGGTCATGCCGACCAACCTCTACGGCCCCAACGACAATTTCGATCTGCAGACCTCGCATGTGCTGCCGGCCCTGATCCGCCGCTTCCATGAGGCCAAAACCGGCAATCAGCCCCATGTGACCATCTGGGGCACCGGTTCGCCGCGCCGGGAGTTTCTCCACGTCGACGATCTCGCCGACGCCTGCGTTTTTCTCATGAACAAATACGATCGCGACGAGATCCTCAACATCGGCGTCGGGGAGGACCTCACCATCCGCGAGCTGGCGGAGCTGATCAAAACGGTCACCGGCTATGCGGGCGGGATCCAGTTCGACAAGAGCAAGCCGGACGGCACCCCGCGCAAGCTCCTCGATGTCAGCCGGCTCCGAGCGACCGGCTGGCGGCCCCGGATCGGCCTGGAGGAGGGGATTCGCCGGACCTATGCCTGGTTTCTGGAAAACAAGGTAAAATAATGAGCCGGATAATTTTGATTATTATCGCAGCGTTGATTCTTCTGATACTACTCGCTCTCGTCTGGGGCCGCTGGAGCTTCTACCGCATCGTGGACAGCGAGCTGGCCGCTTTTCTGCCCTCGACTCTGCCGGAAGGGGAGATGGTGACCTCCGGGACGATCGCCTCGCTGCCGGAGCCGGTGCAGCGCTGGCTCATCCGCAGCGGCGTCGTTGGCCGGGAGGCCATTCAGCTCGTTCATCTGCGCCAGCGCGGCGAGATGCTCAACAAGCCCGGCGGACCCTGGCTGCCGGTGGTCTCGGAGCAGTACTTCCGCACTGCGGAGCCGGGATTCATCTGGGTCGCCGATGTCAAGATGATGCCGCTTTTGCACCTCGCCGGCCGGGACATGTACCAGGACGGCAAGGGGAGGATGGTGATCAAGCTCCTCTCCGTGTTGCCGGTGGTCAATGCCAGCGGTGCCGAGACCGACCAGGGGACCATGCTGCGCTGGCTGGCCGAGACCGTCTGGTTCCCCTCGGCGGCGCTGAGCCCGTACATCACCTGGGAGGCGGTCGATTCCCTCTCGGCTAAAGCGGTCATGAGTTACGGCGGTGTCACCGCCTCCGGCATATTCACTTTCACTCCGGAGGGGGATTTCATCAGCTTTCAGGCGGACCGCTACTACTTTCGCAAGGAGGGATCGACCCTCGAGCCCTGGCTGGTCCGTGTGGAGGAGGGAGGTCATGGTGAGCTGGCGGGCATCCGCATGCCGCTGCGATGCACAGTCACCTGGCGGCTGAAGGAGGGGGATTTCACCTGGTACAGGCTCACGATCGAAGGG
>DAOOPF010000311.1:0-1707 GCA_035388125.1 bacterium | reverse complement strand
TTTGCACCCCGCCGCCGATCGAGAATTTCAACAAGCTCTCGCGCGAGGACCAGCACTACTGCAACTACCTGATGGAGATCGGCAACCGCATCACCTTCCTGACCCAGGAGAGCCAGGAGGGGTTCGGCCACGCCGTCTACTGCGCGCACGAATGGGTCGGCGACGAGCCCTTCCTGCTGCTGCTCGGCGACCACCTTTACGCCGCGGAGGGGGAGAAATCCTGCTCGCGCCAGCTGCTCGATCTCTACGAGCGGGTCGGGGTCAGCGTGGTCGGGGCCAAGATCAACGCCGGCAGCGAAGTGGGCCATTTCGG
Organism: bacterium; assembly: GCA_035388125.1. Classification (GTDB taxonomy): domain Bacteria; phylum Zhuqueibacterota; class Zhuqueibacteria; order Residuimicrobiales; family Residuimicrobiaceae; genus JAKPUX01. The sequence goes on along the minus strand of DAOOPF010000311.1, from coordinate 1,394 downwards.
CTGCATGACCGGCGTCTGGAAGGAGCCCCACTCCTCCCTCTCGATCACCGAGTTCGCCGAAAAGCCGACGCCCGAGTACGCCCGCCAGCACCTGCACATGGAGGGGATGGGCGAGGATGAATTCCTCACCGTCTTCGGCCAGTATGTGCTCGATCCCAGGATCTTTGCCTATCTCGAGGAGAACATCCGCCTCAACCTGCGCGAGCGCGGCGAGTTCCAGCTCACCTCCTGCCTCGACCGGCTGCGCAAGGAGGAGGGGTTCGTCGGCTATGTGGTCAAGGGGCGCCGCTTCGACATCGGCAATCCGGCCGCCTACCGCCAGTCGGTGATCGATTTCGCCGGGGCATAGAGGGGTGCGGGCGGGTTTCCGCCAGAAAAAAAAACTTGCATTCCTGATAAAATATCCCTATATTTAAGACATAAGAGTCTTTTAACTCAATTAGCGAGTCCGCCCATGATCCTCTCCAAGAGCTGCGACCACGCCATCCGCGCCACCCTTTACGTTGCCATGCATCCCGACCGGGGATATGTGCCGATCAGGGAGATCGCGGCGGGCCTGGGGATCTCGTTTCATTTCCTCACCAAGATCCTTCAGGTGCTGACGCAGAAGAACATCATGACCTCCTTCAAGGGGCCCAACGGCGGGATCGCCCTGGTGCGGCCGGCGGAAGAGATCACCATCAAGGAGATCGTCGTGGCCATCGATGGCGAGGGGCTCTTCCGGGACTGCATGATCGGGCTCGACCACTGCGACGACGACCATCCCTGCCCGCTGCACGGGCAGTGGAGCATCGTCCGCACCGATCTGGAGGCGCTTTTCAGCCGGACCTCGATCGCGCAGCTCGCAGGACGGGTGCGCGCCGAGGGCCTCAGGCTGACCGACGTGCTGCCGGAGCTGCAGTCCGGGCGGCATTAAACGAAAACAGCAGAACAAGAAAAGGGGGCAAAGCAGAGGCGGTGATTAAGAGGCATGAGCATGAAAAATAGAGTTGAGCGGTTGAGAAAAGAGCTGGCGGACCCGCAGGCGATCCGGCGCATGGTCCAGTGGGGGTTCGCCCTGCTGACGATCTGGATCGGCATCAAATTCATCCTCTTTGTCCATCAGGCCGGGGGCGAGGGCGAGATCACTCTCACCCGCCCCCCCGGCGTGGAGGCCTTTCTGCCGATCAGCGCCCTGATCAGCCTTAAGTACTGGCTCTTCACCGGGATCTTCAACACCATCCACCCGGCGAGTCTGGTGCTGCTGCTGGTGATCATCGCCACCGCCCTGCTGCTCAAAAAGGGTTTTTGCGGCTGGGTTTGCCCCTTCGGGCTGCTCTCCGAGTATCTGGCCAAAATTCACACCTGGATCTTCGGCCGGCCGCGGCGTCTGCCCCGCTGGCTCGATTATCCCC
>DAOOPF010000310.1:0-1714 GCA_035388125.1 bacterium | reverse complement strand
TTGCCCGGCCATTCGGAGTACATGGATCACGACGGCCGCTTTTTCTTTGTCACGCCGAAAAAGGTGATCAAGATCGGCCATCGCGGCGAATTCATGACCTCCGCGGACGGCGGCCGCAGCTGGACCTTTGCTAATGCAACTATCCGGGGATTCGATGGCCTGCGCTTTTTCGGAAAGGGAAGGGTATGGGCGAGCAAGTGGGACATTAATCCGGCGGCCAAGGTTTGGCTGGAATCGCAGGACGCCGGCCGCAGTTGGGAAAAAGTCGAGCCCCTCTTTTTCGACACTGACGGCAGCCCGATAACACCCGGCCTGCACCAACGCCTCGGCTTTGACATCGAGAGTAAGCTTTGGGAATACCTTTGGTCCGCGGCGACAAACGAGTACAGCATGTTCGAATCGGTGGATTGGGGCCACACCTGGCGTCAGCTCTACGGGCCCCTTGATGTCTCGCCCCACCGCCTCTATTTCCTGACCCCAGACACCGTGATCTCCTATTCCTTTGATATCAGATCTGCAGGTGCTGGACAGGATGTCTATCTGATTTTCTATCGCAGCACCGACGGCGGCCGCACCTTTACCAAATCCGAAATCGCCGGCGTATGGAATCAGCTCTCCCCCTTTGATGCCACAAATCCGATTATGAATAATCACTTTTTTCTCAACAGCCGCAACGGCTTCATCGTCGGCAGCGACGGCAACATCCTCAGGACAACGGATGGGGGAGAAAGCTGGAAAAATCTATACAGCGGCGTAGCCGACGATCTGTGGGACGTCTGCTTCCTCACGGAACAGATTGGTTTTGCAGTCGGCGAATTCGGCCGGATTCTCAAGACCGAAAACGGCGGCGAGAGCTGGCGCAAGACCGCCACCGGCACCCAGGAGGCCGTCTACTGCATCGCCTTTAAAAACGAGCACGAGGGCTGGGCCGGCACCGAAAGCGGCATGCGCTATACCAGCGATGGCGGCGCATCCTGGCAAGCGGTCCCCCTGCGCTACCAGCATGGCCCCATACGCTACATTCATTTCGACCAGCAGGGCAATGGCTACGCCACGCTTCACTATTACTTCGAGGAAGAAGAGGGGCCCGGGACCAGGATGCTCAATCCGCAACCACTTCCCAGGGACTATGAATACTTGCTTTACTGGCCTGGGGAGGGCAGCCGGGTGACCGATCCGGAGCGCAGCAGCTGGCCTGCTTCGCCGCAGCTTGCACACAATTATCCCAATCCCTTCAATGCGGCCACCCGGATCGCTTACATGCTCCCCTTTGACGGGGAGGTCCTCCTGACAATTTACAACCTCGCCGGCCAGCAGGTGCGCACCCTGCTCCATGAGCGCCAAACTGCCGGGCAGCACCTGGCGCACTGGGACGGCTGCACCGATCAGGGCATCCTGGCGCCCTCCGGCGTCTATATCTGCAGGATGGAGGCCGGGGGCGTCATTCAAACCAAAAAGATGGTCTGTATGAGATAATGCTCAGCTCTTCGCCGGCCAGCTAAAACCGGCTTTCCGGAATGCGGACTGAGATGCATGGGCAGATGCCTGAAAATTCTGCATGGGTTGGGGAATTGAGCCGATGAGATGGGCACATCTTCGTGTAACGCGGCAATTGGCTTTTCTTCTTTTTGGCTATTACTCAATCAGCTCCGCCGGCATCACCGGCAAGATCGCCGGGCGGGTGTGGGATGCCTCCTCCCATGCCCCTCTGGTC
>DAOOPF010000309.1:0-1731 GCA_035388125.1 bacterium | reverse complement strand
ATGCATCAGCCCGTTTTCTCCCACGGTGCAGACCCTTTTTGCCGTACTCATCACCCCGGCGGCCCCGCACCAGCCACAATGAAATTTTTATTGACTTATTCAACACAACTAAGTAAGTTATAGCTGTAATCCACTGCCCTGCATTGCAATGGGTAATGAACAGGGTAGCGCGAAAGTTGTTCGTATTAGGTAACAGGAGGTAGAAATGCGCAAATTATTGATGGTTGTGATGATTGCCGTTCTCTCTGTCGGGATGATATCCTGCGCCAGCCTGACCAAAGCGACCCAGGGTGCCGCAGTCGGCACCGCAGCGGGTGGCGCGGCCGGTGCTGTCATCGGCAACCAGGTCGGCAACACCGCCCTCGGCGCCATCATCGGCGCTGCGGTCGGTGGGGCCGCCGGTGCCTACATTGGCAACAAGATGGACAAGCAGGCGGCCGAGATCGAGCAGGAACTCGCCAATGCTGAAGTCGAACGTGTCGGCGAAGGCATCAAGGTCACGCTCAAATCCGGTCTTCTCTTTGATACCGGCAAGTCCACATTGAAACCCGCTGCCCAGACCGATCTCGAGCAGCTGGCCGTGACCCTGAACAAGTACAGCGGCACCGTCCTCCTCATCGAGGGCCACGCTGACTCCCAGGGCGCCGAAGACTACAATCTGAAACTCTCCGAGGCACGCGCTCATGCCGTCTCTTCCTACCTGGCCAAGAGCGGCGTCGACGTCAGCCGCTTCACCATCATGGGCTATGGCGAGAGCCAGCCGGTTGCGGACAACGCTACGGCCGATGGCCGCGCGCAGAACCGCCGCGTCGAGATCGCCATCACCGCCGGCGATGCCATGAAGGCCGAAGCTCAGGCAGCGACCGGCAAATAAGCTTCCTGCTTTTGCTGGATCCGCTTCCTTGGAAAAACCAAAGGGCGGCTGATATAATCAGCCGCCCTTTTTTAATGGTCACTCAGCTGCTCGCGTCTTTCCCGAAAAGCAGGGCCGGTCACAGGCCGATATTATCAGCCGCCCTATTCAATAAGCCCGTTTTACGGTCAGACTTTTTCCTCCTTGTTGAAGAATCGCCCCAGTTTGTTCTGCAGCTTTTCCAGATAGATGTAAAAGACCGGCGTGACGTAGAGGGTGATCAGCTGCGAAAAGAGCAGTCCTCCCACCACGGCCAGGCCGAGCGGCCGGCGCGACTCCGCTCCCGCCCCCATGCCCAAAGCGATCGGCAGAGTCGCCATCAACGCCGCCACCGTGGTCATCATGATCGGCCGGAAGCGGATGCTGCAGGCCTGGAGGATCGCCTCCCGTGCGCCCAGTCCCTCACCCCGCGCCGAAATGGCGAAATCGATCATCATGATGGCGTTTTTCTTTACCACACCGATGAGCATGATCAGGCCGACAAAACTATAGAGGTTCAGATCCATCCGGAAGAGCAGCAGGGTGATCAGCGCCCCGAAGACGGCGAAGGGCAGCCCGCTCAGGATGGTCAGGGGATGAATAAAACTCTCATAGAGGATGCCGAGAATCATATAGATCACCAGAATGGCCAGAAACAGGAGGGCCAGCAGGCTGCTCTGTGAAGACTGGAAGGCCTGGGCCGTGCCCGAAAAGCTGGTGGCGATCGAGGCCGGCAGGGTTTCGCGCGCCGCCCGGTTGACCGCCGCCACGCCCTCGCTCAGGGCGACCCCGTCGTCGAGGTTGAAGGAGATGGTCACCGAAGGCAGCTGCCCGGAGTG
>DAOOPF010000308.1:0-1809 GCA_035388125.1 bacterium | reverse complement strand
GACAAAATAACAAAAAGATTTCATTTTTTAGTCATTTTGCATTATATTCTACCAGAAGGGGAACGGCGATGCCGGAAAGCTCCGGAAAGCGCCCCGCAGCCGAATTCCAGTCCATCTAACCGCGCCAGGATGGAGAGACCCCATGAAAGGTTTGTTCGTCAAAAAAAAGTCACAGCATCACGAACAGGACGAGACCGAACTCATCAAGGTGCTGAAAGCCCTGCCGGTCTTTGAGAACCTGGACCGCCGCGAATTGGCCGCAGTGGTGAGAATCCTCCATGAAAGAGAGTACCAGCCCGACGAGGTCGTCTTCCGCGAGGAGGAGCCGGGCATGGGGATGTACATCATCCAGAAAGGCCGGGTGATGATCCGCTCCGAAAAGGGTAATCTGCTGCTGGCCGAGCTCGGCGACGGAGCCTTTTTCGGCGAGATCTCCCTGCTCGACGCCTCGCCGCGCTCCGCTACCGTAGTCGCCAAGGAGAAGAGCCGCATCTTCGGCTTTTTCCAGCCGGATCTCTACGGCCTGATCGAGCGCAATCCCACCACCGGCGTCAAGATCGTCCTCGGTCTCTCCCGCCTGGTCTGCGAACGGCTGCGCCAGACCAACAAGCGCGCCTATGATTTCAACGAGGCCCTGCAGCAGATGCGCCAGACACCCAAGCAGGAGAAGCCGGCATGATCTCCTTCCGCGATCCCAGCACCCGCAAGATGCTGCTCCTCCTCACTGCCCTGGTGCTGATCATCCTCCTCAGCGCCATCGGTGGCATTGCCCAGATGCTGATCATCGCCCTCCTGCTCGCCTATATTCTCGACCCCCTCGTCATCCGCATGGAGGCGCGCGGGATCTCACGCACCGCCGCGGCGGCGATCATCCTGCTCACCATGACCGCCCTGATCGTCGTCGGCATCATCACTCTGGTCCCGGCCCTCAAGGCGCAGATGGTGGGCATGAGCAGCGACGCTGGTTCGGCCAAGACCGACCTCGCCCTCGCCAATCTCCAGGAGGTGGTGCGCGCCAAGATGGGCTGGCTCGGTTATGGCGACGTCGATTTGAAAGTCAAGCTGGCGGAATTCAAGGCCTCCTTCGGCAAAAAGATCATCGATTTCATCGTCAGCGATTTCATCGGCATCGTCCTCGCCCTGGTCACCATCCCCTTTCTGATGTTCTTCCTGATCAAGGATGCCCTGACCCTGAAAAAGGCGCTGATCCGCATTGTGCCCAACCGCTATTTCGAGTTCAGCCTCGATCTCATCCACAAGATGGATCAGCAGCTGGGCAACTATCTGCGCGGCCAGTTCATCGATGCGGTCTCGATCGGCACGCTGGCGACCATCGGACTCGGCGCGCTGGGCGTGCCCTACTTTTTTCTGCTCGGCCCCTTCTCTGGGCTGGCCAACCTCATCCCCTACGTGGGCCCCTTCGCCGGGGGGATTCCCTCCATGATCATCGCGGTGATGGAGAATGGTGACCTTTCGGCGGGCGGCAACGTCGCCCTCCTCTTTCTCGGCCTCAAGCTGGCCGATGATCTCTGCATCCAGCCGCTGTCGGTCTCGAGCAGCGTCCATCTCCATCCGGCCCTGGTGCTGGCCACCTGCATCATCGGCGGCAACCTCTTCGGCCTCATCGGCATGCTCCTCTCCGTGCCCGTGACCGGCTTTATCAAGGTGGTGATCACCGAGAGCGTCCAGACTCTCAAAGCCTACCGTTTTTCATAGCCGGCTGTTTCGGCCTCAAAGCCTACCGTTTTTCATAACCGGCTGACCCGCTCACGAAAAAGCCCTTCCAGCTCATGCAGGAAGGGCTTTTTT
>DAOOPF010000307.1:0-1816 GCA_035388125.1 bacterium | reverse complement strand
ACGGTGCCGCCGCGCTGGGGAAGAGTACTCGAACCGATACCCATTTCCGGAGAATAATGTCATGAAGGTCCTGTTCATCGGCGGCACGGGCAATATCAGCACCTCGGTCAGCCGGCTCTGCGTCCGGCGCGGCATCGATCTCTATCTCCTCAACCGCGGCGTGCGCAGGGTCGAGATCCCGGGTGCGAAGATCCTGCAGGGCGATATCAGCGATGGCGGCATGACCGCCCGACTTTTAGGAGAACATCAATGGGATGTGGTGGTCGACTGGATCGCCTACGTCGAGAGCGAGGTCCGGCGCGACATCGAGCTCTTCCGCGGCCGGACGAAGCAGTACATTTTCATCAGCTCCGCCTCGGCCTATCAGAAGCCGCTGCTCCATCCGGTCATCACCGAGTCGACGCCCCTGCACAATCCCTTCTGGGAATACTCGCGCAACAAGATCGCCTGTGAGGAACTGCTCAACCGGGCCTACCGTGAGGAGGGATTCCCCATCACCATCGTCCGCCCCTCGCACACCTACGACACCATCGTCCCGGCCTTGATCGGCAGCGGCGGCGAGTACACCCTTATCGACCGCATGCAGCGGGGGGGAAAGGTGATCGTGCACGGCGACGGCACCACGCTCTGGACTCTGACCCACGCCGAGGATTTCGCGGTGGGCTTTGCCGGCCTGATGGGGCATCAGCAAGCGATCGGCCACGCCTTTCACATCACCTCCGACGAGAGCCTGACCTGGAACCAGGTCTTTCAGACGCTGGGCGATGCTGTCGGGGTCGAACCGCACATCGTGCACATTCCTTCGGATTTCATCTGCAGCCAGGAACCCTCGCTGACCGGCAACCTGCTCGGGGACAAGGCCTACAGCGTCCTCTTTGACAACAGCAAGATCAAGCGCTTCGTGCCGGAATACAAAGCGGTGATCCCCTTCAATCAGGGGATCCGGCGCACCCTGTCCTGGTTTGCGGCCGATCCGGCGCGGCAGGTGGTCAATCCGCAGACCAATGCAGTGATGGACCGGATCCTGCAGGCTTATGGACATTGATGGAGATTGGTCTTTCCCGACCGCCCAGGATTGCGCCTCCGCCTGCCCAGGACTATGTGAAGACTCGTAGCCCGGTTTGTCATCCGCCGTGTATCCGGTATTTTTCAGCAGGAGATCGTCTTGATCGGAAAAAGGGCTGGATTGAGGAAATAAGCGTTATTGTTTTCGATTGAATGAAAGGCTGAAAATAGATTCATGGATAAAGAGATGATTACCGCCGTGGCACTGGGCATCGGCCTGAGCGCCAGTACGGGATTCCGGGTTTTCGTTCCGCTGCTCATCGCCGGGATCGCCGCCCGGTTTGGCCTTCTGCCCATGAATGAAAGTTTTGCCTGGCTCTCGAGCAACGCGGGGCTTGGCAGCCTCGGCGTCGCCACCGGCGTGGAAATCGCTGCCTATTATATTCCCTTTGTTGATAACCTCCTCGACCACATCTCCACACCTCTCTCCATCGGCGCCGGGACCCTGATCTCCGCCTCGCTTCTGCCGATCGATAACGAGGTGGTGAGGTGGCTTGGCAGTTTTGTTCTCGGCGGCGGCTCGGCCGCCCTGGTGCAGGGCGCCACCGCCGCCCTGCGGCTGGGATCGACCGGAACGACCGGCGGCGCGGCCAACTTTTTGCTCGCTTCTGGGGAGAACATCGCTGCCATCGCGACGCCGATCTTCACCATCATCCTGCCGGTCGCCATGGCCATCATCATCCTGCTGACCTTCTGGCTGGCTTACCGGCTGATCACCCGGCGCCGAAGAAAGAGCGCTTGACCGCCGCCC
>DAOOPF010000306.1:0-1831 GCA_035388125.1 bacterium | reverse complement strand
TAAGCGATTCTGGTGGCCGCGTTGAAGGGATTGGGATAATTCTGCGCGAGCTGCGGCGAGGCCGGCCAGCTGCTGCGCTTCGGAGCGGTCACCCGGCTGCCTTCCGCCGGCCAGAAGAGCAAGTATTCATAGTCCCTGGGCAGCGGTTGCGGGTTGAGCATCCGGGTTCCAGGCCCCTCTTGTTCCTCGAAATAATAGTGAAGCGTGGCATAGCCATTGCCCTGCTGGTCAAAATGGATATAGCGTATCGGGCCATGCTGGTAGCGCAGGGGGACTGCTTGCCAGGATTCGCCACTATCAGCGGAATAGCGCATGCCGCTTTCGGTGCCGGCCCAGCCCTCGCGCTCATTTTTAAAGGCGATGCAGTAGATGTCCTCCTGAGTGCCGGTGGCGGTCTTGCGCCAGCTCTCGCCGCCGTTCTCGGTCTTGAGAATCCGGCCGAATTCCCCGACAACGAAGCCAACCTGTTCGGTGAGAAAGCAGACATCCCACAAATCGTCGGCCACGCCGCTGGAGAGGTTTTTCCAGTTTTGTCCGGCATCCGTTGTCCTGAGGATGTTGCCGTCGCTGCCGGCGATGAAGCCGAGGCGGCTGTTAAGGAAAAAGTGATTATTCATCAGCGGATTTCCAGCATCGAAGGGAGAAAGCTGGTTCCATACGCCTGCGATTTCGGACTTGGCAAAGATGCGGCCGCCGTCGGTGCTGCGATAGAAGATCAGGTAGACATTCTGCGCCGATCCGGCGGATCTGATGTCAAAGGAATAGGAAATCACGGTATCGGGGGTCAGATAGTAAGGCCGATTGGGCATTGAAGCGCTGATGGGCCCGAAAATCTCGCGCCAGGTGTGGCCCCAGTCCACCGATTCGAACATGGTGTGCTCTTTTGTCGCCGGAGACCAAAGGTACTCCCACAGCTTGCCGCCGATGTCAAAGCCGAGGCGCTGGTATAAGCCGGGCGTTATCGGGCTGCCGTCAGCGTCGAAAAAAAGGGGCTCGACTTTTTCCCAACTGCGGCCGGCGTCCTGCGATTCCAGCCAAACCTTGGCCGCCGGATTAATGTCCCACTTGCTCGCCCATACCCTTCCCTTTCCGAAAAAGCGCAGGCCATCGAATCCCCGGATAGTTGCATTAGCAAAGGTCCAGCTGCGGCCGCCGTCCGCGGAGGTCATGAATTCGCCGCGATGGCCGATCTTGATCACCTTTTTCGGCGTGACAAAGAAAAAGCGGCCGTTATGGTCCATGATTTCGCATTTGCCCGTCAGCCGGCACTGCCAGTTGGCGCCGCTGTCGCTGGTGAAAAAAGGCCCGTTCGGCGTTGCGGATCCGGAAAAAATGTCGACCGAGCCTGCCGATTGCAGTATGAGGCCATTGGCCGCATCGGTGAACTGGATCTGCTCGATGCTGGTTAGGCCATCAGTTCTTCCTATACTGGCATCCTGATACCGGCTGCTGACGATCCTGCGCTCGCGCCAGCTACGACCGCCGTCCATGGTTGTCAGGAGCAGGGCTGCGGCGAAGTAATCGGAGATTATTTTTTGCCCGCCGATCCAGCCGGTCGCCTCATCCAGGAAATAGACATCGTTGAAGTGGTAGGTATAACTCGCGCTGAGCCCGGCCGGCGCCATTGCCTGCCAGGAGGCCCCCCGGTTATGGGTCAGGAGCAGGGTTTTATTTTTGCCGGTGACGCAGAGGGTGCTGTCATCGACCAGGGCGATACCCTTGAGTTCCGCGCTCGAGTTGCTGACCTGCTGCTGCCAGCTTTCGCCGCCGTCGCCGGTGTGCAGGATCAGCCCCTTTTCGCCGATCGCCCAGCCTTCGTCGCGGTTGCGAA
>DAOOPF010000305.1:0-1835 GCA_035388125.1 bacterium | reverse complement strand
TCGAGGCGCTGCGCAGCCGCTACCGGCAGCTCTCCCGGTAGGGCAGCCCTTCACCATCCTTCATTTTCAGCGGCTGCGCCCCGGCGGTACAGCCGCATTTTTCTTTCCCACCAGATTGACTCTTCGCCTTTACGCCCGAGCAGCGCAGCGTTTTTTTAAAACCCCCGAATTGATTATTTTTATTTTTTGCCCGAACAGCGTGGCGGCACCATTATTCCACCCGGCCATGCCGATTCAGACCGGCGAGAGTTCAATATGCCGCATCAGCACGATCCAGTCCTTGTTCTCTTCCAGCATTACCGTTTCGATCTCATGCAGGAAATCCGGCAGCGTATCAGGGGCGGCGTAGTAGTTGAAACGGCTGCGCAGCTCGGTCAGGACCGTCTTCATGCTCTGGCTCCGTCTGGCCAGGCGTGAATATTCGCCGTGCGTGCGGAAGCCGCCGACTGATGCGCCGGCCGCCGGCAGAACGATGGCGAGGATGGTGATCAATTTCTCCGAGAAATGGACACCAATTTCATCCGGGGAGGGCAGGGTGAGCAGGTGGACGATGGCGGCGGCAATGGCGGCGAAGAAGATGAGCATGCCCGCACGTTCAAGAAAGCGGCTGATCCGGTCTGCGCGGGAGAATTTGTCTGCATGAAAGGCGATCTGTTCGTCAATCCACATCGCGCGTACGAAGGAGATGGCGGCTGCGCAGGTATCATCCGGGCACCGGGCAGGTTGACGAAAGCCGATCATCATTTCGCTGAACACCCGCAGAATCCAGTCATCCGATTGCAGAAGGGTGGCCTGTGCGGCCGCGGTGGAGAGGGTGCGCGGCATGAATCCACAGGCGGTGGTGAAGATGCCGGCACGGATGTGCTCGGCCAGGGCCCGGTTTTCGATCCATTTTTTCAGCACCTTCAGACGGTTGGCGGAAAATATCAGCAGGAGGATGAGGATGAGGATCGCGGCCTCGAGCGCGAGCGCGAAAGGGGCCAGCTCGCGGAAGAGGATCCCGATCGCGACGGCCAACACCACGATGGGGGAGAGGAGATAGACGATCTGGCCGGCGCGGTGGTAAAGTATTCGGTTGTGTTTGGCGATGATCGAGGCGCGCGCATAGCCCGGCAGAAGGCGGCTCCTGACCTCACCGAGCATGGCCGGATCGAGCTGCGCGCCCGGCCCATTCCCGAAGAGCTTGTTATAGACATTGTTGGTATAGAGGTCGATCTCCTCCGGGCTGATGGGGTGGGCGTTGAACTCTTCGAGGCGGGAGAATGACAGCCACTTGAGCCCCGCGCCCCTGTTGATCTCGTTCCCTTTTCCGCTGGTGAATATTTTCACCAGCGGCCGGCCGCGCTCCTCGGCGTAGGCGATGATCTCGGCGGTCCCGCCTGTGCCTCGGGCTTGCTGGCCGTCCCAGACGGCGATCAGGAGGTCGCACTGCTCAACCACCAGTACCCCCGCGGCTCGATAGGCCTTGCCCCGCTTCTGTGATTCCCCTATGTCGTCCATCTCATTGGAAAATAGGCTGTTCCGCGGCGGCAGAGGATCCGGATCCAGCTGATAGAGGGATTCAAACTCCCTGCGTGAGGCCTCTGAAGCAAAGTCCTTGCAATACTCCTGTTTTGGAAGGGGCAGCACGGCGCGCAGCCGGCTTTCGGGGGCGATGCGCAGGATACTTTGCGCGACCAGCCGGTCGGCGCCCTCGGCGAGAGATGTGATGATGGTGAAGACGATGCCCGTCCGGTGAGCGGTGTCTTGCAGGTGGGCTCGCACCGCGGCAGGATCATCGAAGAGATCGGGCAGCTCTTTTTCGATGAACTCCTCCACCTTGCGCGCGATAGCAT
>DAOOPF010000304.1:0-1848 GCA_035388125.1 bacterium | reverse complement strand
GGCCGGCTTGCCGGGCAGCTGTGAGGCGACGCTGTCGAGAAAGGTGGAGGTGCCGGGGCCGAGGGTGCCGCCGTGGAAGATGCCGAAATACATGGTCCAGCCCATGACGTCGCAGACCCGCTGCGAGGCGTCGGTGCCTGGATAGCGGGTGCTGGGGCGGTCGGCCGCGGCCGACTGGCTGACGAGGCGGCCGTCGGGGTAGAGGGTGTCCAGCTCGTTATGGACCCGCTCGATGAAGATTTTGCGGTTGTCCACGTCCCGGCATTCGTTGCAGGTGCTCCAGAGGATGATGCTCGGCCGGTTGTAATCCCGGAAGATCATCTCGCGCCACATCTGCTCGTGGATATGGCGCTGATCGTTCTGGATGAGCCAGGGCTCGGGGTCGTCGTACCACCAGACCGGAATCTCTTCCATGACGGTCAGGCCGAGGCGGTCGGCGTAGAGATAGGTGGCGAGGTGGTTGGGATAGTGGCCGGTGCGCAGAAACTGGCAGTTGATCTTCTTTTTGATCCCCTGCAGGTCCTTGAAAATCTCCTCCACGGGCAGGCTACGGCCGTACTGGGGGTGATCCTCATGCCGGGCCACGCCGGTGAAAAAGGCCGGCTTGTGATTAAAGCGCACCTTGTTGCCATCGACGGCCACGGTGCGGATGCCGAACTGGGTGTGGAAGCGGTCGACGATGGCGCCGCTGCGGCGCACGGTGGCGCGCAAAATATAGAGGTTGGGCGTTTTGGTCGTCCAGAGGGCGGGATCGGCGATCTGCAGGGTCGTCTGCCAGACCCGGCTGCTGTAGCCGGGGATGGTGAGGGTCTGCTGCGGGCTGCCGGAGAAGGCGGCCGCGGCGCCGGTCAGGTCGGCGGCCTGTTCGCTCATCTGGTTGGCGGCGGTGACATCCGCCCGGAAGATCTCGATCTGCACGTCGGCCTCACCGGCGGCTTCGCCCTGGTTGCCGACCACGGTCCGCACCAGGAGCTCGCCGTCAGTTGAGACGGGCACCACCTCGCTGCGCACCACATGCAGGGGATCGGCCGCCTCGAGGTAGAGATCGTGGATCACCCCGGTATAGTTGAACCAGTCCACCTCATAAAAGGGGACGATATCCTTGCGCGTGCCCCAGGCCGGGTTGTCGACGCGGATGGCGATGGTGTTGGCCGCCCCGTAATCGAGCTCGCTGGTGACATCGAAGGCGAAGGGGGTATAGCCGCCCTCGTGCCAGCCGAGGTAGAGTCCGTTGACCCAGACGTCGGCGACATAGTTGACGGCGTAAAAGATCAGCTTGACGTAGCGGCCCCGGAGGCTGTCCGGCACCTCAAAGGTGCGGCGGTACCAGACGCCCTCTTCATAGAACTCGGGCTGGGCTTCGTAGCTCATCATCTGGTTCTCGACCGCCGGCAGGGTCATCACCGGCCAGGCGCTGTCGTCGAAATTGCGCGTCTCGCGGCCCCTGGCCTCGTTGAGGAGGGCAGGCATGGCGGTGCTGCGGCTGCTCAGGGTGAGGGCGTCGTTGGCGGCAAAGCGCTCCTTGCGCCACGGGCCGGCGAGGGGGATCATGGCGCGCTGCTGTTTTTCAAAGGCCGGCACGGGGATGCCGTTCTGGTGCGGCACGGTGACTCCGTCGACGGTGCGCAGCTCGAGGGTGGCCTCGAGGGTGGCGATCTGCGCATGCGCGCAGGCGGCAGCTATCAGGAAGAGGCTGGTCAGGACGATCATTCTTTTCATGGATGGGCCCTTGGCAGTGTGTGATAGTTGGGGGATAACAGCGATAATATACGCGATTTGGAGGAGAATAAAAATAAAAATAGATGGGCATTAGCGGCTTGGAAAGAAATGCGGCCGGGGGCGGGACTG
>DAOOPF010000303.1:0-1910 GCA_035388125.1 bacterium | reverse complement strand
CGCGTCCCCAGGGACTGTTCCACTGCATGATGTGTGAGGGATCCGCTTTTTTCCAGAGGGCGAAATCGGCGGGATGGCGCTTCTCCTCGATCACATCGAGGCGCGCCCCCGCCATCTGCTCCTCCACCTTGCGCCCGGAGAGCTTGCCGTATTCGGGAAATTTGCCGACATCGAAATAGACCGAGCCGTTGACCTCATAGGCCACCCCCTTTTCGAGCAGCTTTTGCACCAGTTCGATCTGTTCGGGGACGTGGCCGCTGGCGCGCGGCGAGATGTCGGGGCGCAGCACATTGAGGGCGTCCATGGCGGCGAAATAGGCGCGGGTATAGCGCTCGACCAGCTCCATCGGCTGCAGCTGCTCGCGCTCAGCCCCGCGCAGGATGCGGTCCTCACCGCTGTCGAGCAGGTGGCCGACGTCGGTGATGTTCTGCACATAGCGCACCTTGTAGCCGAGGAAGCGGAGATAGCGCACGACCACATCGAAGGAGAGATAGCTCTTGACGTGGCCGATGTGGGGGTTGTCGTAGACCGTCGGGCCGCAGACGTACATGTTGACCCGGCCGGGGGTGATCGGCTCGAAGAGCTCTTTCTTGCGGCTGAGGCTGTTGTAAACGGTTAAGGACATCTCATTCCTTTCTTGTTGCGCAGAGCAAAACCACGGCATGACAGGAGGCGCCCTCCCCCCTCCCCTCGAACCCCATCCCCTCGCTGGTGGTGGCCTTGACCGATACCGCCTCTACGGCCACCCCCATCGCCGCCGCGATGTTTTCCCGCATCCGCAGCACATACGGCGCCACCCTGGGCCGCTGCAGGATCAGCGTGGCATCGGCGTTGACCACTTCATGGCCCTTTTCCCGCACCAGACCGGCGACATGGCCCAGCAACATCAGGCTGTCAGCGTCCTGCCAGCGCGGATCGCTGTCGGGAAAGTGCTTGCCGATATCCCCCAGGGCCAGCGCCCCGAGCAGGGCGTCGCTGACGGCGTGGCAGAGCACATCGGCATCGGAATGGCCAAGCAGTCCCATCTCGAAGGGGATCTCGACCCCGCCGAGAATGAGCTTGCGGCCGGGGACCAGGCGGTGGACATCAAAACCGTGACCGATGCGCATGAGAATTCTCCCTGATGGCGGCCGGCCGGAGGGACTAGATCTCCAGGCAGGCTTGAACGAAGAGCAGATCTTCGGGCGAGGTGACCTTGATGTTGCGGTACTCTCCGGGCACGATCCGCACCGGATGACCGAGGGCCTCGACCAGGGCGGCGTCGTCGGTGCTGAAGGCGCCGCGGTCAAAGGCTATTTCATAGGCATGACGGATAAGATCGACGCGGAAAACCTGGGGGGTCTGCACCAGCACCAGGCGGCGGCGGTCGAGGGTGGCGGTGACCATCCCCCCCTCCGCCTCCTTGATGGTGTCCTTGGGCGCGACCCCGGCGAAGGCGGCGCCGCACTCCGCGGCCGCGCTGACGCAGGCGGTGATGATCGCCGGGGTGATCAGTGGCCGGGCGCCGTCGTGGATGGCGACCAGCTCCGCCTCCTCCGGCAGGGCCTGCAGGCCGTTAAAGACTGAATCGTGACGTTCGGCGCCTCCGGCCGCGGCGGCGCCGAACTTTTCAAATCCCCAGCCGGCGATCTCCTCCGCACGCGCCGCGATCTCAGCGGCCGGGAGAATGACGATCATCGAATCGATGGCAGGGCACTGCTCGAAAGCGGCCAGGGTATACCAGAGCAGCGGCCGGCCATGCACCTCGACGAACTGCTTGCTCACCGCGCCGCCGAAGCGTTTGCCCTGCCCGGCGGCGACAATGAGGGCCACCCGTTTCGTTCTCTTTTCCATCGCGACCAGGCCGGCCCGCTACAGGATGAGCATGCTGTCGCCGTAGCTGAAGAACATGAACTTGTCGCGGATCGCCT
>DAOOPF010000302.1:0-1928 GCA_035388125.1 bacterium | reverse complement strand
CCACCGCCGTCAAGAGCGCCGCCTGGCTGCAGTTCGTCCAGAAGAGCGGCCCCTTTACTCTCACCGCCGGCGGTCGCTTTGACTATTTCAATCTCATCGACCAGGGCAGTGCCTTCTCGCCGCGCCTTGCCCTCGAATATGCCCTGGATCCGATCACCAAATTGAGCGCCAGTGTTGGGCGCTACCATCAGGCCCCCGCCTATGTCTGGCTGGTCGCCAACCCGGAGAACCGCAGCCTGCGCCACATCCAGGTCGACCAGTTCATCCTCGGCCTCCAGCGCTATCTCAAGGAGGATGTCAAAATCAGCCTCGAGGGTTATTACAAGGATTACGACCGCTATCCGGTCAGCACCCTCCAGCCCTGGCTGGTGATGGTCAACACCGGAGCGGGATTCGGCGGCGCGGAGGAGGGCTTTGCTTCCTTCGGTCTTGACCCCCTGGTCAGCCAGGGGAGCGGTTGGGCGCGCGGAGTCGAGCTCTTTCTGCAAAAACGCATCGCCGAGGTGCCCCACTACGCCCTGCTCAGCGTCAGCTATAACGAGTCCAAATTCAGGGGGCTGGACGGGGTGCTGCGGCCGAGCAGCTTCGACCAGCGCTGGATTGTCAATTTCGGCGGCGGCTATATCCCCAATAACCGGTGGGAGTTCAGCGCCAAGTTCCGCCTCGCCACCGGCCGCCCCTATACCCCCTATAACGCCGATTACAGCCGTTCGGCGGAGAGTTACAATACCGCCCGTATCGCGGTCAACCACTCGCTCGACCTTCGCGCCGACCGGCGCTGGAGCCTCCCCGGCGTGGATCTGATCACCTATGTTGACATTCAAAACATCTACAACCGGGCCTATCGCGACGTCCCGCGCTGGGACACCTTCAGGCAGGAGCTGGACGAGCGCGCCAGCATCGGCATCCTGCCCTCGATCGGCATCAGCGCCGAATTCTAGCCTCCTCAACTCAGTTTGAAATGAAAAGCCCGGTGCAAACCGGGCTTTTTTTATTGCATCCGCCGCTGTCTTTGTTAACGGGCTGGCAGATTGGGGCCGAGAACGGCGGCGAAGGCGGCGCGGAGATCGGTGTGATCGAAGCGGAATCCGCTGGCGAGGAGTTTTTTGGGCTCGGCCCGCGTGCTGCTGAGGAGCATCTCCTGGGCCATCTCGCCCATCACCAGGCGCAGGGCGAAGGCCGGCACAGCGAAAAAAGCGGGGCGGTGCAGGAATTGCGCGGCGCTTCGGGTGAATTCAGCGTTGGTCGCAGGTGCCGGCGCGGTGAAATTGACGGCCCCTTCAAGGTCCGGGTGTTCCAGGCAGAAGGCGAGGGCGCTGTGGACGTCCTGCATGGTGATCCAGCTCCAGTACTGCCGCCCGCTGCCCAGCCTGCCCCCCAGTCCCAGGCGCAGGAGGGGCAGCAGCCTGGCCAGGGCCCCTCCACCAGGGTCGAGGATGATGCCGAAGCGGCTGTGGAGGACGCGGATGCCCGCCTCGCGGGCCGGGTCGGCTGCGTTCTCCCACTCCATGCAGACGTCAGCCAGAAAACCCTCGCCGCGTGCCGAGAATTCGTCCAGCGCCTCCGCGCCGCGATCGCCGTAAAAGCCGATCGCCGAGGCGCTGATGAGGAGCCCCGGTTTGCGATGGAGGACGGCCAGGGCCTGGCTGAGCAGGCGGGTCCCGCGACTGCGGCTGGCCATGATGCGTTCCTTCTTGGCCGCGCTCCAGTAGCCGGAGAGATTTTCACCGGCGAGATGGATGACGGCATCCATTCCCTCCAGTGCAGCATGATCGATTTCATCCTTCTGGGGATCCCAGAAGATTTCGTGCGCCGCTGCCAGAGGCGGCCGCCGCACCAGGGGATGGATCTCGTGGCCCTGCCGGGTCAGATGGCGGACCAATCCCGCGCCCACCAGGCCAGTTGCCCCCGTGATGGCTATTTTCATC
>DAOOPF010000301.1:0-1928 GCA_035388125.1 bacterium | reverse complement strand
CCACCGCCGTCAAGAGCGCCGCCTGGCTGCAGTTCGTCCAGAAGAGCGGCCCCTTCACCCTCACTGCCGGCGGCCGCCTTGATTACTTCAATCTCATCGATCAGGGCAGCGCCTTCTCGCCGCGCCTCGCCCTCGAATACGCCCTGGACCCGGTCACCAAATTCAGCGCCAGCGTCGGGCGCTATCATCAGGCCCCCGCCTATGTCTGGCTGGTCGCCAACCCGGAGAACCGCAGCTTGCGCCACATCCAGGTTGACCAGTTCATTCTCGGCCTCCAGCGCTATCTCAAGGAGGACGTCAAGATCAGCCTCGAGGGCTATTACAAGGACTACAACCGCTATCCGGTCAGCACCCTCCAGCCCTGGCTGGTGATGGTCAACACCGGAGCGGGATTCGGCGGCGCGGAGGAGGGCTTTGCTTCCTTCGGTCTTGACCCCCTGGTCAGCCAGGGGAGCGGTTGGGCGCGCGGAGTCGAGCTCTTTCTGCAAAAACGCATCGCCGAGGTGCCCCACTACGCCCTGCTCAGCGTCAGCTATAACGAGTCCAAATTCAGGGGGCTGGACGGGGTGCTGCGGCCGAGCAGCTTCGACCAGCGCTGGATTGTCAATTTCGGCGGCGGCTATATCCCCAATAACCGGTGGGAGTTCAGCGCCAAGTTCCGCCTCGCCACCGGCCGCCCCTATACCCCCTATAACGCCGATTACAGCCGTTCGGCGGAGAGTTACAATACCGCCCGTATCGCGGTCAACCACTCGCTCGACCTTCGCGCCGACCGGCGCTGGAGCCTCCCCGGCGTGGATCTGATCACCTATGTTGACATTCAAAACATCTACAACCGGGCCTATCGCGACGTCCCGCGCTGGGACACCTTCAGGCAGGAGCTGGACGAGCGCGCCAGCATCGGCATCCTGCCCTCGATCGGCATCAGCGCCGAATTCTAGCCTCCTCAACTCAGTTTGAAATGAAAAGCCCGGTGCAAACCGGGCTTTTTTTATTGCATCCGCCGCTGTCTTTGTTAACGGGCTGGCAGATTGGGGCCGAGAACGGCGGCGAAGGCGGCGCGGAGATCGGTGTGATCGAAGCGGAATCCGCTGGCGAGGAGTTTTTTGGGCTCGGCCCGCGTGCTGCTGAGGAGCATCTCCTGGGCCATCTCGCCCATCACCAGGCGCAGGGCGAAGGCCGGCACAGCGAAAAAAGCGGGGCGGTGCAGGAATTGCGCGGCGCTTCGGGTGAATTCAGCGTTGGTCGCAGGTGCCGGCGCGGTGAAATTGACGGCCCCTTCAAGGTCCGGGTGTTCCAGGCAGAAGGCGAGGGCGCTGTGGACGTCCTGCATGGTGATCCAGCTCCAGTACTGCCGCCCGCTGCCCAGCCTGCCCCCCAGTCCCAGGCGCAGGAGGGGCAGCAGCCTGGCCAGGGCCCCTCCACCAGGGTCGAGGATGATGCCGAAGCGGCTGTGGAGGACGCGGATGCCCGCCTCACGGGCCGGGTCGGCCGCGGTCTCCCACTCCATGCAGACATCGGCGAGAAAGCCCTCGCCGTGCGGAGAGGATTCGTCCAGCGATTCCGCGCCGCGGTCGCCGTAAAAACCGATCGCCGAGGCGCTGACCAGGATCCCCGGTTTGTGATGAAGGACGGCCAGGGCCTGACTGATCAGGCGGGTCCCGAGGCTGCGGCTGGTCATGATGCGTTCTTTCTTGGCCGCGTTCCAGTAGCCGGTGAGGTTTTCACCAGCGAGATGGATGACGGCATCCATCCCCTCCAGTGCGGCATGATCGATTTCATCCTTCTGGGGATCCCAGAAGATTTCGTGCGCCGCTGCCTGAGGCGACCGCCGCACCAGGGGATGGATCTCGTGGCCCTGCCGGGTCAGACAGCGGACCAATCCCGCGCCCACCAGGCCAGTTGCCCCCGTGATGGCTATTTTCATC
>DAOOPF010000300.1:0-1935 GCA_035388125.1 bacterium | reverse complement strand
GATCCGCGGCGGCTCCTGCGCCGCAGCGAGGAGTGGATTTTCGGACCGATGGAGGGTTACGAACGCCAGGGGGATGTAGATAATGTGGTTTTTCCCTGCGGCTGGATCCAGCAGGGCGACGAGCTGCGTCTTTACTACGGCGGGGCGGATACCTGCATCGCGCTGGCTACCGCCAGCCTCCGGGAACTGCTCGACTATCTCCGCCACTGCCCGGAAAAGTAAGCACCGGGGTCACGGGCAGTCCGGATGAGCATCGGTTCTCGCTTCCGGAGGCCGCGCCTGGCTGCTATTGCCCGCCGGTGAAAGCCCGGTACAGCCGCACCGCATGTCTGCGCGGATCACGATAATACTCCTCCGGGGTGAGGTCCAGCTCTACCATACGACGCGCCGGCTGGACGACTGGGCGGGTGGCGGCGAAACGCTTGATCACCTCCGCGTGCGGCTTGAGCGATCCGTCCGGACGTACCAGGCCGAAAAAGCGCTCGTGCCAGGCCTGGTCGCAGGGCGGACGGTCATACAACCCCGGGGCGTAATCAGCGTAGCACCAGATCATCGCACCCAGGGCCCCCACCTCAACCAGTTTGGGCAGCACCGCTTCGATATAGGCCGCGAGATCTTCCTCTGATGCCATGAACTGGCGGAACGGCTTGCCGTAGCGCATCCACTCGTGGACGAAGGAGGCCTTGCCAGGCGCCGCAGTGCAGCCGCCGAACTCTTCCATCAGGGTCGGCTTGCCGCAGAGCGCGCTGGTCAGCGCGCAGAGATAAGGGACAAAATCGCTGTCCAGGGGGCCGTTCGCCCAGTCGGCGTACATCGGATAGCCATGCATCACCGGCATATCGACCTCGTTAAAGACATCGTGAATCCGCAGACCGTTGTCCTCGAGCAGGCTGGCGACGTGCAGGCCGCAGGTGACCGGATGGTGCGGATCGATCGCGCTGATGAGCCCGGTCATCCGCCGGGTCCAGGCTCTTCCCCCGGCGGCATCGGCCGGCCAGGCGAAGATATCCGGCTCATTGCCGAGGTTCCACACAGCGATCGCCGGGTGATCCTTCAAGCGCGCCGCCACGGTGCGCAGCTGCAGCTCGGCCGCCTGGACGGCGAGCGGGTCGGTGAAAGGATTGCGGTAGCCGCAGTCGGCCACGCGGCCGCCGCTGACCACCTGCCAGATGCGCGGCGGCATCGGCCGGTCCGGCTGCAGCATCCATGCGGGGGTCCACGAGGGACCGCTCATGTGGCCGGTGAAAAAGGTCACATTGAGCTGCAAGCCCAGTCCGGCGGCAATGTCGCAGACCTTCTCGAGATGGCTGAGGGCGTCGGGATCGACCACATCAGGGGCCGGCTGCCAATCCTCCCACAGCAGAAAAAGTCGCACAACCTCCAGGCCGAGTTCCCGGATGACTGCAAATTCCTCCCGGACCTCGCCGGCATCGAAATCCGACCACCAGTACATAGCCTTGCGCCGCGGCCAGTAATTGACGCCCAGAAGGAATGGCTGCTCTTGCATGGTTCACTCCGTTCTATTTTTAAAGCCCGTTTCATCATCAATAAAAACCGGGTCCAGCCTCAAGGCCAACCGGCCCAATCCCCGATATTTATCTTGCAAATAATCGTCCACTGCTTAAATTTAATACATGGCAAGCATATTTCAAAGTATCCGGGAGTTGGTGGCGAAAATTCCTCCGGGCAGAGTGGCGACCTATGGCCAGATAGCATCGATGCTGGGCGTGCCGGGCGGCGCGCGCACTGTCGGCTGGGCGATGCATGGTTTGCCGGAGGGCAGCGAAGTACCCTGGCATCGCGTCATCGGTGCCGGGGGTCTCGTCCGCCTGCCCGAGTTCGAGGGCAAGGCGGTGCAGGTGATGCTGCTGCGTCAGGAGGGGGTGGAAGTGGACCGGCGCGGGCGGATCGATCTGGAGCGATTTCAGTGGGTGC
>DAOOPF010000299.1:0-1999 GCA_035388125.1 bacterium | reverse complement strand
ATAGAATACCCGGGAATAGATTAAATCAACAAGTATTTCATGATGATGGATAAGCTTTATATTTTTGCCGTAATTTATGACTCACTTCATTCAATGCCTCCGTGGTGATCAGGTCTTTGTGATGTTTTTGCAGTGATGCGCCTTCAAATGGCTGCAGGTGATTGTCTCAATCCCTCCTTCGTGATTAGAGACGCCCTGGTTGAGTTTAATCTCCACTCTCCCCAACCCAAAGACCGTCCCCTTGCCGGAGTGCAGCCAGTGCGCAGCATGAATCAGCCCGCGCCAGGGCTTGGGAGGAGGTACTGACAAATCTCTTCGGAAAACCTAATTATCCAGCAAAACATCAAATTCGTTCCTTCCCCCCATTATCGTGCAGAGATTTATCAGACAACCGAGTGATCTCATCAATCCTGAAATCCACCGTGTTTCAGAGCTGTCACTCACCAACATTGATGCAAATCATCAATTGCAGCGGCAAAAAAGCAAAGGACGGGTGGGGACGAAAAAAAACTCCATTCACTGCAGCCGGCCGGACCGGCGCCAGGGCCCCGGATGCCGGCCTCCACCGTAAACCTCATCACGCCGCGAACTGGTTCAGCGGCACATTGTCCTTGATATACTCCGGGATACGCTTGCGCCACTCCTCCGGTAGGCGCTGGAGGTAGCTTTCCTCCACCTCCTCGCCCTGCTCGTTGACCGTCTGCACCGCATAGCCCTCCTCCGAGAGCAGCTGCGTCGTGATACCGGTGCGGGCGTCGATGACCAGGGGATTGACCAGATAGCCCTCGCGCACGCCGTCGATGAGCGAGTAGCGGAAGGTGGGGACGCCATTCTCGCAGCCGAAGGTTTTGTAGGTATCGAGGAGGATGCGGCGCTCGAACTCGCGCGGATCGTCCCGCTTGGCAGCCTCGGTGTCGAGGTTCTTGAGATAATCCCTGGGCGTAGCGGTGAGGCCGAGCCTGGCGCCGATGAAATACTCGAAAACCGCGCGGCTGTTGCCGCCGATGCTGCGGTGCGCCTCGTCGGAGATCACCAGGTCGAAGTCATCGGGGGCGAAGAGGCGCATGTAGCGGTTTTTGGCGAGAAAGGTCTGGATGGTCGAGACCACAATCTCGGCCTTGCGCCAGTCGTCACGGTTCTCCTTATAGATGACCGTATGATAATCGTGCTTGAGATAATTCCTGAAAGCCTTGGCGGCTTGATCTTCAAGTTCGAGACGGTCGACGAGAAAGAGGACGCGGCGGGCGTTGCCGGTGCGGAGGAAGAGTTTGATCACCGCGGCGGCGACCAGGGTTTTGCCGGTACCGGTGGCCATCTCGAAGAGGAAGCGGTCCTTGCCCTGCCGGACCGCGCTCTGAATCGACTGGATGGCGGCGAGCTGATAGGGCCGGAGAAAGCGGAGCTTGTTGTGCTCGATGAACGCCTTGCGCCGGGATTCATCGAGCCAGGAGGGATCGCGGGCGTATTCTGGCATCTGGGTCAGAGCGATATAGTCGCTGCCGGCGAGCTCGCCGGCGAGTTTTTGCAGATCGGGCTTGAATTTGGCTATGCTGGTGACAGCCCCGGGCGAGGGGAAGCGGGTGATCAGGTGGGGATTGCCGCGTTCGGTGTCCCAGAAATAGTGGAGGTTGCCGTTGGAGAGGATGATGAAGCGGCAGTGCTGGGCGCGGGCGTACTGGCGCGCCTGCTCCTTGCCGAAGAGGGGATTCTTGTCTGCGGCCTTGGCCTCGAGGACAATGAAAGGGAAACCATGTTCATCGAGGAGGAGGAAATCGATATAGCCGTGCCGGCACTTTTCGAAATCGTCGCCCCAGGCGTCCTGGGTGAGGGCAGTGATTTTGGTATGATTCTCGAGGAGGATATTGGCTTTGGAGTTGCCGTCGGGCGAATCGAAAAACCGCCATCCGGCTTCCTGGAGGAGTTGATTGATCTTGATCCGCGCCCTGGCTTCTTTCTCGGCCATATCGATCCCGCCCTGTTTTTCCCGCCCGTTTCGCGT
>DAOOPF010000298.1:0-2025 GCA_035388125.1 bacterium | reverse complement strand
AGATCCTGAAAAAGGGCTTGCTTGTTGGGTTAACAATTGCTAAACTTACAGGTAAAATCGACATTCCGGAATCCTCACCCAAAAGCCATCCAAATGAATCGCAGACTTGAGCGCGAACGGCGCATCCGTGAACATATCGCCGCCATGCGGCGGCAGCGCATCATGGTCATCGGCGACCTGATGCTCGATGAATTCATCTGGGGAAAGGTCTCGCGCATCTCTCCCGAAGCGCCCGTGCCTGTGGTGCATGTCACCCGAGAAAGCGCCTATCCCGGAGGTGCGGCCAATGTGGCGCGCAACCTTGCGGAATTCGGTATCTCCGCAGCGATGTGCGGTCTGACCGGGCGCGATTTTAACGGCCAACAGCTGATCAAGCTGCTCACGGCCGCCCGCATCGACAGCCAGGGCATCCTGATGAGCGGGCGATTTCCCACTATCGTCAAGACCCGGATCATTGCCCGCCACCAGCAGGTGGTACGAGTCGACCGCGAGGAGAGCATCAGGCTCGGCTCCGCTGATTTGCGCAAGCTGGGCAGGTATCTTGAGAAGAGCATTGCGCAAATGAATGCGGTCATCATCGAGGATTACGGCAAGGGTTTTGTCACCCAGGAGCTGGTGGATCTGGTCCTCCGGCTGGCGCAGGAGCACAAGGTCATTGTCACTGTCGATCCCAATCCCGCCAATCCCCTGCTCTGGCGGGGGGCGACCCTGATCAAGCCCAACCGGCAGGAGGCCTTTGCGGCGCTCTCCCTGCCGGAGAGCGAGGAGCCCGGAGCGATCGAAGCGGCCGGTGCGCCATTGCTCGAACACTGGCAGGTGCCCTATCTGCTCATCACCCTGGGGGAAGAGGGCATGCTCCTCTTTCATCCTCCCAACCAGCCCTATCACAGTCCCACGCGGGCGCGGGAGGTCTACGATGTCTCAGGGGCCGGGGATACTGCCATCGCCTTTCTGACCGCTGCGCTGGCGGCTGGAATCAGCGCTGAAGAGGCGACCGAGATCGCCAATCATGCGGCCGGGATTGTCGTCGGCAAGCTCGGCACCGCGACCGTGGCGGAGAAGGAATTGATCGCGAGTTATATCGACAATGGCTAAACCAGCTGTTTTTTTCGACCGTGATGACACCCTCATCCGCAACGTCCCCTACAACGGGGATCCCGGCCGGGTGGAACTCCTGCCTGGAGCGCGTGCAGCGCTGCATGACCTCCAGCAGGCCGGTTTCAACCTGTTTATCATCTCCAATCAGTCCGGTGTGGGTCGGGGTTTGATCACGCCGGAGGATGTAGAGGCGGTGAATCGCGAGATGGTGCGGCAGCTGGGGGCGGATTTTTTTGATGGCATTTATCTTTGTTTTGCTGCTCCTGATCAGCCCGACAATAACTGCCGGAAGCCCAATCCCGGCATGGTCTGGCAGGCACGTGATGACCATGACCTTGACCTGGAACGCTCCTTTTTCATCGGCGACAAGCTCATCGACATCCAGTGCGGCCGGAATGCCGGCTGCCATTCGGTTCTTTTGTATAATCCCCAGGATGATCCTGAACGCAGGGCGTCTGCGTTGGCCGCTGCCGACTTTGCCGCCTCCACCCTTCCGGAGGCGGCTCGCTGGATCATCGCAACCCATCAAATGCGGGCGACACACTCGCACCACAAAGAGAGGAAAAACGAAATGATCGCCAAACATCACGTTTATCGCTGCGGGGTCTGCGGCAACATGGTCGAAGTGGTCGCTGTCGGCGGCGGCACCCTGGTCTGCTGCGGCCAGCCGATGAATCTTCAGGAGGAGAACACCAGCGACGGCGCCACCGAAAAGCATGTGCCGGTGGTGGAGAAAAACGGCACGGTGAAGGTCACGGTTGGCAGTGTTCTCCACCCCATGACTGAGGTGCACTACATTCAGTGGATTGAAGTGGTAACGGCGAGCAAGGTGCTGCGTAAATACCTCAAGCCGGGCGAGGAGCCCGTCGCGGTGTTCACCGTGGATGAGCCGGTGCTTAAGGTGCGCGAATACTGCAATCTGCACGG
>DAOOPF010000297.1:0-2033 GCA_035388125.1 bacterium | reverse complement strand
ATGACTGGCGCGGCCTGAGCTTCAAGCTCGGCGCCCTCAACGTCGGGCAGTACAATTACGCCCCGATGGAGAGCAATCTGATGCCGATGCGCACCTACACGGTAGGGCTGCAGGGAGAATTCTAGGCTGCGGATTCGACTCTCCGCTGAGGCGATCAGCCAACGAAACAGGTGACGCCATGAAACCAATCCTGATGGGACTCTTGCTCTTGACCAATATGCTCTGTCACAGCGCTGCAAAAGAGAGCCAAAAAGCAGATTCCAGCTGGGGCCCCGCCTGGGCGCGCGAGGCGGTCTGGTACCAGATCTTCCCAGAGCGCTTTCGCAACGGCGACCCCGCCAACGATCCGGCCCTGGAGGATATCCGCGGCGCCTGGCCGCATGATCTCACCTCGCCCTGGCGGATCTCGCCCTGGAGCTCCGACTGGTACGAACTCCAGCCCTGGGAAAAGGCCACCGGCCGCGATATCTGGTTCAATATTCAGCGGCGGCGCTACGGCGGCGACCTCGCCGGCATCATTGAAAAACTGGACTATCTGCAGGAACTGGGCGTCACCGCCCTCTACCTCAATCCGGTTTTCGCCTCCCCCTCGCTGCACAAATACGACGGCGCCACCTATCACCACATCGATCCCAACTTCGGGCCCGATCCCGCCGGGGACCGGGCCATCATCGCCGGCGAGAACCCCGTCGATCCCGCTGCCTGGCAGTGGACGGCGGCCGACCGGCTGATGCTCGAGCTCATCCGCGAGGTGCACCGCCGCGGCATGCGCATCATCTTCGACGGGGTCTTTAATCACATGGGCATCAACAGCTTCGCCTTCCGGGATCTCGTCGCCCATGGCCAGGCTTCGCCCTATCGCGACTGGTTCACCGTCACCTCGTGGACAAAACCTTCCCGCCACGCCCCCTTCAGTTATGCGGGCTGGGCCAATGTCGCCGAGCTGCCGGAGCTGCGCGAGGATGAGAACGGCATCGTCGCTGGTCCGCGCGAGTACATTTTTGCCGCCACGCGGCGCTGGATGGATCCGGACGGGGACGGCGATCCGGCCGACGGCATCGACGGCTGGCGGCTCGATGTCGCCTTTTGCGTCGCCCATCCCTTCTGGCAAGCCTGGCGCACCCATGTCAAGACGATCAATCCCGAGGCCTATCTCACTGCGGAGGTCATCGACCGGATTGAGGTGCTCCAGCCCTACCTGAAAGGGGACGAGTTCGACGCAGTGATGAACTACAATTTCGCCTTCTCCTGCATCGAATTTTTCGTTGCAGAAAAAACGCGCATCGGCGTGGCCGAATTCGACCGCCGGCTGGCGGAGCTGCGCGCGGCTTTTCCGGCAGGGGCCTCTTTCGTGATGCAGAACCTGCTCGACAGCCACGACACCATGCGCATCGGCTCGCTCATCGTCAACCGCGACCACGGTTCGATCCGCGACTGGGGCAAATTCTTCGACCTCAGCAAGGGCAGCCATCCCCGCACCAGCACGCGCAAGCCGGCGGCGGAGGAGAAGCAGACCCAGAAGCTGCTCGCCCTGATGCAGATGTGTTATGTCGGCGCTCCGATGATCTATTACGGCGATGAGGTGGGCATGTGGGGGGCCAACGACCCCTGCTGCCGCAAGCCGATGGTCTGGGAGGATCTGGTTTATCAGCCCGAGCGCATCCTGCCCTCAGGCGATGCGCGGGCGGAAGCGCAGGTGGTGGAGGCCGACCGCGACCTGTTACAGTGCTACCAGAAGCTGATCGCCCTGCGCAAGTCCCGGCCGGTATTGAGTACAGGCGGCTTCCGCACGGCGATTGTGGATGAAGAGCGGCAGCTCTACGGATTCGAACGCTTCTCGGACGAGGCGCGTCTGCTGATCGTACTGAACAACAGCCGGGATGAACAGCAAACCGTGGTGGCGTGCGAAGCGGCGGGCTGGCGGGACCTGCTGACCGGTGAGCGCTTCCTGCCCAATGGCGACCGGCTGGCCTCCCTGACGGTGCCGCCGCGCTGGGGAAGAGTACTCGAACCGATACCCATTTCCGGAGAAT
>DAOOPF010000296.1:0-2055 GCA_035388125.1 bacterium | reverse complement strand
TCGGACTGCTGGTCGTACTTTTTGTCTACCGCGAGCCCCAGTACCAGCAGCCGCTCACGGAGGGGACCCTGCAAAAGCCGAAGACCATCGGCCAGGCCCTCAAAGGGATGTTCATGGTGCTCGGCAATATCCGCTTCGTCTTTTTTCTGGTTGTAATCAGCTTTTTCTGGTTCATCTATGTGCAAATCTACAACCTCATCCCCCTCTACCTGCGCTTTGTGGACAAGGATGCCCCGGTCGAACTCTACACCCTGATGAATCCGGTGATGATCGTCTGTTTTCAGCTCCTGATCACCCGCTTTTCGAAATCGTGGTCGCCCCTCAAGTCGATCATGGCCGGCGTTGGTGTCACGGTGGTTGGCATGCTGCTCAACATCATTCCCAGCCTGGCCAACGGCGGTGCCCTGCACTCTATTTCCATCGGCGCCTTTGCCATGCCCCTGGCCGGCATCTTCATTCTGGGTTCCATCGCCTCGATGGCGATCGGCGAGATGTTCGCCTCGCCGCGCATCTATCAATACATCGGGGCTATCGCTCCGAAGGGGCAGGAGGGACTCTATCTCGGCTATGCCAATCTGCCGATGGCCCTGGGCACTATCGTCGGCGCCCCTCTCGGCGGTATAATGTTCGAAACCCTGATCAAGAATCCCGCTGCACAGGGGCTGCCCACACGCGCCCCCGTCATGTGGATCCTGGTTGCCTCCATGGGGGTGCTCTCGATGGCAGGGCTCTGGCTCTATGATCGTTATCTTGTTAAAAAATAGCAAATGAGGAGAATCATGAAAAAAAGCGCAATCCTGTGTCTCTGCCTGGCCGCCTTCCTGCCGGCCCTGCTTGGCGCGGCTGAAGCCCCGGTCCTCATGCCGGTGCCGGAAAAAATGACCCTGGCTGAGGGCCAGTATCGTCTCGATGCTTCTTTCACCCTGGCGATAGAGGGTCAGGCCGATCCGCGCCTTTACAGCGGCGTGACGCGCATGCTGCGCCGCCTCAGCGGCCGCACTGCGCTCTTTATGCCCCAGGATGTCATCACCCCGCAGACACGCGCTGAAAATCCGGGTCTGGTCATCACCTGCCAGCGCCCTGGCAAGGTCGCCCTCGGCGAGGATGAGTCCTACGAGCTGACAGTCACACCGGCGAGGATTGAACTGCACTGTGTCACCGATCTCGGCGGTCTGCATGGCCTCGAGACCCTGCTCCAGCTGCTTCAGGCGGATGAAAAGGGCTTTTTCTTCCCCGCGCTCTCCATCCAGGACAAGCCGCGCTTTCCCTGGCGCGGCCTGATGATCGACGTCTGCCGTCACTGGCTGCCGATGGAGGTGGTCAAACGCAACCTCGACGGCATGGCCGCCGTCAAAATGAACGTTCTCCATTTGCATCTCTCCGAGGACCAGGGGTTCCGCGTCGAGAGCAAGCTCTACCCTAAACTTCACCAGCTCGGCTCCGACGGCTTTTACTACACCCAGGCCGAGATCAAAACGATTATCGCCTACGCCGGCGAACGCGGCATTCGCGTTTACCCTGAATTCGACATGCCCGGCCATACCACGGCCTGGTTCGTCGGCCATCCCGAGCTGGCCAGCGCCCCCGGCCCCTACACCATCGAGCGGCGCTGGGGTGTCTTCGACCCAACCATGGATCCAACCAAAGAGAGCACCTATAAATTTCTCGACAGGTTTCTTGGCGAGATGGCCGCCCTGTTTCCCGATCCCTATCTCCATATCGGCGGGGATGAGAACAATGGCAAGCAGTGGAATGCCAATCCGGCCATCCAGGCCTTTATGAAAAAGAACAACCTCAAGGACAACCATGCCCTTCAGGCTTATTTCAACTCGCGCCTGCTCAGGATATTGACCAAACACGGCAAGCGGATGGTCGGCTGGGATGAGATCCTCCACCCGTCGATGCCGAAAAACATTGTTATCCATTCCTGGCGCGGGCCGGATTCCCTGGTCCAGGCCGCCCGGAGGGGCTACCAGGGTATTCTTTCCAATGGCTATTATATCGACCTCATCCAGCCCGCTTCCTATCATTATCTCATCGATCCGGTTCGACCTG
>DAOOPF010000295.1:0-2096 GCA_035388125.1 bacterium | reverse complement strand
CCGCCGGACTGGGTCACTTTTTTGTACGAGAGCACCCGCACCCAGAGAATGAAAACCAGGGGCAGGATGAGCCACTTGAGGTTGATCACCCCGACGGTGAGCGAGAAATTGAACAGACCGTGCACCACCACCGTAATGACGAAAGCGAGCAGGAGCCACTGAATCCGGTCCGGCCCCGTGGTGAACTTGGACTTGCCGACGAAATAGCCCATGATGCCGCCGAGCAGGGCGTGCAGGGGCATCGAAAAGACGGTGCGGCCGACGATGACGTACCAGCCGTTATCGGCAAAAAATTCGTAAAAATATTTAACATTCTCGATAAATGCGAAGCCCAGGCCGACCAGCACGCCGTAGAGGATGCCGTCGTACCATTCATCAAAATGGCGGGCGCGCCAGGTGCTGAGCAGCAGGAGGAGCATCTTGGCCAGCTCCTCCTTGAAGGCGGCGTTGTAAAAGGCGTCGATGAGGGCGTTGCGGTCCGGGCCGTGGACGAGCTTGATATCGGGCAGGATGATGATGATCACAACCAGCAGGGCGATGGAGGCCATGCCGGCCAGGAAGGCGCGGAGCAAGTAGTAAAAGGGCTCCTTGTTCTTGTCCAGGATGTAGAAAAAGACCGCGATGAAGAGGGCCGGGATGAACGAGCTGGCGACGAGAAGCATGGGGCGCATCCTCGATTATGGGCTGCAGGGCTGAATGTTCAAAATACGCAATGCGGAGGGGAAAAAGCAAGGGAAATATTGCCGGTGCACTCAAGTCCAGATCAGCTTCCTCCCCTCTGCTTCGCATCCAGTCTGCTCAGGGCCAGATCAGCCAGAGGAAGAAAGAGGTCAGCACCGGCACGGTGAGATTGTCCGTCCCGGCCGGCGAGAGGGCCTCTGCGAGGGTCGCCACGGCGGTGCCGAGCAGGGTCATGAGTAGCCGGTCGGCCAGGCCGATGACAGGGCTGAAGGGCGAGAGGGCCGATCCGGGCAGGAAGGACAGCGTCAGCCAGATCGCCACAAAGCTGAAGGCGGCCATGGCAGCGCTGCCGATGAAGCTGCGGTAATGGCCGAAAA
This sequence comes from bacterium, assembly GCA_035388125.1. Lineage (GTDB taxonomy): Bacteria > Zhuqueibacterota > Zhuqueibacteria > Residuimicrobiales > Residuimicrobiaceae > JAKPUX01. Next base: position 1,038 of record DAOOPF010000295.1, on the reverse strand, counting down.
ACTGGTACTGTTTGCGGCCGTAGCGCTTGCCGATCAGGCCGGCAAAGGCGTCGCCCCAGGTCATCGCCATGATGCCCGCGATGCCGGCCGGGATGGGATCGATGGGTCCGGCCGGGCGCCAGAGCCACAGAAAGATGAGGGTGATGGAGATGGCAAAGTAGACGGTCCCGGGTGAGGATTTCTCGCTATCCATCTGGGAAAAGGTCTGGCGCTTGTAAAAGATGTAATTGAGCAGGATGAAAGTGGCGAACGGGATGATGCCCCAGCGCAGTTCATCGAAGAACCAGAGGATGCCCCAGACCCACATCCCGGCGCCGATATGGATGATCTTGCGGCTGAGATCCTGCGGCCAGCGCAGGCGTTTGCCCAGCGCCTCGACGATGGTCATGAGGGAAAAGGCGTACACGTAGCTGACGATCAAACCGATGATTTCGAGTCTGGACATGGGTCATACTCCCGCAGTCAGGGATGCGCGCAGCATATCCGGGGGTCCGGCCTTTTGCATATGTAACTCCCATTCGAGGCTGATTTATTGCAGGGCAGCGGAAATATTTTGCTCCGGCCGCCGGCGGGCTGATTGCGGAATAGAGAGCCACTGTTCTGCCGCCGATGAATTTGCATTCCGATCAGTGCGGCCCGGCAGAGCGGCCGGCCTGGGCCATCCCATCGCTAGGCCGCCGGTCCAAATTTCTTGCTTGAATTTATCCCCCCCGTTGTGCATATTCATTAATGGGGGGAGAACCTTAAAGGGCCCGCAGCGGGCCTGGAGGTTGATGTGAAATCCTGCATCATCAAGACCATACTGGCGCTGGCGCTTTTAGCCGGCGTCCTGCCCCTGTCCGCACAGATGATCGCCGAGATCACCGGACCGGTTGAGACCGAATTCGGCACCTATATCCCGCAGCCCTCGCAGATCGTGCCGGCGGCGGAATCCTACACGGTCGCCCCCGATCTCAGCAACGTCGTCAACGCCGGCGATTTCGGCTTTGACGCCGCCGAGCGCGGCCTCCTCGCGCGCAACCACTTTTTCGTCACCCC
>DAOOPF010000294.1:0-2107 GCA_035388125.1 bacterium | reverse complement strand
CCCCTCCGGCCTGAGCAAGGAGGAGGTCGCGCTCATCAACCAGGACATCCGTTTTATCAAGCTCAATGCACCCGAATGGCGGCGCAAGGGCGGAGAGTTTCACCGCAGCGGCTGGTTCATTCTGCTCTGGATCCTGCCCCTGCTGGCCCTGGCGGCAGCGCTGGGCTACCGCCGCCATCTCGACAAGCTCAGCGGCAACGTCGCCTATGCCCGCAGCCGTCGCGCTAACCGCATGGCCATGAAACGGCTGAGCAAGGCCGAGGGGTTGCTGCAACTGGAGAAGCAGAAGGAGTACTTTGCCGAGATCGCGCGGGCGCTCCTCGGCTTCGCCGCGGACAAGCTCAATCTCGCCGAGGCGGGCATCGTCAGCAGCGAGCTGGAGGCGCGTCTCAGGGAAAGGGGCGCGCCTGACGCGACCATCGAACCCTATCTGCAGCTGCTAAAGGTATGCGATTATCAGCGCTTCGCCCCCTCGGAGGTCACCCTGGCGCAAATGCAGGGCATCTACAAAGAGGCCAAAGAGGCGATCATCAATCTTGAAAAAGCGATTTAGCCTATGCGAATGCGATCGATCTTCACCCTGATTCTGCTGGCCACCTCGGCCCTAGCCAATCAAAACGCCGTGCAGCATTACCAGCAGGGCAATGCCGCCATGCAGAACAACGCCTACGAGGAGGCGATCAAGGCCTACGAAGCGGCCGTCGCCACCGGTTATGAGAGCGCCGAGCTTTACTATAACCTTGGCAATGCCTATTTCCGCATGCAGGAGCTGGGCCGGTGCATCCTCAATTATGAACGCGCCCGGGCGCTCAAGCCGGCCGATCCCGACGTTGCCATCAATCTTGAGCTGGCGCAGCTGCGGGTGGTGGACAAAATCGCCGTTCCGCCGGCGCTCTTTGCTGCCAGGGTCTGGGAGGGGATCAAACGGGGGCTGAGCGTCGGACAGTGGGGAGTGCTGGCGGTGATTCTTTTCAATCTGCTCATCGCGGCTGTCATCGTGCGGCTGCTGGTCTCTAAAAGCGGCGTGCGCACGGTGGTAGGCTATCTTTTCATCCCCCTCCTGGTTCTTTTTCTTCTGGCCGGGACGCTCTACTGGGCCACGGCGCGGGATGCCAAAAACCTTCGTTACGGCATCATCATGCCCCACAAGGTGAGCGTGCTGAGTGCGCCCGCCAGCGATGCCACCCAGGTTTTCGATCTGCACGAGGGCACCAAAGTGCGCGTCGCCGACCGTTCCGGAGCCTATGTCAAGGTAATCCTGCTCGACGGCAAGGTCGGCTGGATGACAAGGGACGGGGTGGAGGAGATTTAGGCTCCAGCACCTCTCTCGCCCACCTGGAGTAGCCCCCTTGCTCCCAACCGGCGGGCGCTGCCGGCGCTCGTTCCCGGCCCGCGCCCTTGCGCCCTGATACTCTTGTTTCCAGCCGGCTGAGGACATCTTGCCCCTACCTGGCAGCGGCCGGAATATTCAATCCCGCCCAAACCTACTTTTTTCTACCTGCCTCCAGGGTACACCCCAATTGGAGCATTACTACGCCTGACGAACAGGTATTTCGTCCTGTTCAGCTCCCATCTATCTTGACGCTATCCGGCAGTGTCCTGAAAAATTGATGCCACTCCTCCCTCCTGGTTTCACCCGCGCCTTTTTACTTTCACCCGGAGGACGACCTTGAAGAGGTAGTCCGACCCATCTTGTAACCCGCCAAAAACTACCCTTTCGGGTAGTTGCATGGTGTGCTTTTTTTCGCCATTTTACCAATACGGCGAGGGGGAATCCTCGTAATACATCAAATGACCTTGTCAACTCCCAACTGTACTAGTATTGATCCGCTATTCTGGCTTTGAGAAAATAATGGATTTGTCTTTGCACTATCGAAAGGGCACCCATGACAGAGCCACTGGATGAAATTGCCAATCCCGCCCATTTTGTACCAGAATTCCTCTCAGAACGGCAGCAACAAATCCTGCAAAGAATATGTGAGGGCGAAACGATTCATGACATCGCCCGCGATCTTTACATCAGCGAAAACACGGTTAAGTATCATTTGAAGACAGTAGTGTCCCAATATTAGTCGAATAAATTCAATTGGTTAATTTTTTGGTCCAA
>DAOOPF010000293.1:0-2121 GCA_035388125.1 bacterium | reverse complement strand
CAGCGTCTCATGATGTTATCAAATAGGTTGATGCATAATTCACCCTTAAATTAACCAAAATTTCCCAAAAAACCACTTTTTTTTCGGGATGAATTATTGTTTGAATATGATGCATCTTTTGCCTAAGTTACAAGATATGGAGCTTGTCCGCTGCGCGTGTACAGGGCTCCGTCCTGAAATGGTCTCATAAATCGAAGGCCCCGCTCATGGCTGACGAACAGCAATCCCTTCTTTTCGAAGATCCGGAGACGCCGCTGCATCTTCTGCACCTCAACCGTCCCCTGGTCTTTTTCGACCTCGAGACGACCGGACTCGACACTCAGCTCGACCGCATCGTCCAGTTCGCCTTCATCCGGATCGATCCGGACCGGAAATTGACCGAGTGGAAGGAGCTGGTCAATCCCGGCATGCCCATCCCGCCCGAGGCGAGCAGGGTCCACGGTATCACCGACGCGATGGTGGCAGACAAGCCGCTCTTCGCCGGTTTTGCCGAGCGCATCAGCCGCCTGCTGCACGAGAGTGATCTCGCCGGATTCAATGCGGCGCGCTTTGATGTTCCCTTTCTGCAGGCCGAGATGGAGCGCGCCGGCACGCCCCTCGCCAGCGGCGGGCGGCGGATCATCGACGCCCAGGTGATCTTTCACAAACGCGAGCCGCGCGATCTGACCGCAGCCTACCGCTTCTACTGCGGCAAGGAGCTGAAAGGGGCGCACGACGCCCTGGCGGACGTCCGCGCCACCCTTGAGGTGCTCGAAGGCCAGCTCGCCCGCTATTCCGATCTGCCCCGGGATGTCGCCCGGCTCGGGGCCTTTTGCGCTCCGGCCGATGACGGCCGCTGGGTGACCTCCGACCGCAAATTCTACTGGAAACACAACCAGGCGGTGATCGGATTCGGCAAACACAAGGGCAATACCCTGCAGTGGATCCAGGAAAATTACCCCGATTATCTGCAGTGGCTGGCCGGGACCGATCTGGCGGAAGATACCCGGGCGATGCTGCTGGCGGCCATGGCTGGCGATTATCCGCGCAAAGAGAAGTAGAAAGCGAGAAATGTGATCCAGGCCGCGAACTATCCGGGCGCAGCGGCGTTAGAGGGTATGAGCCGGTCTCGTACCACCTCACCCCGGCTGCCGGTTTTGCAGTGCGGGGGCAAATGTACTGGAGCGCTGAATGGTTAAATATACAGCTGCGGCCGCTGCGGTGTTATTGCTGCTGCTCTCGGCCTGCGAAATCGATCACGGCCTGGGCACGATCGACTCGCGGATAGCGGGCAGGGTGATCTTTCTCCATCCCGAGCTCAAGCCCGAGCGCGTCGACGCCGTCCGTGTCGTGGCAGTGGTCAATTTCCCCCCCCAGAGCCTCGGTGACCTGGTCTTCACCAACACCTCGATCAACCTCAGCCAGCCGGCGCCCGTTTATTATCTGCCCGCCCCCCTGGCGACCTACGCGCTGGTCGGCGCCATCTACCGGGAAAAGGGCAGGGAGTGGGATTATGGCAAGATCCTCGGCTTTTACGGCGCCAATCCGGACAGCAATATCTACACCGTCAAGACGGTGACCCTGAACGAAGCGAATCCCGTGGCGGATACGATTGACATCTATTGCGACTGGGCGATGGTGCCACGGAGCGGCCGATGAACAGGGTTTTCGCCCTCCTGCTGCTTCTTGTCGCCCCGCTGCAGGCGGCCGCCGACGGGCATATCAGAGGGCAGGTCCTGGACGCGGCCACCGGCCAGCCCCTGCCCGGCGCCAACCTCCAGATCACCGGATCGGTGCTGGGGGCGATGACGGACAACCGCGGCCACTTTACCATTTTCGAGGTTCCGGAGGGGAAGCAAACCCTGCGCGCCACCTACATCGGCTACGAGCCGGCTGTGCTCGACTTTATTCTGGCCGCCGGAGAGAACCGCGAGGTTGTGCTCCGCCTCAAACCGACGGTCATCCCCATGCACCAGGTGGTGGTGACCGGTTCGCGCCAGCCCGAGACCCTCGCCTCGGCCGCGGCGAGCATCAGCGTCATGGACCGCATGGCGATGCGGCGGCGCAGTCTGCTCGGGGCCGCCGAAGCCCTGCAGCTGGTCTCCGGCGTCACCATGATCGGCGAGTATATCAACATCCGCG
>DAOOPF010000292.1:0-2130 GCA_035388125.1 bacterium | reverse complement strand
TCTACCTCGAGGCGACCTACTTTTTCAACCGCTACGCCAATCTGATCGAGCCGACTCTGCTCGCCTCCCAGCTGGCCGCCCAGTTTGTCAACTATCCGGTCGCCTATATTCAGGGGATCGAGACCGAACTGCGCACCCGTTTCTGGCGGGACCGGATCACCCTCCAGGCTTCGGCCACCTGGATGGATCCGCGTGACAAGCAGTCGGGCGGGCCGCTGCTCTACCGGCCGCGCTTCATCGCCTCGATTTCGCCCAATCTGCAGCTCGGCCGTTTCACCGCCGGGGCCGATTACCGCTACGTCGGCCGCGTCGAGAAGGTGGCGGTTTATCCCCTCGACGAGAGGGTGCCGGCCAAAATCTGGGATGTGCGCCTCGGCTGGCGCGTGCAGAACTGGGATTTTCAGTTCATTGTGCGCAACGCTCTCAACTATAATTATACTACCTCCGAGCGAGTGCTCGGGGAGATCCGCAGCTTTATGTTCGCCATCAGTGGAGAGATGTGATGAAAAGAGTGATCACCGCTTTGCTGCTCCTCGCCGCGGCGGTCCAGCTGCCGGCGCAGAGCAGGAGCCTGCAGCGCCGCTACGTGCCGGTCGTCATCAAGGGGATCGTGCTGCCGCTGGCCAGTTTCGATTCGAGAGCATGGCTCGCTTTCAAATATCAGGGCGGTCAATGGCATGCGGTGCCTTTTCAGGTTGACAGCGTCCAGGCGAACGGCGGTTACAAGCATCCCTGGGCGGGCGGGTTCATCGATGAGGATGACGAGCTGGTCTTCATGCCGGAGGACCTGGGCGATCGGGCGCCCGAGAGCTACTGGCATGATATCGCCGGCGAGCGGCCGCCTGTCCGCCTCGAGTTCGAGTTCTACGACCAGATCGATCCGGCGAAGAAGGGATGGCTCTATCTCTACAGGAGCAGCCAGCCAGCCCCCGCGGGTTATCACAGCCATATCGACGCCCCGGCGGGCACGGCGGCCGATACGGTCGTCACTCCCTGGTACAGGCTCGGCCACAACCGCGACGGCTGGATCGACTATGTCACCCTCTCCACCAGGCCCGGGCTCGACCTCATCGACCGGCTCAAGCTCCGCCTGGCGGGGAACTACGCTTCGGCCGGCGGTTACTATGCCATCATCGAGGACACTCTCAACAAGGGGGAGTGCTCGCCCTGGCCCGCGCCCATCCGCCTGATGCGCGACCAGCGCTCCAAGCTTTCCATTCCCAGGCTCTTGATCAAGGATGCTTCGATCGATTACCGGCTCACCTATTACCCCTATTCGGTGACCCTTGGGGTGGAAGGTGCTCAGGTCGATCCCTGGCTGATCATCCTCGCTCGAGGTAAGACCCTGCGCCAGTCCCTGGATCTCTCCCCCGCCGCGGCCGGGATGAAGTTCTATTCCGAAGCCAACCGCGGCGGTGTGACCATCGACGGCCAGGCTGACGCCGTCGACGGCAACCTCGCGACGCAGACCGGCATGCACTGGGCGATGGCCTCCGGCGAGCAGGGCACTCTGGTGCTGATCATGGTGATGCCCGCTGTGCAGGGCGGTTCGACCAGTCTCTACTACCGCGACAGCCAATCCGGCGGGACGGGGGATGGCACCCCCGAGAGCGGCGACGGCCGCTCCTATGGCGACATGGGACTCTGGGTTCAGGCCAACAGCAATTCCGACCTGGCGATGTCCCAGATCACCATGGGTTTCACCCTCTACATGCTGCCCGAGCGCAGCCGGGATGCCGTCTTCGCCGACAGCCTCTTCACCTGGGTCAGGCAGCCGCTGGGGGTGGCGATTTCCGAACAGACCGCTCCCCCGCTGGGTGTGGCTCTCGATCCGCAGCAGCCGCGGCAGTTCGAGATCAGCGCCGCATGGCCCAACCCGGTCACGGCTGCGGAGGGCGGGGCGCAGTGGCGGATCACGGCCCTGCGTCCGCTGCGGGCGGGCGAGGTGCGCATCTGCAACAGCCTCGGACAGACCATCAGGAGCTGGCCGCTGACGGCCTCCGGCGCAGGGGATCATCTTCTGGCCTGGGACCTGCGGGACAGCCGCGGCACCGCCGTCGCCCCGGGCATCTATTACCTGCAGGTGCGGCTGGATGGGGCGGCGGAGACGCGGATGGTCCAGGTGCTGCG
>DAOOPF010000291.1:0-2138 GCA_035388125.1 bacterium | reverse complement strand
CCACGCCGGTGGCCGACTGGAAGCTGACCCAGACCGGCTTTTCCACGGCATGGGCAAGCTGCTGCGCCTGTTCGATGGTATTGACCGTATTGGGTAAAAAGTACATCTCGAAGGAGAGATCGAGGCTCTTGGCGTTCCACATGCTGATGCCGAAATCCCCCCAGGAGGCCATGTCGCCAGTGTCATAGAATTTCAGTGAATCTGGATCGCCGGTCCCGCCGGCGCTGTTGTCGTAATAATAGAGCGAGATGGACTCGGCCACCGTGTCGGGCAGCACGATCAGGGAGAAGAGGGCCCCCTGCTCGCCGGTGATGAGGTTCCAGTCGCGGATCGGCCGCTCGATGGATTTGTCGACCAGGTCGGGAACGCCGTCGACGAGGACGCCGTTGTTGTGCTTGTTGTAATATCGCATCCCCGCTGCGGCGGGGCTGAAATCCCACGACTGCCGCAAGGCTTTAAAGAGGAGAAAGGGATCATCCCAGCCCGGCAGTGCCGCTTTCAGGCTGGCCTCGTCGAGGGCGGAGCCGCCGGCGACCCGGCCGTTGAAGGGGTAAAAGCGGGTGGTGACGTAAAAGGTCATCCCCTCCTCAATCTCCGCGATGCCGAGATTGAAGGTCTGGCGCACCTCGCGGACCAGGCGCACCACCGGCTTGCGAGTCACCTCGCGGTAGCCGGGCACCACCTTGATCAGGCTTTCCGTCTTGCCATTCAGACGTTGATCGCTAAAAGGGCCGGCGGCAATAACTGCGTTGGCGCGCATCTTCTGCCGGTCAAAGATGTCCTGGCCTGATCCGAAGGGTGGTTTGATGGCGATGTCCTCAACCAGGCCAGTCTTCGCTCCCAGGCCGACTGCATAATATTTGCTCTCGACCGAGTCCTGCGCTTCATGATAAACAAACTCATAAGGCGCCGGCACGGCCTCCGTAATGGTCGGTGAGCGGTAGAGGTAGGCGTAGGCATCTAATGCGGGATCGTCCGGATCGTAGACGCGCAGCTCGATGCGGTTGAACTCTTTCGAATCTGCATAGGGGATCCAGGCCCGCTCCGGGGCCTTTTCGCCCATGTCCCGCACCATGAAGACCAGTTCATCATCGTCATCGATCAAACCGTCATCAGCGATGAAGTAGGTATGGCGCTGGCTTTCGCCATCCCCGTTGGGATCGATGGTGCGGATGCGCTCATCGATCTGGAAGGGCATCATCCGCCAGCTGCCGCTCCCGCCATCCCAGGCGTAGAGGTAAACCTCGTTGACGGGATAACCGTAGTGGGCACTCAACACCCCGCCGCGCAGCACCACCGGTTCATAGGGGCGCTCCGCAATGAGCGGGGCCTGTGCAGCCGCGGAGGAAAAGATCACTGCGATGAGCATCAAGGGGAGAAGATATCGGATAGATGTATTTTTCATGGGTACCTCCGCAAAAACAGGCGGGCTCACGCCTCGCCCTTCAACTGATAAACCGTACGCGTCGGGAAGGGAAACTCGATGCCCTCGGCATCGAATTTGATCTTGAGCAGGCGGTTGAACTCCCGCCCCACCTTCCACTGCTTGCCCGGCAGAGTGGTGATGCGCGCGCGGATGATCACCGAAGAGTCGGCGAACCGGTCGAGGCCGAGGATTTCGAGAGGGGAGATGATCAGGCTGTCGAATTCGGGATCCTTGCGCAGCGACTCATCCACCTCCTTCATTACCTCGACTGCGCGATCGATATCCTGGGAATAGGTGATGCCGATCTCAAGGAGATAGCGGGAGAAATCCTTGGTCATGTTGGTGACGATATCGATGGCGCTGTTGGGGACAAAGTGGACATTTCCTGAGACGTCGCGCAGCACCGTCAGTTTGAGACTGACCTTTTCCACCTCGCCGCTCTTGCCCGCAATCTGCACCGTGTCGCCGACGCGGATCTGGTCGTTGGCAAGGATGAAAAAGCCGTTGATGATATCCTTGATCAGGCTCTGGGCACCGAGGCCGACTGCAACGCCGGCGATGCCGGCCGCAGCCAGGACGGGACCAATCTGGACCCCGAGTTCGCCAAGAATCGTGATCGTCGCCACCGCCACCAGCAGCACATCCAGGGTGTGGCGAATGACCAGGCTCAGGGTCTCCGCCCGCTTCTCATCCTCGATGTCCAGATCCCGGC
>DAOOPF010000290.1:0-2138 GCA_035388125.1 bacterium | reverse complement strand
GCCGGGATCTGGACATCGAGGATGAGAAGCGGGCGGAGACCCTGAGCCTGGTCATCCGCCACACCCTGGATGTGCTGCTGGTTGCGGTGGCGACGATCACAATTCTGGGCGAGCTCGGGGTTCAGATCGGTCCGGTTCTGGCCGCGGCCGGTATCGCCGGGGTCGCGGTCGGCCTCGGGGCCCAGAGCCTGATCAAGGATATCATCAACGGCTTTTTTATCCTCGCCAACGACCAGATCCGTGTCGGCGACATCGTACAGATCGCAGGCAAAAGCGGCGAGGTGGAAAAGGTCAGCCTCAAATTGACCGTGCTGCGTGACATTACGGGCAACGTCCACTTTATCCCCAACAGCGCCATCGATATCGTCACCAACATGACCAAGGATTACTCCCGCTATCTCCTCGAGATCGGCATTACCTATTCCCAGGATGTCGATCGTGCAGTCGAGGTGATGAAGGAGGTGGATGAATCGCTGCGCAAGGACGCCGAATTCGACAGCCTGATCCTCTCTCCCCTTGAGATCCTCGGCCTCGACCGCTTCGCCGACTCCTCGGTGATCATCCGCGCGCGCATCACCACCCAGCCGGGCAAGCAATGGAAGGTGGGGCGTGAGTACAACCGCCTGCTCAAGATCAAATTCGATGCCGAGGGCATCGAGTTTCCCTTCCCGACGCGTACGGTTTATCAGTTGAAGGGCGAGGCGTGAGCCCGCCTGTTTTTGCGGAGGTACCCATGAAAAATACATCTATCCGATATCTTCTCCCCTTGATGCTCATCGCAGTGATCTTTTCCTCCGCGGCTGCACAGGCCCCGCTCATTGCGGAGCGCCCCTATGAACCGGTGGTGCTGCGCGGCGGGGTGTTGAGTGCCCACTACGGTTATCCCGTCAACGAGGTTTACCTCTACGCCTGGGATGGCGGGAGCGGCAGCTGGCGGATGATGCCCTTCCAGATCGATGAGCGCATCCGCACCATCGATCCCAACGGGGATGGCGAAAGCCAGCGCCATACCTACTTCATCGCTGATGACGGTTTGATCGATGACGATGATGAACTGGTCTTCATGGTGCGGGACATGGGCGAAAAGGCCCCGGAGCGGGCCTGGATCCCCTATGCAGATTCGAAAGAGTTCAACCGCATCGAGCTGCGCGTCTACGATCCGGACGATCCCGCATTAGATGCCTACGCCTACCTCTACCGCTCACCGACCATTACAGAAGCCGTGCCGGCGCCTTATGAGTTTGTTTATCATGAAGCGCAGGATTCGGTTGAGAGCAAATACTATGCAGTTGGTCTGGGTGCGAAGACCGGCCTGGTTGAGGATATTGTCATCAACCCCCCCTTTGGCACAGGCGTGGATATATTTGACCGGCAGAAGATGCGCGCCAGTGCGGTGGTTGGCGCAGGCCCCCTTGGTGAATTACATCTGACCGCAAAGACGGAGGGGCTGCTCAAGCTGGTGCCCGGCTACCGCGAGGCGACCCGCAAGCCGGTGGTGCGTCTGGTCCGTGAGGTGCGCCAGACCTTCAATCTCGGCATCGCGGAGCTCGAGGAGGGGATGACCTTTTATGTCACCACCCGCTTCTACCCCTTCAGCGGCCGCGTCGCTGGCGGCTCCGCCCTCGATCAGGCCAGCCTGAAGGAGGCTCTGCCGCCCTCGGACAATCTTTTTCTGCTCTTCCCGGCCCTGCGGCAGTCGTGGGATTTCAGCCCCGCCGCATCGGGAATGCGCTATTACAACAAGCGCAACAGCGGCATCCTCGTCGACGGTGTTCCCGATGTGGTCGACAGGACCATCGAGCGGCCGATTCGCGACTGGAACCTCATCACCGGCGAGCAGGGGGCCCTCTTCTCGCTGATCGTGCTGCCCGATACAGTGGCCGATTACCTCTCGCTCTATTATTACGACAACAAGGCCGGTGGGACCGGGGATGTGGACACCCTCGGCTTTCACGACACCGGCGACGGGGCCTCTTGGGGGGATTTCGGCATCAGCATGTGGAACGCCAACAGTCTCGATCTCTCTTTCGAGATGTATTTTCTGCCCGCCTCTTTCAATACAGTCGAACAGGCGCAGCAGCTCGCCCATGCCGTGGAAAAGCCGGTCTGGGTCAGCTTCCAGTCGGCCACCGGCGTGG
>DAOOPF010000289.1:0-2148 GCA_035388125.1 bacterium | reverse complement strand
ATGTGCTCAAGAGATTGGCCGACCAGGTCGAGCGGATCGTGCGCACGACCCCGGGCGCCGTGGATGTGGAGAACAGCCTCGAGACCTCGAAGCCGGAGGTGCGCATCCGCATCGACCGTGAAAAGGCCGCCGACCTTGGCGCCAATGTCGCCCTGATCGCCTCCACCGCGCGCGCCATGGTCGATGGCTACGTCGCCAGCACATTTCAGGAGGGCGACGAACAATTCGATGTGCGTGTCCGTCTGAACAAGGAGGACCGCACCTCACTGGAGAATGTCGGCGACCTCCTGGTCAAGAGCAGCAAGGATATCGGCAGCGGCCAGCGGCTGATGGTGCCGATCCGCAATATCGCGGCGATTCAGCCCGCTTCGGGGCCCTCCAAGATCAACCGTTATGACCGGCAACGTGAGATTCGCGTCGATGCCAACACCTACCAGAAGACTCTGGGGCAGGTCATGGGCGGGATACAGCAGCAGACCCGCAAGATGGCGATTCCCGCCGGCTATGCCATCGGGGTGGTGGGACAGGGGCAGATGCAGTCCGAGACCTTCGCCAACATGCTGATGGCCCTGGCGCTGGCGATCATCTTTGTCTATATCGTGCTCGCCGCCCAGTTCGAGAGCTTTATTCATCCCTTCTCGATCATGCTGGCGCTGCCGATGTCGCTGATCGGTGCAGTGCTGGCGCTGCTGGCGTGGGGCAGTTCGCTCTCGATGATGTCGATGATCGGTATCATCATGCTGATGGGTTTGGTGACCAAGAATGGCATTTTGCTGGTCGATTATGCCAATCAGCTGCGCCGGCAAGGGGTGGCGCGGACGCAAGCGTTGATCCAGGCCGGGGCGATCCGGCTGCGGCCGATCCTGATGACCACATTTGCCATGATCTTCGGCATGATCCCGGTGGCCTTCGCCCTCGGCGAGGGCAGCGAGTTTCGTGCCCCGATGGGCCAGGCGGTGATCGGCGGCTTGATCACCTCCACCCTGCTGACCCTCTTCATTGTGCCGGTGGTCTATTCGATTCTCGACGACTTCAGCAGCAGAAAGCAGCGCGAAGAAAAGTAACCGCACCACCTCATGCGCAGACCCCTCACCCTGCTGCGGGGAGATCGGGCTTGAGCCCTTTCCAGACCTCCTCCCAGAGCGTGAGGGTGGTAACGGCCGGCCTGCCGATCTCATAGGATCGTGCGGCGCGCCAGAAGAGCAGCGTCTTTTTCGGATTGTACAGGGCGTTCCAGGGGATGAGCAGAGAAGGATAGCTGTAGACGCTTTTATAGACCAGATAGAGCCCTTGCGGGGTGGGACAGAAGCGCGGTCCGTAGCGGAAATAGACGCTGCCGACCTTGACAGCGCCGGTGCGGGTTTCGGCCGGCGCCTGTTCTGGCCCGGGGAACTGCCGGGCCAAAACTTCCCAACCGCTGGCGCGGCGAAAGATCCCGCCCATCATCCGGGCCAGGATGATAACTAGAAAAACCAGTCCCGCCATGGCGGCCAGGACGAGCAGGGCAATTCCACCAAAAAGAGCTATACCTTTCATATTCTCACCTCATTTTAATTCGGGATTTTCCGTATCTTTAATCAATAGAGCAGGCCGTGCCGATCCGAAACCATACGCCTGCAGATGTTCAACACTCCAGCATCCACAGTAGCGTTTTCAAACTATCTCAAACGAGCGCGAAGGCCATGACAAACAGAACTTTTCAGGGTTTCAGCCGCGATACGGTCAGTTTTTTCCACGAGCTGGAGGAAAACAATGAACGCGCCTGGTTCGAAGCCAACCGGGAGCGATACCAGCTGGAGGTTGTACAGCCGGCACAAGCCTTTGTCCTGGCGATGAACGAACCTTTACACTCGGATTATCCGGTCTGCAGGCCGATCCCCGGCCCAACGGTGCTGGCTCGATCTTTCGCATTCACTGGGACACACGCTTCAGCCGCGACAAGCGTCCCTACAAAACCAATCTCGGCATTTTTTTCTGGCATGGCTGGCCGGGCAAACGCGAACGGCCCGGCTACTACGTACATCTGGAAGGCAACAGTCTGGCTCTCTACTGCGGACTTTACGAATTTTCCAGTGAAAAGCTGCTGAACTACCGCCGCGCAGCGGCGCCGGATACAAAGTCAGGATCTGCTCAAGCCTGCGCGAACCC
>DAOOPF010000288.1:0-2158 GCA_035388125.1 bacterium | reverse complement strand
GGATACCCCTCAAGGGTGATATCGACCTGACCTACCGCTGCAACAACTACTGCCGACACTGCTGGCTGATCACCCCTGATCGTGGCGGTACCGGCGCCGGAGAGCTTTCCCTGCAGGAATGGATTTCGCTCATCGACCAGGCCCGTGCAGAGGGCACGCGCGAGTGGTCGATTTCCGGCGGCGAACCCCTGCTGCGCAGCGATTTCGCCGAACTGATCAGCTACATCAAAAGCAAATCGATGTACTGCTCTGTCTTCACCAACGGGATGCTCATCACACCCGAGATCGCCCGGCTGCTCAAGGGTTGCGATCTGCAGGTCTCTTTGTATGGTGCCACGGCCGATGTTTATGATCATGTCACCCGTCATCCCGGCGGTTACGACCGCATGATGCAGGGGGTGGCCCGGCTGCGTGAAGCGGGCACGCCCTTTACGATCCGTGCCTTTCCCATGCGCGATAATTTTCATCAATGGCCGGCGATGCTGGAGTTGGCCCATAAACTTGCCGGGACCGTGCGCATCGGCGCCACCTGGCTTTTCCTCTCCGCTTCGGGTGATCCGGCGCGCAATGCCGAAATTGCCGCCCAACGTTTGACCCCTGATGAGGTCATCGGACTGGAGCCGCCTGATGTCTGCCATGATGAAGACCTGCTCGAGAGCATGGCACCTCTTGATTTGGATCGCTCTAAAGGTCTTTATGCGGCCTGCCTGAATTCCCGTGAACAATTCCACATCGATCCTTTTGGTATGATGAGTTTCTGCTCGCTGATCAAGGATCCCCGGCTGCGCTATGATGTACGCAATGGATCTTTTGCGGAAGGATGGTGGAATTTTATCCCCTCTCTTGCCGCATTCGGGCGTGGCGATCAGGAGTACGCCGCGAACTGCGGAGCCTGCCGGCTGCACGCGAGCTGCCGGATGTGCCCATCCTACAGCTATCTCGAGCACAGGCGCCATGCCGGCAAGGTAGATTATATCTGCACTATCACCGATGCTGCTGAGCGTTACAGGGAAAACTGGCGGCGGAACCATCGCCGGTTTCTTTCGATCGGTGGTTTTTCTATCCAGGTCGATTCCGATCGGCCCTTCACAGCCGATACTCTGGACGTGCGCTTCGATCCCTTTCTGGCCGAAGGAGTCAAGGGCGAGCGGCTGCGGTTGCAGTTCCGCTATGAGCTTCCCGATATCTCTGATAAAGAACTGGGCGAACTGATCTATGATCAGGCGCCCTGGCGCGTCTACAGCAAGCGGAATGGATGGATACATCAATGCTATGTCGGCGACGGAAAGCAGCGCAAAATCATGCAAACGGCTGTATTCAATCAGGATTATTCAAGGGCTACCATCTACAGTCGTGGTGATGATTATTTCACAGCGGCCGTGGGGCGGGAAACCCTGACCTATTTTCCCTCGGACCTGCTCTGGCTCAGTCAGGTACTGGCGCACCGCCGCGGATTTTATCTGCATTCGGCCGGCATGATCATACGCAACCAGGGTGTTCTGTTCGTCGGCCATTCGACGGCCGGCAAGTCCACTTCCATCAAGCTGTTTTCAGGGCGGGGTGAAGTGCTTTGTGATGACCGCAATATTCTGAGAAAGCGGCCGGAGGGATGGCGGGTTTATGGCAGCTGGAGCCATGGCGAACTGCCTATGGTATCGCCGGCTTCGGCCCCGCTTCGGGCGATCTTTTTTCTCGAGAAATCAAGTATAAACCGGATTACAGTAATGAGTGATCCAGTGGAACGCAGGAACCGGCTGCTTGCCTGTTTGATCCGCCCTGTCGTCACACCGGAGTGGTGGGAAAAGACACTGCCGCTGGTCAATGAGGCCGCTGCCACAATTCCCTGTTATACCATGCAGTTTGACAAAAGCGGAGGCATTGTCGAGATTGTGCAAGATCTCCTGGGACAAGGAGATGGTTTGGCTAAGAGGAGAAGTTTCGTGTGCTCACCAGAGGAGGTATGTCATGGCTAAGAAAGAATGGAAGAAGCCGGAATTGATCGTGCTCTTGCGCGGCAAGCCGGAAGAGGTGCTCACCAGCAACTGCAAAGTGGTCGGAGCGCTGACGGGGCCCGCGGGCAATTCACAGGGTTGCGGCGATAACATCACCACAAACTGC
This sequence comes from bacterium, assembly GCA_035388125.1. GTDB lineage: Bacteria > Zhuqueibacterota > Zhuqueibacteria > Residuimicrobiales > Residuimicrobiaceae > JAKPUX01. The sequence goes on along the minus strand of DAOOPF010000288.1, from coordinate 40 downwards.
GGCTCTTGCCAGGGCAGAGGCGGCGGCGTCAGCTGATCCG
>DAOOPF010000287.1:0-2184 GCA_035388125.1 bacterium | reverse complement strand
TAGCTCGGCCGCATCGCATCCCAGATCCAGCGCATCTCCGTGACCGGGGGCATGATCCTCCCGACCAGCAGCTGATCGAGCGCGGCGCTGACCAGGGGATTGCCGGTGACCTCAGGGGCCTTGAAGGCCTCGACGCGCGAGGGGATGGCGCCCGAAACCTCCGCAAAACGGAGCTGCAGCGGCGCCGCGGTGAGCCAGGCGAGCAGCTCCCGGGCGATTTCCAGTTTCTTCCCCTCGAGGTTGACATTGAGAGAATAGCCGAGAGGAGAAACGGCCGGTGAGGGCCACAATCCGGTTTCGTCTATTTTCGGTATGCGCGCGATGCCGATGTCGATGCCGTTTTCGAGGTAGGTGGCCCAGGACCAGCTGCCATTGATGATCATCGCCGCATAACCGTCTTTGAACAGGGCATTGGCGATCTCGTAGTCGCACTCCAGGGGGATGATTTTGTGCACCCGCGCCAGCTCCCAGATCAGCTGTCCGGCCTTGACTACTGCGGGCTGATCGAGGGTGGGCTGGTTGTTCTCGTCCATCACCCAGCCGCCATAACCGCCAATGAAGGGGACGGCGAAGAAGGGCTCGGTGTAGTTCCAGACCAGAGGATAATAGTTCTGCTGCCCCTGATGCGCCGCCATATAGGATTTTCCAAAAGCGATCAGCTCGTTCATGGTCTGCGGGGGCCGGGCGACCAGCTTTTTGTTATAGACCAGGCAGAGGTGATTGCCGACGCGGTCGGCGATCTGCCAGAGATGGCCGTCCATCCAGGTATTGGCCGGCAGCGGGGTGACGAGAAAACTGTCGAGAAAGGCCCGGGAATAGACCTCCTCCAGCGGCATGATCACCCCGAGTTCCACCAGGGGGCCGATATTGTCATTGGCCCCCCAGAAGAGGGCCGGGCCGCTGCCGCCCAGGGCGGAGATGATAAAATTGGTACGGGCGGTCTCCGGAGCATAAAAAAGCTCATCGAAAACGTATTCCGGATAGCGCCGGGCGAAATCAGCCAGAGCCTGGCGCAAAATATCGCTCTCGATCGGACGCATCGAGTGCCAGACCAGGATGCGGTTATCGCGATCGGAAGCGCAGCCGGCGAGCAGACCCAGTGCGATCAGGAGCAGCAGGGCGGCTGCAAGCAGCCGCCCATTTTTGTGCCGGAAGGGGCTCATTTCTCATCCACTTTCACTTCGGTGGAAAGATGGCGGAACCAGGTGAAATAGAGGCCCACCGAGAGCAGGGCCAGCAGGGCCACAAGCCAGGTAAAGTTGTCCCAGCGCTGCATGACGATCATCATCATGGTGAGAAAAAGGACGATCTGCCAGGGCACGGCGAAAAAGGTGGCGATGATGTCGCGGCGATTCTCGGAATTGACCTTCGCCAGCACCTGCGCGGGCAGGATGCTGCGGATGGGGCCCCAGAAACCGAACGGCCGCGTCTTTTTGTAGAAATTCTCCAGATACCGCTTCTCCGTCGGCCTGGTCAGATAGGTGCCGAGAATGACGCCGACCAGGGAGATGCCGGCGGCAAAAATGAAAGAGAAATATTCCGGCCAGCCCGGGAAAAACAGCTTCTGGATGACGGCCGCGGCCATGCCGGCGACGATACCCCAGGCGAAGCCGTAGCCGTTCATGCGCCACCAGTACCAGCGCGCCAGCATCGGGATGAGCATGCCCGCGCCGATGCTCATGGTGATCCAACCCCAGATCTCGTTGATGTGCTTGACAAAAAGGGCGAAAAAAAGGCCGATCAGAACGATGAGGATCGAAGAGATGCGGCTCTGCACCACCAGCTGGCGGGGCGTGGCCCCGGGCTTGAGATAGGCCTGGTAGATATCCTTGACCCAGTAGGCGGCGCCGGCGTTGACCGTCGAATCGAAGGTCGACATCGCCGCAGCCATGAGCCCGGCGACGAGCAGCCCTTTAATGCCTACGGGCAGTATCTGGCTGATGACAATCGGCAGCACCCGCTCGGGATCGCTGATGCCCTGGTGGGTGACCCCGTAGCTGACCCCCATAATGGCGATGGCGGCGATGAAGGGCCAGCGGAAGGAGAGCAGAAAGGTCCAGAACAGGGAGAGCAGGCCGCATTCGCGGTCGTTCTTGGCGGCCATGTAGCGTTGCAGCATGTAGCCGCCGGTGCCGCCGCTGCCCTCGAGGGTCACCTTGAAGAGATAAAAGAGGACGGCGATGC
>DAOOPF010000286.1:0-2199 GCA_035388125.1 bacterium | reverse complement strand
GGGTGCCGTAGCCGAGATAGCCGTAAGTATCGACCCAGACATAGTTTTTATAAAGTCCTGCCGCGGTCGTAACCGTATCGAAATAGCCGACCCCATCATTGCGGTAGAGCCGGTTCCAGTCATCGGTGGTGGCATTGTAGATATCAAAGTCACCATCGTTGTCATAGTCGAACAGGGCGATGCCATGAGTCCCGGTCATTCCGTAGCTGTCCGATACACCCCGCTTGCCATCCTCCTCGGAATAGGGGGCGCCGCCGGGTTGGCCGATGTAGAGGGTTTCGGGGATTTTTCCGTCCGCCTTGCGCACGGCCGAGGAGATAAAGAGGTCGGGGATCGAGTCGCCGGTGACGTCGGCGAAGGAGACGCCGTGGCCGAACGCGCTCACACTGATGTCGCCGTCGATGGTCACGCGCCAACCCCAGGCCTGCATCGTCTGCGTCACATCGGTAAAGTTCACCTGCTGGGCGAAGGTGCCGCCCTGCAGCAGCAGGAACAGAAGCAGCCCCATACCCCGGAGGGCTTTCCCCGCACACAGCCCCAAAAAGAACCTTCTCATCGTACCTCTGCAGTTACCGGTTATTTTACATAAAGCAATTTTCTGACCACCCGGAAATCACCGCTTGCCATGGTATAGTAGTAGAGACCCGTCGGCAGCGGCTGACCTTTTTGATCACGGGCATCCCAGACCAGGGTATGCCGCCCGGCGGCGAAAGCAGCGTCAGCGAGAGTACGCACGGTCTGCCCCGCCGTATTCATGATCCTCAGCTCCACTCTGCCGGCGGCGGGCAGATGAAACTCGATCTGCGTCTGCGGATTGAAAGGATTGGGATAGTTCTGCAGCAGGGCATAGTCCTGCACCGGCGCCCGGCTTTCAGTTTCCACGCCGGTGAGCAGATGCATCACCCAGCTCCTCGAAATAGTGACCTCACCATCCGAAATCCGCACCTCGACCCGGCCTGTGCTGCTGACCAGGGGATAGACCCTGAAGGTGGATTCCCTGCCGGCGATCTTTTCTCCGTCAATCAGCCACAGATAGCGCACACTGTCGCCGTCCGCATCGGTGGCATTCACTGAAAAATCGAGGATGTGATAACCGTTGACGAAGAGCTCCGAATCGGCCGGCGCCCAGCTCAGAAACTCGGGCGGACGGTTGGGCAGGGCTTCGGCCTGCAGGCTGAAAAGGGCCTGGCCCGAGACTCCCTCTGCCGCGGCCGCCACCTCGTAGATGCCGGTGACCTCGCCAAACCGGTAGCGGACCGAGACCAGCCCGGTTTCGTCCGAGACCGCCGTGGTGCCGTCCGGAAAGTGGCCCCAGCCGTTGACATCCGTGAAATGGACCGGGACGCCGCCCAGCGGGGTGTTGAACTGGTCGTAAACCCGCACCTGCAGCGGCTCGGCGAGCTGGGTACCCGCGATGGCGTGCTGGCTGTTCCCGCCGGCAATGGCCAGGCTGGCCGGAACCCGGGCGATGACCAGGGGAGTGACCATGACCGTAAAATCAAATCCCGCACCCGAGGCATCGGCACATCTCGCCGTCACAGTCTGACGAGCCGGCTCGGCGGCAGGCTGATAGTGCACCGTCGCGTACCCGCGGGCGTCCGTGTGGAGCGGCTGGGACTCGATAAAGCTGCCGGCCCCGGCGAAGGTGACCGCCGCACCGTAGACAGGATTGCCGTAGGCGTCTGTTACCTTCACCACCAGGGGCTGCGGCAGGGCTTCACCCGGTTTGACCGACTGGCCGTCGCCGCTCACCAGCGCCACTTCGGCCGGCTTGCTGAAAAAGAGCTTGCGCCGGGCCGGAACCCGGTAAAGCCGCAGCTCGGTCCGGTCGAGCAGCCGCACCCGGACATCGACGCTGTCGCGCGACCCGAGGCCGAAGTGCTGCACCGGTTCGTCCTGGCAGAGATAGCCGTAGCCGTTGATGACCTGCCGGTAGCCGACCAGATGGGCGGGATCATCCATATGGCCGCGGTCATAGACCCAGATCTTGGTGCCGAAGCCGCCCATGTCGCCGCGGGGTCCACGGCCGGTGATCCTGAGCCAGCGGTTGCTGGTGCTGGTGGTGTTGATGAAGAGGTGGTTGCCGATGGTGTCCGGATAGCTGGCACTGACCGTGATGCCGTCCTTGTTGGCGTCGGCATAATAGAGATCGAGGTCGCCGTCGTCATCGACATCGCCGACGGCGCAGCCGCGCGGATC
>DAOOPF010000285.1:0-2287 GCA_035388125.1 bacterium | reverse complement strand
TTGGTAGGCTTTACCGCGGGAGAGGATCTTTGCTCCAGCCCACTCCTCCAGGTCTCTCCAGGTGAGGGCCATGAAGGGATTGATGGCTGCTGATTCACCGGAACTTTTCCTCACTTGTGATCCTCCGCTTGCAGTTGATAAAAACTTTTACATCCCACAATCTCGGCGAGCAACCAGGTGTGCGCTCTGCCAAAAGGATCCTGTCAGAGCTCTTATTATAGTTTGAACGAACCGGCTTGTATGAATAATTCCAATTTGATTCTATTTTCAGGATTTTCTATCATGAGAGGAGGAAAGCAGCCGGCTGCCGTAGACGACTCCCTGTAACCCGGCCATTTATCATTCAAAATTGACGATTTGATTATTTATTCCGCATTTCTGCTTGACTTTGGGTAGAATATTAGTACATTATGGAAACAACAACGGAATCGTTTGCAGTGGACATGCTAAAAAGCAGCTGTTTACGGGAGGGGTAATGTTGGGGAACTGTCAGGCTCAATCGCATTGATGATTGGGCTTTTTTTGTGCCATCGTATAGATACCCTGTTGGCCCCCTGCTCAGGACCTTTCTTACACAAGCTGACGACCCTGGAACATCCGAGATGAACCAAACCCCCGAACAGATCGCCCGCGACAACATTGACCGGCAGCTCGCCGCCTGCGGCTGGATTATTCAGGATAAATCGCAAATCAACCTGCACGCCGCTCCCGGGGTCGCCGTGCGCGAATATTATACCGACGCCGGCCCCGCCGACTATCTGCTCTTCGTCCATGGTAAACCCGCCGGCGTCATCGAGGCCAAACGCGAGGGCGAGGGCCACAATCTCTCGACCCATGAAGACCAGGCCGAAGAGTATGCCGCCGCCCGGCTGAAATACCTCAACAATGAAAAGCTCCCTTTTGTCTATCTCAGCACCGGAGAGCTGACCACTTTCACCGATTTCCGCGATCCCAAACCTCGCGCCCGCAGCCTCTTTTCCTTTCATCGTCCCGAGACACTCCACACCTGGCTGAAAAAGCAAAACTCTCTGCGCGACTCCTTCCGCAATCTGCCCGTACTGCCGCCCCATGGCTTGCGCGAGTGCCAGTTCAACGCCATTGCGGCGCTGGAGAAATCGCTCCAGCAGAACAAACCGCGCGCCCTGATCCAGATGGCCACCGGCGCGGGCAAGACCTTTGCCGCCATCACCGCCATCTACCGGCTGCTCAAATACACCCAGGCCGGCAAAATCCTCTTTCTCGTCGACACCCGCAACCTCGGCGAGCAGGCGGAGCAGGAGTTCATGTCCTATCTGCCCGGCGACGACAACCGCAAATTCACCGAACTCTATGGCGTGCACCGCCTCAAATCGCGCCACATCCCCGGCGACAACCAGGTCTATATCAGCACCATTCAGCGGCTTTACGCCATTCTCAAGGGCGAGGAGCTGGACGAGAGCGCCGAAGAGGAAAATCCCAACGAAAGAGGATGGCAGCCCAGAGAAGTGCCTCCGGTGGAGTACAATGCGAAACTGCCGGTCGAGTTTTTCGATTTCATCATCATCGACGAATGCCACCGCAGCATCTATAACCTGTGGATGCAGGTGCTCGATTATTTCGATGCCTTTCAGATCGGACTCACCGCCACGCCGGACAACCGCACCTTTGCCTATTTCCAGCAGAACGTGGTCTCGGAATACTCGCACGAGATGGCCGTGGCCGATGGCGTCAACGTCGGCTATGATGTTTACCTCATCGACACAGCCATCACCCGCCGCGGCGCCACCCTGTGGAAGGGCGCCTATGTGGAGCACCGCGACCGCCTCACCCGTAAAAAGCGCTACGCGCTGCAGGACGAGGACGAGACCTACTCCGCGCAGCAGCTGGATGCCGATATCGTCAACCCCTCGCAGATTCGCACCGTGATCCGCACCTTCAGGGAGCATCTGCCCGAGATGTTCCCCGACCGCATTGACGGCAGCGGCGAATTTGAGGTGCCCAAGACCCTGATTTTCGCCAAAACCGACAGCCATGCCGACGACATCATCCGCATTGTGCGCGAAGAGTTCAATGAGGAGAGCCGCTTCTGCAAAAAGATCACCTACAAGGCCGGCGAGGATCCCAAATCGGTGCTGGCGCAGTTCCGCAACGATTACCATCCTCGCATCGCCGTGACCGTGGACATGATCGCCACCGGCACCGACGTGCGGCCGCTGGAATGCCTGCTCTTCATGCGCGACGTCAAGAGCCGCAACTATTTCGAGCAGATGAAGGGCCGCGGCACCCGCGTCATCCATTTCGATGATCT
>DAOOPF010000284.1:0-2302 GCA_035388125.1 bacterium | reverse complement strand
GGCGGACGCTCTCCCGGGTCTGCTCCTGCTGTGACAGCAGATTGCGGATGCGCAGATCCAACTCCTCGCGATCGAAGGGTTTGATGAGATAGTCGGCCGCGCCCAGGCCCAAGCCCGCCAGTTTGTCCTCGCCGCCGCCGCGGGCGGTCAGCAGCAAAACGGGGATATGGCTGGTCCGGTCGTCCGCCCGCAGGGCGCGTAAAAGCTGGTAGCCGTCCATGCCGGGCATCATGACATCGCTGAGAATCAGATCCGGCAGCTCCATCAGCGCCATGCGCACTCCCTCGGCCCCATCGCGGGCCTCGTGGAGACGGTAGCGCTCTCCCAGCAGACGGCGCAGCAGCGCGCGCATGTCGCTGTTGTCTTCGACGATCAGAATGGTCTTGCGGCCCGCTGCGGATTCCGGCTCCAGCTGCGGCAGTGATACAACTTGATCGCCATTCTCTGTGGAGCGATTGATCGCCGGCCGCGCCGGACTTTGCTTCTCAGCCGCGATCTCCTCCGGCCGCAAATGCTCTTTGCCCATCGGCAGGAGAACGGTGAAAACAGAGCCCTTGCCCGTTGCGCTCTCGACCCCGATCTCACCGTGATGAAGCTTTACCATCTCCCGGCAGACCGCCAGACCGATTCCCGTGCCCTGGGCCGCAGTCCGGGTTTCGTCCCGGTAGCGATAAAAATATTCAAAGAGATGGGGCAGGGCTTCCTGCGGGATGCCCGGTCCGGTATCAGCCACCGAAATCCTGATCGAGGGCTGTTTCTTGCCGGGGAGCGGTCCCGCCAGCGTCACCTTGACCTTGCCGCCGCCGGGGGTGTATTTCAGGGCATTGTCGAGCAGGTTGATGATCACCCTCTCCATCTTGCCGGTGTCGAGCCAGGCGATGAGCGGACTGCCGGCGGGCGCGTCACCCGGCACCTGCGCCAGTGAGAGCCGGATCCGGCGGCGCCGCGCCAGCGATTCAAAAGCGGCGACGATGCTCTGCAAAAACGGCAGCACCTCAACCGGCCTGGCCTGCAGCGTCAGAGTCCCGGACTGCATCTGCGCCAGATTGAGCAACTGCTCGACCAGGTTCTGCAGCCGGCGGGTATTGCGCAGCATCATCGCATAGAGGGCCGAGCGGCCGTCGCCCCTTTTCTCCTGCGCCAGCTCCTGAAGCGGCACTTCGATCAGGGTCAGGGGAGTACGGAACTCGTGGGAAATGCCGGCGAAGAAGCGCGACTTGGCCGCATCCAGCTCCTCCAGTCTGGCCGCGTGTTCGCTCTTCAGGGCGAGCTGCTGCTTGAGAAAAAGACGGCGGTAGTAGCGGTGTGCCACCCACGTCAGAGCCCCCGCAGCGAAGCCAAGATAGCCGAGCCGGGCCCACCAGGTTTCATACCAGAATGGGGGAATGACAAAGAGCTGCGCTGCCCCCGCTTCATTCCAGACGCCGTCATTGTTGCAGGCCGAAACCCGGAAGGTAAAACTGCCGTGCGGGAGATTGGTATAGGCGGCCTCGCGGCGGCTGCCGGCGTCATGCCATTCCTTGTCATACCCCTCGAGCCGGGTGCGGAACCGCACCCGTTCCGGCACAGCGAAACTGAGTCCGGTGTAGCGGATGCGGAGATCACGTTCGCGGGCGGCCAGCCGCAGAGCCCCCGAGCCGCAGGCATGGAGCGAGTCCTCCGTCCGCAGGGTCTCGACGTAAACGGGGGGCGGCGAAGGATTGTGCGGCAGATGGTTGGGGTCGACCGAGACGAAGCCGGCGATAGAGGTGAACCAGAGGCGGCCGTCGGGGCTTCTCCATCCCGAGGGCTGCCGGCGGCCGTTGCATTCAGCCTCGCGCATGCCATCGAGCTGGCCGTAGGCCCGGCAGGTGATTTTAGCAATCCGGCCCGCCGAAAAATCCGCAAAGGCTCCTCTGGCGACCTTGAAGACCCCCTTGTTGCTGCTGCACCAGAAATTGGAGCTGTCATCCTCGAGGATGGCGAAGATGCGGCCGGCGAAAAGGCCCTCCTGCTCGGTGTAGCGGGTATAGCGCCCATCGGCATAGCGGTAGAGACCCTGGTTGTCCGAGCCGATCCAGATAATCCCCTCCCGGTCCCGGTAAAGGAGGGTGATGCCGTCGTGCCGGAGTTCCGGGGGGATGCCTTCCTGGTGGAAGCGCCCCCGGGTGAAGCGGCGCAGTCCGTCGCCGAAGGTGCCAAACCAAAGATCATCGTCGGTCATCTCGATCATGGCTGTGACTTCGGAGTGCACTGCTATCCGCCGGTCGAACCAATGGTCCCGCCAAACGCCCTCCTCGAGGCAGCTGAGATGACCGGACAT
>DAOOPF010000283.1:0-2340 GCA_035388125.1 bacterium | reverse complement strand
ACGTTGTCGCCGATGTGGAGATGGCCCGAGATGCCGACCTGACCGCCCATCCGGACGTAGCCGCCCACCCGGGAGCTGCCCGAGATTCCCACCTGGGCGGCGATGGCGGTATGGCTGCCGATCTCGACATTATGGGCGATCTGGATGAGATTATCGAGTTTGACACCCGTGCGGATAAGGGTGGCGCCGAGGGTGGCGCGATCGATGGTCGTGTTGGCGCCGATTTCAACGTCATCCTCGATGACGACGATGCCGGTCTGGGGGATCTTGTGGTAGCGCCCCTCCTTGAAAGCAAAGCCGAATCCATCCGATCCGATCACCGCGCCGCAGTGGATGATCGCCCGCTCCCCGATGCGGCAGCGTTCGCGCACCGAGACGTTGGCATAGAGTATGGAACCGGAGCCGACCTGCACCTCATCGCCGAGTACGACCCCGGGATGGAGCTGGACATCCGGCCCGATCGTGCAGTTGCGGCCGATGACGACCAGGGGTCCGATCGCGCTGGAGGGATCGATACGGCATCCCTCCGCGATCACCGCGCCGGGATGGATCCCCGCGGGCAGCCGCGGCGGCCCGCCGTAGAGGCGCTCGACCAGGAGCATAAAGGCGTAATAGGGATCGTCGCAGCGCAGCAGGGTTCTGGTACTGGCAGGAAATTCTTTGGACACGATGACCGCCGCGGCGGCGGTATCGCTGAGATATTTTTCATACCTGGGATTGGCGATGAAGGTCAGTTCGCCGGGTCCGGCTTCTTCGATCTTGGCCAGGCCGGTGATCTCCAGCGTTTCATCGCCATCGACGACGGCGTTGATCCAGGAAGCGATCTCTGCAAGGCTGAAGGCCATCGAAATTCCTTAAAAGGGGTCGTTTGTGCATGATAACAACGGGGCATGACAACCTATTCCAGCGCGCCGGGCGCGCACCCGGCGGCCGGGAAGAGGGCGCGCTGAGGCGCCCTAAAAAAACCAAACACGGAATAGCGGGGGCACCGCCGGTTTCAAAAACCGGCGCTGGTCCCGGCCGCAGCCGGGACCAGGCTCCTGCCAGTATCCGTGTTTTGCCGCTCCCGACCGATCATCGGGGAGGCCCCTCCGGCCATGCCGGAGAAAGGATCAGCGCGGTGTTTTGGGGGTTGTCTTGGCCGGCAGCCCCTTTTCCAGTTCAGCAAGGACCTCGTCGGTCAGATCGATCTGCTTCGGGCTGGCGTAGACAATATTGCCGTTGATGCTGTCGAAGACAAAATCATAGCTCTGCTCTTCGGAGATCTTTTTAATGGCCGCATTGACCTTGTCGAAAATGGGCTGCATCATCTCTTCCTGCTTCTTGTAGAGCTCGCCGGTCTGGCCCCATTTTTCAGCCTGATACTGCTGAATCTTCTGGTACAGATTCTGCAGCTCCTGCTGCTTCTCAGCCTTGCGCTCGTCGCTCAAAAGCAGGGACTGGGATTCGAGCTGTTCGCCGAGTTCCTGGAACTGCTTCTGCATGAGTTTGGCCTCTTCTTCCCAGCCGGCACTGATTTTGTTCAGGCGCTCCTGGGCATCCTGAGCTTCTTTGTAGGATGCAATGATCTTCTGGGAGTTGATGTAGGCCAGTTTCTGTGCGGAAGCCGTACCAGCAGTCAAGGCGACCATAACAACAGCCAGAACAACCCATTTCATTTTTTTCACGTTAACCTCCTGGTATTTGGATAGGGATTGCTTGCTTTTTTGGTGACTCAGAAGCTGCGTCCGAAGACGAAATGCATCTTCCATTTGGGATCGGAATTGCCGTTCGCATCCACGCGGTCGAAGCCATAGCCGTAATCGAAACCGATGATGCCGACCATGGGCATATAGACGCGGCCGCCGATACCAACCGAACGCTTCATGGTGAAGGGGTCGGCATGGCGGAAATCGGACCACACCTTGCCCGCTTCGCCGAAGATCAGCGCGAATATAGTGGGATTCGGGGCGATCGGGATGCGCAATTCGGCGGTATATTTTAGATAGGATTTGCCTCCTGATTCAATGTAAGAAGTGCTTTCACCGAGCGGGTCATCATAGCCGCGCAAGGGTATCGAACGTGAGAGACCGTCGCCACCCATGAAAAAGTATTCGAGATAAGGGATGCTGGATTTGTCGCCGATGGTCTCCATATAGCCGGCCTGAAAGCTGGAATAGAGCACGAACTTCCAGTAGGCGGGCATGAACCAGTCCATACGCAGCGTGTGTTTGTGGAAATCGACATTGCCGCCCAAAAAAGTCCCGCTGAGCTCGTTGGTCAGAGTCACTTCCGATCCCGCGGTGGGGAATTCGGGGCGGTCGAGGCTGTTGCGGGTGAAGATCTGGGTGATGCTGCTGC
>DAOOPF010000282.1:0-2396 GCA_035388125.1 bacterium | reverse complement strand
GTCATCGGCACCACAGCCCTGCTCGAGTTCAAGCTGGTGAAGGACCCCGAGATTGTCTGGTCGATACTGAATGATATCGACAAGGCCCTGCGCGCCAAGCGTCAGGGGGTCGATGTGGCTGCGGTCAAGACCGACACCGCCATCACCACCGGCGACAAGGCCGCAGAGAAACAGCTCAGCCTGAATGAACTCTTCGGCGACCAGACCACCAGTGAGTCCGGCGAAGACACTTCGATCGTGGTGGATCAGGCGACCTTTGATGAAAAACCCTTTACCTCGCTTCTGCGCGGGCTGCCCGGGCGCTATTCCGATGTAGTCTCCGTGCCGTCGCAGAACAGACGCGCGGTCCAGCGTGCTCTGCAGCTGCCCGAGGTGCAGGCGGCCATCCCCAGCGATGTCGAACTGCTCTGGGGCACCCGCGAGGTAGCCATGGGCGACCAGTCCTTCGAACGTCTCTATGTCGTCAAGAAAGAGGCCGAACTGCTCGGCTCCATGCTCAGCAATGCGGACGTCCAGATCGACGGCGGCTCCCAGAGCCTGAGCGCCGGACAGGCGGAGGTCCATATGGAACTGAATCCTGAAGGAACCAAGACCTTTGCCAAGGTGACCGGCATGAATGTCGGCAAGCAGCTGGCGATTGTGCTCGACGGCCGCGTCGAATCGGCCCCGAACATCAAGGAAAAGATTCCCTCCGGCAGCGCCCGCATCGACGGCATGGGCAGCATGGAGGAGGCGCAGGATCTGGCGCTGGTGCTTCGCGCCGGCGCCCTCCCGGCCCCGGTGAAGGTGCTCCAGGAAGATACGGTTGGTCCCTCGCTCGGCCAGGATTCGGTCAGCAAGGGAGCCAAGTCCGCTCTGATCGGCATTCTGCTGGTGATGATTTTCGTGGTCCTCTATTACAATCTGGTGGGCCTGGTCGCCGATTTCGCGCTGATCCTCAACTCCCTTTTCGTGCTGGCGATCATGGCCGGCTTCGGTTTCACCCTCACCCTGCCGGGCATCGCCGGTTTCATCCTCTCCGTGGCCATGGCCATCGATTCCAACGTGCTCATCAACGAGCGTATCCGTGAGGAGCTGCGCGGCGGCAAGACCACGCGCGCGGCGATCGAACAGGGGTACGGCCGCGCCCTGATCACCATCCTCGATTCCAATATCACTACCCTGATCACCGGCGCAGTGCTCTACACCTTCGGCACCGGCTCCGTGCGGGGTTTTGCGGTGACCCTCTGTATCGGTATTCTCGTGAGTATGTTCACCGCCATTTACGTCACGCGCCTGATCCTCGATCTCGCGACCATCCGCTTCGGCGTGAAGAAACTGAGCATTTAATCGGGCTGGCATGGCCTTTTCCTCAAGGAGATAGTGCGAGTATGGAATTTTTCAAGAAAACCAATTTTGACTTCATCGGCATACGCAAGTACGCCTATGCCTTTTCGATCATCACTTTCCTCATCAGCCTGGGCTACCTGCTTGTGCACGGCCCTAACTACGGCATCGATTTTACGGGCGGCACCTCGCTGCAGGTTAAATTCAACACCCCCACCGAGCCGGGCCAGATCCGCAGCGCCATCAGCGGAGCCGGTTATGGTGATGCCGAGATCAAGAACCTGGGCGAAAAGGTGAACAACACCTTCATCATCCGCATCGCACAGATGGGGGATGAGGCCAAGGCCGGCGATATCGTCCTGCAGGAGCTGAAGAGTAACCTGGCGGACCACCCCTACGAAATCCTCAGCGTCACCCAGATCGGCCCCAAGATCGGCGGAGAGCTCCGCCGCGGCGCCTACTACTCCATCCTCGTCGCCCTCATCGGCATGCTGATCTACATCAGCTGGCGCTTCGAATTCAAGTTTGCCGTGACGGCGGTGATATCGATCTTTCATGACGTCATTTTTGTGCTCGGTATCTATACCATCCTGGGACTGGAGCTGTCGCTGACGGCGTTGGCCGCATTTTTGACGATTGTCGGTTATTCAATCAACGACACCATCGTGGTTTATGACCGCATCCGTGAGAATCTCAAGCTGATGCGCCGCGAATCCATGGCCACGGTGATGAATACCAGTGTCAACCAGACCCTGAGCCGCACCCTGCTCACCGGCGTTTCGACCCTGGTGGTGCTGCTGGTGCTGATCTTCATGGGCGGCGAGGTGATCCACGGCTTTTCCCTGGCGCTTTTCTTCGGCACCGTGATCGGTACCTACTCGTCGGTCTTCGTCGCCAGCACCCTGGTGCTTGACTGGAATCTTTATCAGGATCGGAAGAAGGCCCTGAAGACGGCGGCGCGCGCAGCCCGCTGACGCCTGAAGCGGCAATCGAGGAGACCCCTATGGAAGTGATCGAACGGAAAGAGGGTCCGGTTACCATCCTGACCTTGCAGGCCCGCTACATTGGTG
>DAOOPF010000281.1:0-2402 GCA_035388125.1 bacterium | reverse complement strand
CGGCATCCTTTCGCCCGAATTCGAGATCCCCAACATGGGCGCATGGACCAGTGAAATACTGATCACTCGCCCCCTCGGCAACGCCCATCTCATCACTTTTAAAGCCGGGATCAGTCTGTGTCTCTTTCGCTCCAGCGCACTCGACCATCGGACGACCATTGATCTGCCGCTGGTCTTCCCGCGGCTCCAGCCGTTTTATCAGGAATATACCTGGCGCAGCGGCATCGAAGGGATGGGCCGCCTCGGCCGCCGCTGGCTCTACCTGGTGGACGGCGACCTCTTTTACACCCCCGGTGGCGATGAAAACTGGGCGCTCGAACACAAGGGCATGCTGCTGTGGGATAAAAGCAGCAGGGTGCAGCTGGGACTCGGGTATAAACTCACCTGGGGGGAATATCCCTTTGGCACGCAGTGGCATCTGCTCGGGCCCCTCATCGACCTGCAGTGGGGCTGGGGCGGACGCTGAGCGCCGGAGTTTTGATATCATCCAGGCTGCTTTGCCGCAAGAGACCTCGCTCAGAATCCATCGGCTGTAAACCAGTGACACAATCGTAGAATCTGTGGCATTTATCCCGTTGAAAAAGGAACACCAGCATGATCATTCCCCTTCGCACCCTCGTCAGCCTTGCCGGCGCACTGGTTTGTGCCTGCATGACGCCGCTCTTGCTCAACGCACAGATGCCTCATTCCAGGATCGGAATATTTGATGGCTTTTCGGACATTGGCTCACCCGGCATCCCGGGCTCCGTCAGCTGCCATGAACCTGGACAAATGGTCCGACTCTCCGGTTCCGGCGCCAATATCTGGTTCGCCAGGGACAGCTTTTCTTTCCTCTGGAAGCAGATGAATGGCGATTTCATCCTGCAAACACGGCTCTCATGGATAAGCACCGGCCATGAACCCCATCGCAAGACCGGCATCATGATCCGGGAGTCGCAGCGAGCCAGCGCTGCCATGGTCGCCTGCACCGTTCACGGGGACGGCCTGACCTGCCTGCAGTATAGGAAGGCCGGGGACGAAGATGTCCAGGAGATCAGATTTTCCGTAACCGGTCCGGATGTAGTGCAGCTCGAAAAGAAGGGCAATCTCTTCACGATGTCGGCCGCACGGTTCGGCGACAGGTATGAGGCGCAGAACCTCGAGAATGTGAACCTCCCGGATAATCTGCTGGCCGGCCTTTTCATCTGTTCCCACAACGACACCATTTCCGAGGAGGTTGAATTCACCAATGTCCGGATCTTCAATACGGCCCCGGATACGCTGGTGCAATACCGGGACTATCTGGGCAGTCTTCTTGAGATCCTGGAGGTCGAGAGCGGAAAGAGGCATGTGCTGGCCGGATCAGACCACTCCTGGCAGGCCCCGAACTGGACCCCGGACGGCAGCGCTCTGATCTACAATGCGGAGGGGCTCCTCTACCAGTCCGACATCCGGACCGGGGTCTCATCGCTCCTGAACACCGGTTTTGCTGACCGGAACAACAACGACCATGTCCTGAGCTTCGACGGGCGGCTTATCGGCATCAGCCATCATGCAAAAGAGAGCGGGGGAGAATCCGTGGTCTACACCCTGCCCGCTGCCGGGGGCACGCCCACGAGGGTCACCGCGAAAAGCCCGTCATACCTGCACGGGTGGTCCCCCGACAGCAGATTTCTGGTCTATACCGGTGAGCGGGACGGTGAATTCGATATTTACAAAATCCCGGCCGAGGGCGGCCGTGAAATCCGGCTGACGACATCCCGGGGCCTCGACGACGGATCAGAGTATGCTCCCGATGGCAGGTCCATCTTTTTTTGCTCCAGCCGCACCGGCAAGATGCAGATCTGGCGGATGGATCCGGACGGAAAAAATCAGCAGCAGCTGACTTTTGATGATCTGAACAACTGGTTTCCGCACGTCTCGCCTGACAACAAGTGGATAGCCTTTCTTTCATTCCCGCAGGAGGTCCCTGCGGACCAGCATCCCTTTTATCAGCGGGTCTATTTGCGCCTGATGCCCGCGACAGGCGGGGAACCCAGAGTGATCGCCTATCTCTACGGCGGCCAGGGATCGATCAACGTTCCGAGCTGGTCCCCGGACAGTCGCAGGATAGGTTTCGTCAGCAACGGGCAATTCAGATGATCGTTGACGCTGATATCGATTGCCAGGGTTTTGCCAGAAGACAGTCTGCCACCGGCTTCCCGATGCAGCACGGCCGGCTTTCCGGCGCAGCGCGGCCAGCTCGAACAAATTTTGACCAGTAGATCCAATCAAACAAGTGAGGCCATTCATGTCCAGAGCGCAGAATCGTCGAGAATTCTTCAAAACCGCCGGTGTGGTGGCGGCAGCCGCCTCCCTCGCGCCGGCAGGATGGGCCGAAGCGAAACGGGGCAGGACAGAAATGTTGTTGGGACTGGCTTCCT
>DAOOPF010000280.1:0-2405 GCA_035388125.1 bacterium | reverse complement strand
GTGATCAGCGAGAACATCCAGCTCAAGAAACGGATCACCCGCTACGAGGGCCGCGAAATCATCGGCAGCGCTCCGGTGATGCAAAAGCTGGTCAAGACCCTGCGCTCGGTGGCGGCCACCGACCACACCGTGCTGATCGAGGGCGAGAGCGGCACCGGCAAGGAACTGGTCGCCCATTTTCTCCACCAGAACAGCGAGCGCGGCAAGGGCCCCTTCGTGGCGGTCAACTGTGCTGTGCTGCCCGAGAGCCTGCTCGAGAGTGAACTCTTCGGCCATGAAAAAGGCGCCTTCACGGGTGCGCACAAGCGCCATCTCGGCTATATCGAACGCGCCCATGACGGCACCCTCTTTATCGATGACATCGACGATCTGCCCATGCGCCTCCAGGTCAAGCTGCTGCGCGTCCTGCAGGAGCACGAAATTCAACCCATCGGCGGACAGGAGAGCGTACCGGTCAATTTCAGGGTCGTCTGTGCCACCAAGGCCAATCTCCTCCAGATGGTGCGGGAGAACAGCTTCCGGGAGGACCTCTATTACCGGATCAACATCATCGCCCTGACGCTGCCCCCACTGCGCGAGCGGCGGGAGGACATTCCCCTGCTCATCGACCATTTCATCGCCAAACACCATCGCGGCGACCGGCCGGTCGAGGTCACTCCGGAGATGCTGCAGAAAATGATGGCCTACGACTGGCCCGGCAACGTCCGCGAACTGGAGAACACCATCCAGCGCCTTCTCGCCCTGCCGCAGGAGATGGACTATATGCCGGCCGTAAACGCGGGCGGCGGCCGCCGGGAAAAGGCCGCAACGCAGAAAACGGACGATCCGGCCGCCTGGGAGTCGTTCGACAGCTACATGCTCAGCCGGGAGAGGGAAATCATCGCCCGGGCCTTGCGCGAATGCGGCCACAATATCAGCGCGGCCGCGCGCCGGTTAAAGCTTCCGCGCAGCACCCTGCAGAGCAAACTTGAAAAAATGGCAGATCTGAACAGCAAGGAGGGAAGGTATGACGGATTTCAGCAAAATCATGACCCTGAAGAATGAGATCGAAGCCCAGGTGCTCACCGAAGCGCTCAGGGAACGGAACATCCCGCACGTGGTGCGCTCCTTTCATGACTCGGCCTATGATGGCATCTTTCAGATGCAGAAGGGCTGGGGGGTATTGATGGCGCCCGAATCATTCCGGGCGGAGATCGAGACCATCCTGAAGGAACTCAACACCGCATAAGCGGAGAGAGCGGCAGGAGGCCGGGCGGAGGGGGTTTCCGTCACGGTAAAAAACGGGCGGCCGGCGGGGGCGACGGCCCGCTATTTCTTGATCCTCGAGATGAACTCCTCCACCTCGGGGATCCCGCCCTGGAAAATCAGATAGCCGTTCGAGGGCTCGCGTTCGGTGATCTCTCCGTTGACCGGTGCGTACATGATTCTGCGCACCTCTTCAAGATCATCACTCTGCCCCAGCGCCCACCCCAGCTTGACGTAGGCCACTTCCGGCAGCATGTTGGCCATCGGCGTCACTCCCAGTTCCATCATGTCCCGCCCGGTGTCGTAAACATACATCTGCACATAGCCCCAGAGCGTCTGCACGGTCATATAGACGGCGATCTTGTTCTCCTGCGCCCGCTTGAGGGCGGGATAGAGGGGTTTGTTGACATGGCCGAGCCCGGTGCCGGCGATGATGATGCCGCGGTAGCCGTTGTCGATGAGGGCGTCGATGATATCGGGCTTCATGTTGGGATAGTAGTAGACGATGCTCACCTTCTCCTCGAAGGCGGTGTTGATGGTCACCTCGCGGTCATTGCGCCTGCGCTTATAGTCCTGGCGCAGCGGGGTGATGCGGTCGCGGCTGACCATGGCGAGCGGGAGATCGCCGATAGTGCGGAAGGTGGAGCGGTAGCTGGAGTGCATTTTGCGCACACGGGTGCCGCGGTGGAGGAGGCCGTAGACATCGGAGGTCGGGCCGAACATGCAGACCATCACTTCGGCGATATCGGATTCGGCGGCGGTCTTGACGCTGTGCATGAGGTTGAGGGCGGCGTCCGATGAGGGGCGGTCGGAGGAGCGCTGCGAGCCCACCATGACGATGGGCACGGGCGAGTTCTGCACCATGAAGGAGAGGATGGCCGCGGTATGGTGCATGGTGTCGGTGCCGTGGCCGATGACGATGCCCTGCACCCCCTTTTCGATCTCGCGGCCGATCGCCTGCGCCGTGCCGATCCACTGTTCGGGTCCCATGTTTTCGGAAAAGACGCCGTAGAGTTTTTCGGTCTCAAGGTTGCAGATGTCGGCCAGTTCGGGCACGGAGCCATAGAGCTCGCCCGGCGAGAAGGCGGGGATCACCGCGCCGGTACGGTAGTCGAGGCGGCTGGCGATGGTGCCGCCGGTGCCGAGCAGCTTGACGCGCG
>DAOOPF010000279.1:0-2424 GCA_035388125.1 bacterium | reverse complement strand
TGCTGCGCTGCCGGCCGGAGGATGATCCCGGAGCCCTTTTGGAACTGGCCGCTCTGCTGCCGTCCGACCGGATCCATATCTCGATCCTCGGCAGCCCGGAACCCGGCCAGCTGAAAAAAATGGACGGGTTCGTCAAGGCCCTGCACACCCTGGCTGCGGCCAGAATGGGGAGGGAAGAGAGCTACAAGCAGATGGTCAAATGGTTCGGCCGGAATGTCAGACGGATCCTTTAGCCGCAGCCGGGTTAGCGGCCGGGAGGGGGGCGAGGAGGAATTTAACCGGCACAAAGCCGGAAGCAGGAAGGAAAATGAGAAATGAGTGATACCCTGGCCTTGATCAGGGGATCAGAATTTGCGCGTCACTGGCGTCTGCGCGCGGATATCGCCTATCTCAATCACGGTTCTTTCGGCGCCTGCCCCAAGGCGGTGCTCGAGGTGCAGGACAGTTTCCGCTGGAAGCTCGAATCGAGTCCCTGGCGCTTCCAGGTCATCGAGATGGCCGCCCATCACGCCGCCGCACGCGCCGCCCTGGCGCAGTTTCTTCATGCCGCAGCGGACGATCTTGTCTTCGTCCCCAATGCGACTCACGGCGTCAATACCGTGCTGCGCTCGCTCTCCTTCAAGCGGGGGGATGAGCTGCTGACCACCAACCAGGACTATTTCGCCTGCCGCAACGCCATGGCCTTCACCGCCCGGCGCGATGGCGCGCGGCTGGTGGTGGCGAAGCTGCCTTTTCCGCTCGAATTCCCCGAGCAGATCATCGACGCCGTTCTCGATGCGATAACCCCGCGGACGCGGCTGGCCCTGATCGATCATGTCACCAGTCCGACCGGCATGATCATGCCCGTCCGGGAGCTGGTCAGCGAACTCAGCCGCCGCAATATCATCACCCTGGTCGACGGAGCCCACGCGCCCGGCATGCTGCCGCTCAACCTCCACGAGATTGATGCCGATTACTACACCGGCAACTGCCATAAATGGATCTGCGCCCCCAAGGGAGCGGCTTTTCTCCATGTCCGCCGTGAACTCCAGGAGCGAATCCATCCCCTCGCCATCAGCCATCTCGCGGAGGAGGTCGCCCCGCCGGTCAATCCCTTTCAGCACGAATTCTTTTGGGCCGGCACCCGGGACAACAGCGCCTATCTCGCCGTCGCCTCCGCGCTCAAGTTCATGGGCAACCTGGTCGAGGGCGGATGGCCGGAGATCATGCGCCGCAACCGCCAGCTCGCTGTTGACGCGCGTCAGCTCCTCTGTGAAGCCCTCCATATCAAGCCCCCCTGTCCGGAGGAGATGATCGGCGCCATGGCATCACTGCCTCTGCCTGCGGGCGCTGCCCTTCCGGATCCCCTGCCGCCCTATTATGTCGATCCGCTGCAGGAGGAGCTCTTTCAGCACTGGCAGATCGACGTGCCGGTGGTCTGGTTCCCCCGCCCGCCGGAACGCCTGCTGCGCATTTCAGCGCAGATCTACAATTCGCTCTCCCAGTATGAACGTCTTGCTGATGTGCTCAAGCGGCTGCTCTGACCGGAGGGCGGTCCGGTCATCTCCGGTTCAGGGATAGAGCCGGGCGGTGATGCTGCCGCAGCCGGGGGTCAGATCGCTCCAGCTCGTAATGGCCAGGCGGAGCACGATCACCCCGCCGGTCGGCAGATGTCCGGCCTGCTCATTTCCCAGCAGCCCGGCCAGATCCTCCAGTCCGGGATTGTGCCCCACCAGCATCAGGGAGGTGCGGTCGTCGCTCTGATGGCGCAGGAAAAGGCCGAGCTCATTGGCCTCGGCTCCATAGATTACCTCCGCAGTCTCGATTCTCTCCCGGTCAAAATCCAATTCCCGGGCAGCTGCCTCGGCTGTCTGCCGGGCGCGCACGGCCGTGCTGGCGATGATCGCCTCGGGAATCATCCCTTTGCGGGCCATTTTGCGGCATATTTTGGCCGTCTCCTCGACGCCGTGTTTGAGGAGGGGCCGCTCCTTGTCTGAAAGCATGCCGGCCGGACGATCAGCCTTGCCGTGCCGCAGCAGATAGAGTGTCTTCATGATCAACTCCTCGCCTTTGCGTGGGTACCTGCATTTACGCTTGATTCTTCTCCGCAATTTTCCAGCTGTTTTGCCACCGGACCGCCCGCCTGGCCATGAAAAAAGATCACCGTAGTGCGCCCTTTGAACTCCGCTGGCATGAACCTTGCCTGATAGGGAGGGGCGGCTGATAAGATGGCCGCTTTCCAGCACAAACGCGTAAAACTGTGGCGCGGACTGGGTAGAACTGTGGCCTGGCTATACCCGGTTCCTGCACTTGTCCATTTCATGCCCGCACAGGAGCCATTATGTTCATGGGAGATGACTATATTGACCGGCTGCCGGAAGAGCTTGACGGCGATCCGGCGGCCATTGTGGAGCGTTTCATCAGCCAGTGGAGCAGGGGAACCAC
>DAOOPF010000278.1:0-2481 GCA_035388125.1 bacterium | reverse complement strand
TCTCCCGGGCGAAGAGGATGCGCGCCGCCGGTGGTGCTGGCATGACGTCATCCGGTCCCGTCCGCGTTTCCTCACTACTTCCGGAGAGGGCGCTACTCCAGGCGGAACTTGCGCCTCACGTCCACCTCCAGCCCCAGACCTCCCATCCACTCACTGCGGTTCACCCCGATGACATGGTTGAGACTGGCGACATCGCACCAGCCGATGCGGGCGTGGGCGCGCACGGCGGTCCGCGGCTGCCAGCTCAGATCCAGGGTGAAGCGTCCGCTCTCCTCGACCACTCCCGTCGGGAATGGCTCGCTGTACTCGCCGCCGGGAGGGGTATCGAGCCAGGGACGGTCGAAGGGTTTGTCGATGCGCCCCTCGCCGCGCCGGCGCAGATCGAGGGTCAACGCGGCGCGCAGGGCCGGCACCGGCCACCAGGAGAAACCGGCCAGCCAGCGCTCGAAATCATTGCCGAGGAAATGGCCGATGGGCTCGTTGCGATGCAGCCACCGCTCCCAGGGCCCGCCCTCGCCGTTGAAGGTGCGGTTGGTGATGCGCGTGTACTCAAGGATCAGATCGCCGCCGCGGATGGTCAGGGGATCGGCCCAGCGCAGGCCGGCCATGAGGCCGTATTCCGCGGGCTCGAGATCGCCGGGACCGCTCTTCTCGAGCTGGATGTCGTCGATGAGAAGGTCCGCATGGAGGGTCAGATGATCCCACGGCAGGGCGGCGATATGAAGGCTGCCCATGATGTTGCCGCCGACGGGACCATTGGTGATCTCGCCGTACCAGGCCAGAAAAGGATTGAGATAGTTGAACGCCGGAGCGCTGCCGGTGTAGAGCATCGCCTCGCCGATGCCGAGGTAGAGCCGCTTCAGGGGCCGCACCTGCAGATGGTGCAGACTGATATAGCGGTTGCGCGGGCCCCCTCCTTCCAGCAGCCAGGGCGAGGGATCAAGAGAGGCGGTGACGAAATCATAGCGCAGCCAGCGGTTGCGCCAGCCGAGGGCGATCTGGTCCAGCGGACGGCTCCAGGGCGAGACCAGCAGGCTCGCATCGAAGCCGGGGCCGATGCGGAGGTACTCCCGGCCGATCATGACGGAAAAACCGTCGTGCTGCAGCCGAACGCCGGCGCGCTCGGTGTAGGAGGCAAAGCCCTCCTGCAGGATGCCGACATAACCGGGGTGCTCGTCCAGACGGTTGTCGAGGAGCATGGTGTTGAAGAGCTGCAGCCAGGATTTGGGACGCCAGGCGAGTTCGAGGCGCTGGCGGCCGTAGTAGAGCCACGCATCGGCCGGATTAAAGATGGCTTCACCGGGCAGCGTGCCTGCGAAGGGCTCTTTGAGCAGGCGGTTATCCGAAACCACCGCGACCGAGGCCTCGCCGGGCTCAAGACGCCGGCGGTTCAGGATTTCGTCAAGGGAGCGGGCGTGCATGCCGGCGGATCCCGCACGCTCCCCCCCGGCTGACTCCGCCAGCCGGGGCTGGATCTCCCCGATTTCAAAGGGCTGCAGAAAAGGAGAAAGCCCGGTCAGCTCCCCGCGCGCCTGCAGCCAGGCGATGTACTCCGCCGGCCACTGCCCCGGAGGCAGGGTCTGGGCTTGCAGCAGGCTGAAACAAAAAAGGAGCACAAGGGCGGCAAGCCCGGGCACACCGGAAGAGGCAGCGGATTTAGGATGGGGGGTGCGAAGAATGGCCATGTATACGCCAGATGGAATTATGCTGAACAGTCACATCACGTGACCCGCAGTAAGGTGGAGCAATATGCGAAGAAATATGACGAAAGTCAAGGAATTTGGCGAAGGGATAAGCAGGGGGAAGAGGGCAAACAGTGCGGGGGCTGTATGCCAGCCCCCGCAGAGTATGACAAGCAGGACTATTTCTTGCCGAACAGCGACTTGATCAGGCCGATGATGGCCATCACCACACCGCCGCCGACACCGCCACCAAGGATGTTATAGATGATCCCTGCCAGATCCAGGGAACTGGCGCCGCCGGAGCTGGCTCCCAGCGAATTGAGAATCTGTCCACCCAAACCGCCGCCGAGGATGCCCACGATGGAATTCAGGATCGTGCCGAGGCTGAGCTTTTTCAGGAGCGATCCAGCCAGATTGCCTCCCAGAGCACCACTGAGCAACTGGATTAACAGTTCCATTATACTTCCTCCTGCTGAATATGGTGAGATTTCCCGTCAGGAGCCCACCCCGCGGGCCTTCTCCCCCCTGACAAAGGCACGGGCTTGTTGATATTAATAACAGTATATGGCTGAATTTTATTCAACACCGCCAGCTCTTTCCGCCCTGAGCAGATCGAGATAGGCGCCGTCGACCAGCTGGTCATCCCGGATGCCGAGCTTGTGCATCAGTTCCCGGGCGACCGCCTCGCCCGCCGCGGCGCTCTCCCCTTCCGCCAGAAGCACCTCCAGCTCGATAAAGCTGCCCAGTCCCTCCACCCGGTCGAGATGGATGCGCGTCCTCCCGCACCAGTAGAGGCTCC
>DAOOPF010000277.1:0-2508 GCA_035388125.1 bacterium | reverse complement strand
GGAGGCAGCGGCACCTATCCCAACCTTTTCTGCGCCCATCCCCCGTTCCAGATCGACGGTAATTTCGGCGGCGCGGCAGGCATCGCCGAGATGCTGCTGCAGAGCCATGGCAGCATGCTGCGCTTCCTGCCCGCCCTGCCGGCGGAGTGGCCTGCAGGGGAGGTGACCGGCCTGCGCGCCCGCGGCGGCTTCACCGTCGATCTCAAGTGGCGGCAAGGCCGGCTCCTGCGCGCCCGCATCTATTCGGCCAACGGGGGGCCCTGCGCCATCCGCTGGCAGGGCGAGCCCTTCCGCATCACCACCAACGACGGCCGGCCCGTCCGCGTCGGTTTTGAGGAGGGGTTCATCCGCTTTGCGACCACCAGGAACACCACTACAATCATCACCTTCAAACCATCCCAGAGGAGTTCATGAGACCCATCGTCCTTTTCCTGCTGCTTGCCCTCGCCATTCCCGCTGCCGCCCGGGAGATGACCGCGCCGGCCCCGGAGGTGGAAAACTTTGTGCTCCGGGCCGCCCGGGTGACCCCTTCGCCAAGGCAGTATGCCTGGCAGCAGCTCGAGACCATCGCCTTTGCCCATTTCGGCATCAATACCTTCACCGATCGCGAGTGGGGTGAAGGGAGCGAGGAGCCCGCCCTCTTCAATCCGTCGGCCTTTGACGCGCGCCAGTGGGCCCGGGTCTGCAGCGAAGCGGGCTTGAAGATGATCATCATCACCGCCAAACATCACGACGGTTTTTGCCTCTGGCCGAGCGCCTGGACGGAGCACTCGGTCAAAAAATCGCCCTGGCGCAGCGGCAAGGGCGATGTGGTGAAAGAGGTTGCGGAGGCCTGCCGGGAATACGGCCTCAAATTCGGCTTTTATCTCTCCCCATGGGACCGTCATGAAGCGAGCTACGGTGACTCGCCGCGCTACAACGCCTTTTTCATGAACCAGCTGCGCGAGCTGCTCACCGGTTATGGCGAGGTGAGCGAGGTCTGGTTCGACGGAGCCTGCGGCGAGGGACCCAACGGCAAGCGCCAGGTCTACGATTTTCAGGCCTGGTACCGTCTCATCCGCGAGCTGCAGCCCAATGCGGTCATCGCCATCATGGGTCCTGATGTGCGCTGGGTCGGCACCGAAGCCGGTTATGGCCGCATGACCGAGTGGAGCGTGCTGCCCGCTGCAGCGCAGGATACGGAGGAGATCGCCGCCTCCTCACAGCAGGAGGCTTCCGACCGGGCTTTTGTGCCCGGCGACCGCACGGGGGAGGATCTCGGCAGCCGCGAAAAGATCCGGGAGGCCGGCCGGCTGGTCTGGTATCCCGCCGAGGCTGATGTCTCGATCCGGCCGGGCTGGTTCTATCATGCCGACCAGGACGGGCAGGTCAAGAGCCCGGAAAAGCTGGTCGATATCTGGTATGGTGCTGTCGGTCGCAACTGCGTGCTGCTGCTCAATTTTCCGCCCGACCGACGCGGCTTGATCCACGAAAACGACGCCGCCGCGCTGCGCGAAATGCGCGGGCGCCTCGATGCCACTTTTCAGAGCAATCTCCTTGCCGGGGCGCGCCTGACCGCCGACAGCGGCAGCGATCCCGGCACGCTTGCGGATGGCGCCCTGAATACGAGCTGGCGCGCCGGCGAGGGGTGCCACAGCGCCATCCTCACCGCCGATCTGGGTACCAGGAAAACCTTCGATGTTCTGGCCCTGCAGGAGGATATTCTCTCCGGGCAGCGGATCGAGGCCTTTGAGCTGCAGGTGGAGGAGGGGGGCCGCTGGCGCAGCGTCGCCTACGGCACGACCGCCGGCTACAAGCGGCTACTTCGCTTTGCGCCGGTCACGGCCGCCAGGGTGCGGCTGGTGATCAGCCGCTCCCGCACCGAGCCTGCCCTGGCGGAATGGGGGCTCTACAAGCAGCCGCCGGAGGAGGAGATCCGCGCGGCCGGCGGCCCTGTGGGCAAAAAGAGCGGCCTCCCCGGCCTGGCGTTGAAAAGGGAGGCATCGCCGCCTCTGCTATTGGCCCGCAAGGGGGGTTCCAGGTACCGCATCGTGCTTCCTGAACAGGCCTCCGCCGCCGAGCAGCGCGCGGCGGAGCTGCTGCAGGAGTACCTGCGCAAATCGACCGGGGCCGGGCTGCCCATCGTCGGCGAGACCTCCCCGGCAAAAGGGCAGGAGATCCTCATCGGCGCCGTCCGCCGCCTGCCCGCGCGCCTGGCGCAGGTGCAGAGTCAGCTCTCCGAGGATGCCTTTTTCATCGGCTATGAGGAGCGCAAGATCATCCTGCTGGGCGGATCGGATCGGGGTGCAGTCTACGGAGCGGTCCATTTTCTCGAAAAATACCTCGGCTGCCGCAAATACACGCCCGAGGTCGAGGTGGCGCCGCGGCATGAAGAGCTGAGCCTCTCGATCTCCGAGGAGATTCAAGAGCCCGCCAGCCGCTTCCGCTCCATCAACACCCGCTTTGCCCGCGACCCCGGCTACAAGGAGTGGCTCCGCCTCGATGAGGTCCAGGATATCTACGCCCGCG
>DAOOPF010000276.1:0-2515 GCA_035388125.1 bacterium | reverse complement strand
GAGCGCTACTGCCGCGTCGACCGCATCGCCCTCACCAACGATCCGCGCCCCAATTTTTACAGTCCTGAGCCCAATCAGTGGCTCAATCTCACCAAACCTGCCGAACTGGTGGGGCCGGTTGCCATCGTCCGCAACACTCCCTTCGAGATCACCTGGGAATCGCTCAACATGGGCCCCCTGGTCAACCTCGAGTACTCTCTGGATTATGGCCGTACTTTCATCCTCATCGATGAGGATGTGCAGAATACCGGTTCCTTCGTCTGGAGCGTGCCCGACACGGTCACCGAGGAGGGCGTCATTCGCATCTCCGCGCCTCTTGGCTACTGTCCGATGGATATCAACTGGATGCCTTTCTATATCGTCAACCCCCCGCCTGTGGTGACTGTCACCGCCCCCAATGGCGGCGAGACCCTGGCGGCGAAAGACACCACCCAAATCACCTGGAGCAGCGCCCGCTTCGATCAGCCGGTCTCGCTCTATCTCAGCCTCGATGGCGGAGCCACCTGGTCTGAAATCGCCGCCGGCCAGAGCAACACCGGCAGCTGGACCTGGATCGTTCCGAAAACCCTCTCCGACTCTTGCCTGATCAAGGTGAAAGCTGCAGATGCGGAGATCCCCGTCGATCTCAGCGACGCCCTCTTCCATATCGTGCGCCCCGCCGGCGAGGAGCCCTCCCTCACTCTGACCGCTCCCAACGGGGGCGAAAGCTTTGAGGCTGGCCGCGTCGAAACCATCGAGTGGATCTCGGAATACCTGACCGGGCATGTGGCCCTTCTCTTCTCCGCCGACAGCGGAAGGACCTGGAGTGAGTTCGCCACCGGCCTGCCGGCTGCGGGCGCTTATGAATGGACCATCCCCGCCACCGCCTCGGAACAGTGCCTGATCAAGGTGGCTGATTCCGCCACCGGCGCCATCGTGGATCTCTCCGATGCCCCATTCTCCATCTCGGCTCTCCCGCAAAACTTCGCCCTGGCCTTTGACGGCGAGGATGATCTGCTCCAGGTGGCCCATCACCCCAGCCTGAATATCTCGGGTACGATGACCATCGCCTTCTGGATGCAGAACCATCAGCTCGGGCAGAGCTGGAGCCGCATACTCGAAAAAGGCACCTTTGACGAGTACGCCATCTCCTTCTACAGCAATACCGGCCGCCTGGCCGGCACCCTGCGCAGCACCATCCCCGGCGGCGCGCGTATGCAAACTCTCTTCGGCCCCTCCTTCTCGATCATCCCCGTGCGGGAGTGGGTGCATGTCGCGGTGACCTACGACGGCACTACCGCGAGCCTCTACATCAACGGCATCCTTGAGACCAGTAAAACCGGCAAGGCCGCACCGAGGACCCTCATCCGCGACCTGATCATCGGCGCCGCGCTCCACAACGACGTCTATGAATACCACTTCAAGGGACTGCTCGACGAGATGAGCTTCTGGTCTGTGGCGCTCACGCCCGAACAGATCGCCGACCGGATGTTCGAACGGCCGCGCGGCAGCGAAGAGAGCCTCGTCGCCTACTACAGCTTCGATGAAGGCAGCGGTCAGTTCGCCCATGACAAAGGCCCCAACCTGCTGCACGGCCGCCTGGGTAAAACCGCCGACACCGATGAGAGCGATCCGCTCTGGATCAGCATCGACCGCCCGGCCAGGATGGCCGCTCTGGCAGTGCTGGAAAAATCCTTCGCGCCGCTCGAAGAGGTCATCGAACAGGAAGAGATTCCTCTCACCTGCGAGCTGGGCCAGAACTATCCCAATCCCTTCAATGCCTCAACGACCATCACCTACACCGTTCCTGAGATGCCCGAATCCGGCTCGCTTCGTCTGGATATCTTTGACATCCAGGGACGCCTGATCCGCACCCTGGCGCAGGGTACGGCCGCTGCCGGCAGCCACCAGATCCTCTGGAACGGCACCAACGAACAGGGCGAAATGGTGCCCTCGGGCATCTACTTCTACCGCCTCCAGGCCGGCAGTTTCCAGGAGATCAAACGGATGGTCATGCTCAAGTAGCCCTCTGTTAAGAATCGCGAGCAAACTCTCACCGCTCGCACCTATAAAAAAAGCCCTGAAAGGTATTCAGCCTTTCAGGGCTTTTATAATGCCGCGCTGTATCCATGGCGATCCCGCCGTTTTTCCCGCCGGTCTTCCGCTTTCTCCTGGCGGTCCTCTTTCAGCTCTTCATGGTCCTCACGAAGCTCGCGCAATCCCATCCTGATCTCCTCCTCGGAAAGCTCGAGGTAGCGCTCGAGAAGAGTGCTCTGCTCGCGGCGCAAAACCTCATCCAGCCGCCCGCCGGCCCCGATTAAATTTTTATTGACTTATTCAACACAACTCAGTAAGTTATATCTGTAGACTACTGCCCTGCATTGCAATGGGTAATGAACAGGGTAGCGTGAAGTTGTTCGCATTAGGTAACAGGAGGTAGAAATGCGTAAATTATTGATGGTTGTGATGATTGCTGTTCTCACTGTCGGGATGATATCCTGCGCCAGCCTGACCAAAGCGACCCAGGGTGCCGCAG
>DAOOPF010000275.1:0-2516 GCA_035388125.1 bacterium | reverse complement strand
GCCCGACAGTACAGGCCGCCCTTGCGAGTGGAGAGGCTCCGAAGGTGGTCTATTTCCCCTCCTGCATCACCCGCTCGATGGGGCCGGCCCGGGGAGACTGTGTCAAGGAGGATGTGCCGCATCTGACGGAGCGGCTGCTGCACAAGGCGGGCTTTAACGTCATCTATCCGGACAACATGGATGAACTCTGCTGCGGTATGGCTTTCGCCAGCAAGGGCTACAAGGAGGCGGGGGATGCCAAGGCGGCGGAGCTCAACGCCGCTCTCTGGCGGGCCAGTGCGGAAGGAAAATATCCGGTGCTCGCTGATATGAGCCCATGCCTCTACCGGATGAAAGAGACCCTCGATGAGCGGCTGCAACTCTACGAGCCCATCGCTTTCACACTCGAATACCTCGTCCCGCGGTTCGAGTTCCATCCCGTCCAGGAGACGGTGATGATTCACGCCGTCTGCAGCGCCAAAAAGATGGGGCTTGAAGAGGCCATGCTCAAATTGGCGCGGATGTGCGCAACCGAAGTGGTGGCCTCGGATGTGAATTGCTGCGGATTTGCCGGCGACCGGGGTTTCACCTATCCGGAATTGAATGCCCACGGTCTGCGCAACCTGCAGGGACAAGTGCCGGAAGGGTGTTCAGAGGGCTATTCGACCAGCCGGACCTGCGAGATCGGCCTTTCCACTCACAGCGGCATCCCGTTCAAATCGATTCTCTATCTGGTCGACCGCTGCACCACGCCCAGGCCGTTTTGACGGGTTGGGATGGCGGCCGGGCGGGGGAGGGGGCGCCTATCGCCGAAAACGATTTCGGTTTCGTTATTCCTTGCGAAAGTTGTAAAACGCTAAATAACAATAGATAAATAGTGCGCCTCGTATAAACCCCACCACCGGCCTTCGAAATTAATGTAAAATTTCGAAAAAATTGTTGACTTGGAGCGAAAAAAGTGCTATTTTTCCAATGTCGTTCGAAAACGATTTCGAAATAATCAACCTTCTCCCGCCCCTTCTCCCTTTTCGCTCAGAGGGTGATGACCACTATAAAAAACATCGCCAAGGTCGCCCACTGTTCGGCGGCCACCGTCTCCAAAGCCCTTAACGGCCGCCCCGACGTCGCTGAAGCCACCCGCCAGCGCATCCTTGCCATCGCCAAAGAACATGATTTTCATCCCAATGCCCTCGGCAAGGCCCTCAAGAAAAAGGTGACCGAAAGCATCGGTGTCATCTTTTGCCGTGAACAGCTGCCGCTCTCCCTCAACCCCTTTTATTCGCGCGTCCTTGAGGGCATCGAGGCGGAACTCGCCGTCAGCAATTACAGCCTCGTCCTCCATCTTCTGCCCGAGGGGCATACGACCGCCATTCCCAAGATGATCCGTGAACGCCAGGTTGACGGTCTCATCCTCATCGGGGTTTTACAGCAGAATTTTATCGACCAGCTCGCCTCCCTCGAGATCCCCACCGTCCTGGTCGATCCCAAGATCACCAACAACACCTTCTCTCAGGTCCTCATCGACAACGAACACGGCGCTTTTCAGGCTGTGCAGTTTCTTCTCGACCACGGCCACACCCGCATCGGCTTCATCTCCGGCGATCTCGACCGGCTCAGCTTCCGCCAGCGCTTCGACGGCTATTGCAGGGCTCTCGAGTTCGCCCGCCTGCCCCTCTGCGACGAGCTGGTGCGCTCCGGCGGCCTGGAAAAGGGCTACGACCATCTCAACGCGCTCCTGGATCTGCCCGAACCTCCCAGCGCCATTTTCGCCGCCAATGACATCAACGCCATTTACGGTTTCAAGGCCGTCACCGATCATGGCCTCAGCGTGCCTGATGATATCTCCATTATCGGTTTCGACGATATTGAGCTGGGCAAGATGATCTCACCGCCCCTCTCCACCATTCGCGTCTACAAGGAGCAGATGGGCTCCATCGCTGTGCGGACGCTCTTCAAGGTTTTGAACCACGAGATAGTGCAGCCGGTCACCACGCTGGTTCCGACCCGGCTGATCGAACGGGAATCAGTGGCCACGCACGTACCGGCGTGAGCAGCGCCTCGCCCCGCCGGGAGGCCACGCAAGTTCCAGGGCTGGATTAGACGAAAAGGAAGGAGGTGAGCCTCGTTTGCAGACTGGTTGTAGATGCGACGAAGCATTTCATTTTACTACAGTTGATCTCACTATTCCAAACCGTATCAGGAGGCAAGCATGAAACTGTTTTCGAAAATGATGGTGGTAGCCCTTACAGTTTTGCTGCTCAGCAGTCTGACGTTCTCTCAGGTAAAATTTGATTTTGAGAACTCTGCTGAAGGCACGCAAAACTGGGGCATCTGGTGGGGTAATGCCGGCACCGCCCTGGCGCAGGCTGCAGATCCCTCCGGACGCAGCACGGGTGTTCTGAAGCTCTCGTGCACCGCTGCCACCGGCGACGGCAAGGCCGCCATCGGCGTCGACCCCCTGCCGCTGGGCTGGACGGCCGCTGATGCGCAGGGCGCCAAATTCTTCACCATCGACATCTTCGTCCCCGAAGGCTTTC
>DAOOPF010000274.1:0-2517 GCA_035388125.1 bacterium | reverse complement strand
AACGGGGCTGGAGAAATCGGCATGGGTATCGAACCAGAGGTTGGCGAAGACCTTGTCGGTGCCCTTGCCGCCCAGGTAGATAGTCATCGAATCGGCGTGGAAATCGTTGTAGGCCTTGGGCAGCACCGCGAACTGAACCCAGACATTCTCATTCTGGGTTGTGTCCGGGCCCCACATGATGGCTTTTTTGGTGTTAAAATTGTAGGGATACCAGCGCTGATCGGGTCCGGGACCATTGGCGTAATCGCGGCACATAAACGAATCACCGTGGGTCTGGGTGAGGCCGCGGGCATTGCCCGAGACCGCAGAAACCCTGGCGCTGTCGGTCGCGTTGAGGCTCCAGTGGACGGTGGCAGGGGCCTGGGCCATGATGGCGCCTGCAGCCAACAGCACCAGTATCAGGGCGAGGAAAAGAGTAGAGGAACGATGCATACTACCTCCTTGTTTTGGGACAGAGTGTGAATCACGGTTTGGATGATGTTTCCAGCGGGATCGGCCAGGGCGGCGGCGCAGGGACCGGCCATCCGGCCTCAGCTTTGAGATATTTGACCAAGGGGTGCTTCAACTCCTGCAGGCCGGCGATGACCAGCTTGACCATCTCGACCGCCCCCTCTTCCATGAAGTGGGTGTTGTCGGATTTGCCCTGTGGCAACTCCTTGTAGACGCCGGGCGGGACGCGCATAAAGAGGCGCTCCGACCGCGCCGGCCCGAGTTCCGTGAGCAGCTTCAGGCTGCGGGCGTGGTGATCGATCAAAGGTACATTATACAGGGCTGCGACCTCCTTGACGACTCCCGGATAATCGCCATGGGTATCCCTGAGCGCACCTTCCGCGGTAAAATTGCGGCGCATGACCGGGGTGAGTAAAATCGGATTGGCTTTCTTCGCGCGGGCCTCTGTGACGTAGCGGATCAGGTTGGCGCGGTAGGCGGTGTGCGCCTCCGCATAGCGGGTGGTATCGCTGATCTTGGCATCGTTGTGGCCGAACTGGATGAAGAGATAATCGCCTTTTTCAAGATCCGCCAATACGTTTGCCCAGAGTCCCTGCCGGATAAAACTCTTTGTGCTGCGGCCGTTTTTGGCATAGTTGACGACCCGGATCTCCGGCACAAAAAAATGCGGCAGGAGCTGACCCCAGCCGCGCTCGGCGGTCTCTTCGACGGGCTTGTCGGCCATGGTCGAGTCGCCGATCAGGCGCAGAACGGGCGGCTGCTCGTGCAGGCAGCGCGTCGCGCAGCAGGCGGCCAGGAGGAGAAGCGCAGCCGCGGCGCCGATTTTGAGCAGGGGATGAAAATTCATCATTCATTTACCTTGACGTGGATGTAATCGAAATCGGCATAGCCGCAGGGTTGCAAGCCGCCGGCCGCCCCGGCGGCGAAGAGCCCCACCTTGGCGCCGACCCATTTGCCCGCAGCGGCGGTGAAGGGTCCGCCGACCGGATTAAAGTGCTCTCCATCCGTGCTAAAGCTGAAAGTACACAAGCCGCCGGGCGCCACCTCCACCCGCAGGCTCACTGGCGTGGAGGGCAGCGGCGCCTCCGCCTCCACCCTCTCCTCACCTCCCGTGTCGGCCGCGCGGCGGATTCTCAGTTGGAGAAGAGCCCCCTCCGCCTGCGTCCCGAGGGTCAGGCAGGCATAGTCAGTGCCAAAAATGACCAGTCCTGCCCTCTCCCCGGGTTTCAGTGAAGAGCAAGTCATCCGGACTGTAGCGGTGAATGAACCGGACGGAAATTTTTGCGCCACCAGGTTGGGCTGCAGCCAGAGACTGCCGGTGCTGTCCGGCGCCGGCAGCGCGTAAAGCCGGAGAAATCCCGGCGCCTCTGTCAGGCTGTACCAGGCGCTGTCGATATTGGCCTGCCACTGCCACTGCAGACCCATCGCCGGGCCGGCGAACTCGTCGGAGGCCGGGATCGACGCCGCAAAGGGCGGCAGGGCGGGTGCCGGGTGCCTCAGCACCGGCTCGCCAATGCTGTCGCCGTCCGGGTCCACGCCCATCAGCGGCCATCCCTCCCGCCAGCGCACAGGCTGGAGATGGAGGATGCGGCCCCAGGCCCCGCGGTCCTGGAAATGGATGAACCAGGACTCACCGTCGGGGGTTTCCACCCAGCCGCCCTGGTGCGGGCCGTTGACGCCGGTGCTCCCCTGTGCGAGGACAATCCTGGCCTCATAGGGGCCATAAACGGAGGCAGAGCGCAGCACGGTCTGCCAGCCCGTTTTAACTCCGCCGGCCGGGGCGAAAATATAGTACCACCCCTCCCGTTTGTAGAATTTGGGCCCCTCGATGGTTGGATGACTCTCGTGGCCGTCGAATACGGTCACCCCCTCATCGAGGATGCGGGTCCCGTCCGGGCTCATCCGGTGCACGGTCAGGATCGAGTTAAAGCCGACGCGGCTTTTGGCCCAGGCGTGGACCAGATACGCCCGGCCGTCGTTGTCCCAGAGCGGGCAGGGATCGATCCAGCCCTTCGCCTCCCGCACCAGCAGGGGCGGCGTCCAGGGGCCGGCCGGATCCTTCGCTTT
>DAOOPF010000273.1:0-2545 GCA_035388125.1 bacterium | reverse complement strand
CCCATCCAGCTGGCGCCGGCGAGGAGCTTGTTGTAGCGCTTCATGTCGAGCAGGGGGACGCTGCAGAGGACCGCATTGAAGAGTTCGGGCCGCTGGGTATAGGCCGTGCCGACCAGCAGCCCGCCGTTGCTGCCCCCCTCGATGCCGAGGTGGCGGGGCGAGGTGATCTTGCGCTGAATCAAATCCTCGGCGACTGCGTAGAAATCATCAAAGGCGCGCTGGCGGTTCTCCTTCAGGGCGGCCTGGTGCCACTTGGGGCCGAATTCCCCGCCGCCGCGGATGTTGGCGACCGCATAGACACCGCCTTTTTCCAGCCAGGCGACGCCTCGAATAGCCGAGTAACCGGGCTGCATGGCGACCTCGAAGCCGCCGTAACCGTAAAGCAGGGTTGGATGGGCGCCGTTCATTTTGCTCTTTTTGGAGCGGACGACAAAATAGGGGATTTTCGTGCCGTCTTTGGAGGCCGCTTCATACTGCTCAACCAGCAGATCCTTGCTGTTGAAATAGTGGGGCAGGCTCTTCACCTTATCGATCTTCTTGCCATTAGCGGGGACATAATAGAGGGAGGTCGGAGTCAGATAGTTGGTGAAAGTGAAGAAAAAGTGGTCGGAAAAATCATCAGTGGCCGCCAGGCCGATGGTGCCATAGTCAGGGGCGGCGACCTTTTCGCCCACCCACTGGCCATCCTGCAGGGTGTAGCGGAACAATTCGCTCACCACATTGGTCAGTTTCAGCAGCAGCAGCGCATTCTTGGTCGTGGTGAATCCCGCCAGACTCGAACGCTCACCGGGCTCGAAAACAACGGAGAAATTGCGCTCGCCCATCAGGAACCGGTCATAATCGATGCTGATCAGGGAACCCTGCCGGTAGGTGCGGCCGCCGGTGGTCCAGTCGGATTTCAGCTCGATCAGCAGCTGGTTCTTGAAAATGCCGTTGAAACCGGCATCCTCCGGGATGTCCAGCTTGATCAGCCGGCCGCCCTCCATGACAAATGTGTGGCCGGTGTAGAAGCTCATGCGGCGGGTAACGTAAACATAATCACGTTCGGGCTGGTGGTCGACTCCCGCCCCGACGCTCATATCCGTCTCCTGCCCCTCGAAAAGCGGGCGTGCCCCGCTCAGCGGCGTGCCGCGGTGCCAGATCTTGATTACGCGGGGATAACCGGAGGTGGTCAGCGTGCCCGGGCCAAAGTCGGTGGAGACCAGCAGCGTGTTGCGGTCCATCCAGGAGACGCCGCTCTTGGCCTTCGGCACGAAAAAGCCCTCTTTGACGAACTCTCTTTTCACCAGGTCGAATTCCCGGATCTCGACCGCATCTGAGCCGCCGCGGGAGAGCCTGACCAGGCAGAGATCATAGGACGGGTAGAGATAGCTGGCCCCACCGAAGGCCCATTTTTCCCCCTCCTTTGCGCTGAGGTCGTCAAGATCGAGTACGGTCTCCCACTGCGGATCGGGATTGAAATAGTCGGCCAGAAGGGTGCGGCGCCAGAGGCCGCGCGGATGCTTTTCATCCTGCCAGAAATTATAGGCGTACTCACCGACCAGAGAGGGGAAGGCGATCCGCTCTCTGGAATTGAGCACGGTCAGGATCTTGCTGTTGAGGCTTTGATAGTCCGGGTGCTTTTGCAGCTCCGCGACGGTCGCCGCGTTTTTGGCCTTGACCCACTCCAGGGCCCGCTCGCCTTCGACCTCTTCGAGCCAGAGGAAGGGATCGGCTTCTTCCTGGGCGATCGTCACCGCTGTGCAGCAGAGAAATGCCATAGTGATCCTCACAAACCAGTTTGCTCTCTTCATTTCATGTTTCCTCCTGGTTCAGCCCCGAGCGCCCGGATGTAACCGGGATTGGGGGTGCAGTTTTCAAACCTGATATTCTCGAGCAGATCGGCCAGCGCCTTTTTCACCACCCCGGCTGCAGGACGGCTCTTGCGGATCTCTTCAAAACTCCCGCGCGGACCCTCCGCCCATGCGATGAGAGAGTCCCACTCCGCCGTCCGGGCAAAACGGACGATCCCGCGGCTCGAATCCATTTTTTTGTAGGGCCAGAAGCTCCAGCCGATATTGTGCTCCTCCAGCAGCCTGCGGAAAGCGTCGATCCACTCGTCGGTATTCTCGCCCGACTCGCCCAGCCAGATCGGAACTTTAAATTTTTCCCGGAAATCAAGATAGGCCTGAATCTCTTTCTGTTCGGGCGGCATCCAGTACTTGTGAAAGGTGTAGGCGAGATTGCCGTCGAACGGGGGCCCAAAGACCGCGAAATTGGTGTTCCACTGCGCCCCGCCGAGGAAGATGATGTGATGCGGATCCACCTCGCGAATGGCCTGGACCATGCGCTTGTAGAGGGGCTCGAGGGCGGCGTTCAGTCCGGCATCACCGGCGAAATAGTGGGCGATGGGCTCGTTGAGCAGATCGTACCCCAGCACGATGGTGCGATCAGCATACCGTTCCGCGATCCTGCGCCACAGCCCGATGGTGGTACGCTGGGCCGTGGAGTCGGTCAGCAGCCAGGGATAGCCCCAGCTGTCGTCGATATTGTCGCCGGTCTGCCC
>DAOOPF010000272.1:0-2560 GCA_035388125.1 bacterium | reverse complement strand
AGCGGGTCGCGCAGAAATATATGCGGCCGGAAGAGGTGCAGATCCTGGTGGTGGGCAATCCGTCCGAGTTCGGCGAGCCCCTGAGCGCGCTCGGGCCGGTCAACGAGATCGACGTCAGCATCCCGATGCCGGGCGGGCAGCCCGTGCCTGAGGCGACCGGCGAGGCGAAAGAAAAGGGGCGGCTTGCGGTCTCGCTGATGCTGGAAAAAATGGGCGGCCGCGAAAAGATGGCCGCGGTCCAAAACGCCGAATATATCGCCAAGCTGCTGCAAAGCTCGCCGATGGGCGAGATGGCCATGGATGCCGCGATCACCATCGTCTTCCCGGACAAGAGCTGCAGCGCCATGAAGCTGCCGCAGGGGGAGATCAAGATGATCCTCAATGGCGACAAGGGCATGCTGGTAGCCCCGCAGGGGAGCATGCCCGCCCCCGAGCCGGTCAAAAACAACATGATCGAGAATCTCTTCCGCGATCCCTTCATGCTCGCCCGTCTGTTCGACGAGGTCGAGGTGCAGTACGCCGGCGAGAGCACCTTTGCGGACAAACAGGCGACCGAAGTGATCATCAGCAAGGGCAAGCTGAGCTACCGGCTCTTTATCGATCCGGCGGCGCTGCTGCCGCTCGGCACCCGGTACACTACGGTCGGCCAGATGGGGCCGGTTGAGGTGGAGGAGCGCTATGAGGATTACCGCGAGGTGAACGGATTCCAGGTCGCCTGGAAGACGCTCGGATTCGAAAAGGGCGAAAAGGCCTCGGAGACCAATGTCGTCTCGGTCACCCTGGATGGAACGGTGGACATGACGATCTTTCAGTAAACTCATCCCTCCCGCCGCCACCCGGCTCCGGCCGGGCGCCGATCTGCACTTTCGCTCACACCCTGCAGGCGGGGTTCCGGCGGCAGCAGTTTCGGGGATCGGACAAAAAAGGCCCTGTGCTGAGACAGCACAGGGCTTTTTTTTATTGCTGGCGTAGTTGGATCTGCTCCTTCTTTCCTCACTCCCACCCGGAGGTTTGCCGGTTCCTTGCATCCCCGGCTGGCGTTTCCGGCAGGAAAAGAGCACCCCGGATAGTGGTGAAAGGTGCGGGAGGATCGCTTGACCATCTACTCAGCAGGAACAAGTGCCGGCATCTGTTGGTAGGAAAACTCGTTGATATCAGCGGACTCTTTGGCATGCTCGATCGTCATGCTGACAACCCGGCCCCGTTGATCCAAATCCAGATAGATATTTTCGTTTAATTCTTTTGTTTCCACTGGCGGGATGGCAGAAAACTCTATCAAGGCTGTATCCGTATCCGGAAAATATTTGATCTTCATTGCTTACTCCTCAAAGTCCCGATCAAAGAATGCGTTATGTACTGTTTCACCATCTGCGAGCAAGATAATCCGCAGTGCTCGATTCTGCATCTCCGGAATCCTCACCCAGCGTCGAAGCCGGCCATCTGACTGAATTTGCTCGCGGATCGGATCTCTAATTGCCCGTATAATCCACTCATCCTTGATTAGAGCCCGGTCCGGACGCAAACGCGTATGATCAAAGTAGAGGGTCGTCTTCATCTATTCTCCTCTATTCAGGGACTCCTCAACAGGTAATATATGACAAGTTTGCTAAAGAGGCAATGAATATCGTACAAATATGAATCCGATTCATTCTTTAAACATGAGCGCGAAGATTTTGAGCGGCGGCCGTATCGAAAATACGAATTGCACAAGAAGACAATTAGAGGATAAGAAGGCAGGGAAAATTCTTTTGCCCCCGCATAAAAATTCGGGCAGGGGCAAAAGAATCATGGAGATGGCTTTAAAAGAAGGAATAGTTCAGCCCGAAGGAAACGGCCTGCTTGATCTGGGCGCGCGGGGTGACCCTCGGCTCATTGATGGTGAGCAGATTGAGCATCACCGTGACATATTTGCTCACCGCAGCGGACAGGGCCGTGTTCGTGCGCAGCATGGTGTGCTGCATGTCGTTGAAAGGCGAAAAGGTCTCCAGCATGGAGGTCAGCAGCAGGTTCTCCGAGAGTTTCCAGTCGAGGTTGACGCCGGTCTCGGCGCCGCCCTCGATCACCGACTTTTCGATCTCGTTGGTGGTCTCCTTGTCGTCGGTATAGATCGCGGCGAATGCGGCGCTGCCGGCGAAGGTCTCGCGCAGACCGGCGCCGAGGCGCATTTTGACCTGCGGCACGACCTGCCAGCCGATGCCCGCGGTCTGGGTCAGGTAGGCGGGATTGAAGATCTTGGAGACCTGGGTGCGCACGTCGTTGGCGTCGTAGGCATAGCCAGGCGCAAACTGGGTTTTAAAGGTGAACGCGGCGTAGGGATTGACCAGCTTGCCGATCTTGCGCGTATAGATGCTCTCGGCCTCGATACGGTCGTCGGTCTTGCGCGTGCTTTTGGAGCCGAGTTTGGTGTTGCCGAAACCGAAGCGGTAGGCGGTGCTCCAGTTGTTCTTGCCGACATCGTAGACCGATTTGCCGTCGAGCAGGGTGTTCCAGGCGATGGCGTCCTCACCGCCCTGTTTCCAGTCGGTGAAGGTGGTCTGGTTGCCGAGCAGGGAGCCGACCA
>DAOOPF010000271.1:0-2600 GCA_035388125.1 bacterium | reverse complement strand
GCTTTTGCAGGGCTCCCTCCGTAAGCGGCTGCTGGTACTGGGGCTCGCGGTAGACAAAAAGTACGACCAGCAGTCCGATGAAAGCGAAAAGGGTGGCGACATAGCTGAATATGGCCGGAATGCCGTAATGAGTACGCACAAAGTAGGAGACCGTGCGGCCGAACATCGAGCCGATGTTGATCACCATATAAAAGATGGCGAAGCCGAGGGTGGTGTTGACGCCGGAGGTCTTTTGCACCGTGCCGGAAATGCAGGGTTTGACAACGCTGCCCCCGATGCCGATCAGGAGGATGCCGAAAACGACCGGAATGGTGTAATCGAGGCCCGCCGCCGGCCGGCCGAGCAAGGCCGGCCAGAACTGCTGCAAAGTGCCCATGGTCAGGTAGCCGAGGGAGATGAGGACAAAAGCGACCACCAGGGAACGCTTGAAACCGAAACGGTCAGCGAGTGTGCCGCTGAGGATGGGGAGAAAGTAGACCAGTCCCCAGAGCAGGGTTCCGTTGAGGAAGGTGGCCTTGGTAGGGGCCATGCCCAGGGTTTCGTTCAGATAGATGACGACGAACGAGGCGATGGCATAGTAGGCCCCGCGCTCGAAGAGTTCGATGGTGTTGGCCGTCCAGAAGGTCTGCGGGAATTTGGTCTTCATAGGGCTCCTGAGTTAGGGGATGACCTGCCATTGATTAAAAATCTCGTCCACCAGGGGCTTTAACAAGCTTCTTCCCCGGCCGGGCTTGCGCCCAGCCCGGTGATGCTGTTGCCCAGGGTGACGACCACATCCCCATCCTGCGGGAGCAGCTCCTGCCCGTTGAGGAGGGTCGCGCCGAGCAGGAGGAACAGCGAAATCAGCATGTTACTGCAGCGCATCTTTACTCTCTTTACTTGTCCGGAGCTGTGCCAGGCTGTTGTGGTGCGGTCACTGCGTGGCCGCCGGTACGATGCCGGAGGCCCGTCGCAGTGGAGTGAAAGATAGGAATTTTTTTGCAAGGGGGCAAATCTTTTATGCGGCGGCTCCAGGGTCAGGTGCGCAGCTGATGCAGCACCAGGCGCAACTGATCCAGATGGGCCTCTTCCTCGGCGATGGTCTCCTGCACGACCGCGAGATCGCGGGGATCGATCTCTTTGACCAGCCGGCGCAGCAGGTTGAGGGTCGCCTCTTCGGTCTCCATGGCGAACTCGACCGCGGCAAGGTCATCGAGGCTGGCAGCGGTGTCAATGGCATCCTGCTCATCCGTGAACATCTTGTTCTGCCAGAGCTGCTCGAGGTAGGCTTCGTACTCTCCGGCATAGCTCTCCGCCGATGGCGGCTGTTCCAGGCTCTCGGCCAGCTGGGAGAAACGTTCTTCATGCGCTCTTTCCTGCCGGGCAATAGCAGCGGCGGCAGTGCGCAGCGCCGCGCTTTCAGCACTCTGGGCAAGGGACTCATAAAAGAGAGCGCCATTGCGCTCCTCGGTCACGTTCATCGCGACGATTTCATGGGCAAGAAAAAGGTTGGCCATCTCTTCTCTCCTAAGTTAGAGCCGGCACTATAGTCCGCGCAGGCCTAAAGCGTACAATTTGCCCGCCACTTCAAATGCAGAAAAGGGCGTCGACAGGAGCAGGATATTCTTTTCCCGCGCTTTGGCCAGAACGGTCTCGTCCGGTTCGAGGCCGTCGGGCAGGACCACAGCGGCCAGGCTCTTGAAAAAACAGATGGCGATGACATTCATGTGGGTCTGGTTGGTGATCCAGACCGACCCCTTGACAGCCTTGGCCATCACGTCGCTAAGGATGTCTGAGATATAGGCGCTGCTCACCTCGACCGGCAGTTCGGGATCACCGCTGAGCACCTTCAGGTCCATCGTTTCAATCATCTGGCGCAGTTGCATGGTCCTCTTCCTTCTGCAAGGAGTGTCCATTGACAGGCGATTTCACTGGCCGGAGCGGACCGGCAGGATGACGCGAAAGGTGGAGCCTTTGTCGATTTCGCTCTCGACCGTGATCTGGCCGTGATGGTCATCAATGATGCGGCGGCAGATGGCCAGCCCCAGGCCGGTGCCGGAGATCTTGTGCGCCAGGGCGTTTCGGGCGCGGAAGAATTCGCCAAAGACCTTTTGCATCTCCTCTTTGGAAATGCCGATGCCGGTGTCGCTGACCGCCACCTCGATATGGCCGTTGCGCTTGCGGCCTGTCACCCTGACCTCACCTTTGTCCGGTGTGTACTTGATGGCGTTGCTGACCAGATTGGCGAAGAGGCGCGCCAGGTCATCGCGGTTGCCCACCACCTCGGGCAGGTTATCGACCCCTTCCATGCTGATCGAGAGCGACTTGGCCGCGGCTTCGTTCTGGTAGAACTGCAGGGTCTCCTCAAGAATGGGCGCCAGCTGGAGCGGCTCTTTCACCTTGGCGACGCCGCGGCGCTCGGCGCGCGACATGTCGAGCAGGTCGTTGATCAACATCAGCAGGGCGTCGGCCTTGTCGCGCGAGCGCTGGATGATCTCCCGCTCCTTCTCCGGCTTGCCGGTGGTGAGTCCATCGATGATGAGATTGAGATAGCCGGCGATGGCCGCCACCGGCGACTTGAGTTCATGGCTGACGAGGCTGACGAAATCGCTCTTGAGCTG
>DAOOPF010000270.1:0-2615 GCA_035388125.1 bacterium | reverse complement strand
CTGGCTGCTGGTGGCCAAAAGGCTGCGCACCTACTCCCTTCTCGCCGGGGATGCCATCACCATCCCGGACTATTTGAGCAACCGCTTCCACGAACAGCGCAAACTGCTGATGAGCACCGCTGCGCTCTTTATTCTGGTTTTTTTCACCGTCTACGCGGCGAGCTGCTTTGTCACGGTGGGCAAACTCTTTCACGCTCTTTTTGGCTTGCCCTACACCTGGATGATGATCCTCGGGGCGGTATTTGTCCTTTCCTATGTGGCGATCGGGGGCTTTCTGGCGGAGACCGCTTCTGATTTCATGCAGGCGGTGGTGATGATCCTTGCGCTTGTCCTGATCACCCTGGCGGGCGTGGAGGCTGCGGGCGGAGCGGCCCGGGTGGTGGAGAATATCCGCCGTATCCCGGGCTTTTTCGAACTCTTCGGCATCGCCCGGCCGCTGCTCGCCGATGGTGTGCAGCGCAGCAGCGCGGCGGGTGAGCCCCTTTTTGGCGCCGCGGGCACCTATGGCCTGCTGACCATCCTGTCCAGCCTGTCGTGGGGCCTGGGCTATTTCGGCATGCCTCACGTTCTGACCCGCTTCATGGCGATCCGCAATCCGGCCGAACTGGACAAGTCGAGAAGGATCGCCACCGCCTGGTGTGTTATCTCTCTGGGATCGGCTGTGGTCATCGGCCTGGCCGGCCGCGCGCGAAGCAAAAAGGAGTAATCGCAGTTATGCATGAACACATCATCGTCGGTCTTGCCGCCATTCTCTTTTTCGCCGTCAGCTCCCAGTGGCTGGCATGGCGCCTGAAGGTCCCCTCGATTCTGATCCTGCTCGGCACCGGCCTGCTGGTGGGACCCTTCCTTCATCTCATCCATCCGGATCGGCTGCTGGGGGATCTGCTTTTCCCGGTCGTTTCGCTCTCGGTGGCGATCATCCTCTTTGAAGGGGGATTGAGTCTCAAGGTTTCGGAGCTGCGCGAGATCGGCGGGGCGGTGAGCAGGCTGATGACCGCAGCGGTGGTCATCACCTGGGTCCTGGTCGCCTGGGCGGCGCATGCCGTCGTCGGTCTGAGCCTCACCACCTCGATCATTTACGGCGCGATCCTGGTGGTGACGGGTCCCACAGTGATTATCCCCCTGCTGCAGCAGGTGCGGCCGGCGCGCAGAGTCGGCTCGCTCGCGCGCTGGGAGGGCATCGTCAACGACCCGGTCGGGGCCATACTGGCCGTACTTGTGCTGGAGGCGGTACTGATCGGGGGATTTCCGCAGGCATTCGGGGCGGAGTTCGTGGCCATCCTCAAAACCCTTCTATCCGCGCTGCTGCTCGGGGTGGCGGGCGCCGCGGTGCTGGTCCTGCTGATGAAGAATTTTCTTATCCCTGATCACCTCGATGAGGTGATCACCCTGATGGTGGTGGTCGTCGCTTTCACCGTGGCGAATATGATCCAGGCAGAGTCCGGCCTGCTCGTGGTTACCATCCTGGGCATTATCCTCGCCAACCAGAAGTATGTCCCGGTGCGGCACATTATCACCTTCAAGGAAAATCTCAGTGTGCTGCTCATCTCCGGGCTTTTTATCATCCTGGCGGCGCGGCTGCAGCTGGACGATCTGGCGCAGATCGGCTGGCGCGAGGCCGCATTTGTCCTTCTTCTGATTTTCGCTGTGCGGCCCCTGGCGATCTATCTCTCGACCTGGCGGAGCGAACTCGACTGGCGCGAAAAACTTTTTCTCTCCTTTCTGGCGCCGCGGGGCATCGTCGCCGCCGCGGTGGCTTCGCTCTTCTCCTTCACGCTGGTCGACGCGGGTTATGCCGATGCCGGGCGGCTCATACCCCTGACCTTTTTCGTCATCATCTGCACCGTGGCCTTTTACGGAATCATCGCTGCGCCGCTGGCGCGCCGGCTGCAGCTGGCGAAGCGCAATCCGCAGGGGGTTCTTTTTGTCAGCGCGCACAGCTGGGCGCGGGAGGCGGCCCTTGCGCTGCAGCGGGAGGGGCTGGAGGTGCTGCTGGTCGATACCAACTATGGCAACCTCTCCGCGGCGCGGATGCAGGGGCTGACCACCTGGCACGGCAGCATACTGGCGGAGGAGGTGACCGAAGAGCTGCCCCTGTTCGGCGTGGGCAAGCTGCTGGCCATGACCGGCAATGATGAGGTCAATGCCATGGCCGCGCAGCGTTTTGCCGAACTCTTCGGCCGGGCGGAGACCTATCAGCTCTCCTGCCTGGGCAAAAGGACGGGCGGCCAGAGCAACATGGCCATGGAGCAGTGCGGGCGGCTGCTTTTTTCGGCGGAGGCGGACTATGGGGCCCTCAACGCCGATGTCGCCGCGGGGGCGAAGATCAAGCGCACGGCGCTGACCCAGGAATTCGGGTTCAAGGAGTTTCAGGAGTTGTATGGTGAGAAGGCGCTGCCTCTTTTTCTGATCACGGAGGAGAAGAAACTGCAGGTTTTTA
This sequence comes from bacterium, assembly GCA_035388125.1. GTDB lineage: Bacteria > Zhuqueibacterota > Zhuqueibacteria > Residuimicrobiales > Residuimicrobiaceae > JAKPUX01. Next base: position 175 of record DAOOPF010000270.1, on the reverse strand, counting down.
CGACCGACCGTCCTCTTCAGCCCAAACCGGGCCAGTTCCTCATCAGCCTGGTGCGGGATACTGCCGTCTTAGAGGAGAGGACTCAATCTTGATATCTTGTAAAGGAGCGCTCCGCTTAACTCCTGTGCAACAGCCGCACGCCGGTAGGGGCTGAAGGCGGCACCCGGTCCACACC
>DAOOPF010000269.1:0-2616 GCA_035388125.1 bacterium | reverse complement strand
GCCGGTCCATCAGCTTGTTGAGAAAGGTGACCCAGCGCTGCTCCTCCGGCATGGCCGCGGGATCGTAGCCCCCCTTGTCCGGAGCATAGGTGGTGAAAAAGCCGTTGGTGTAATAGCCGCCCGAGGTGACGATCTCCCAGAGGCCGTGGCGGCTCTCGGCATTGTCTTCGTCCGGATACATATAGCGCGGCTCGCCGTTGACCACCGGCTTGCTGTGGACCCGGTCGCGCTGGATATCGCGCGCAAAATAGGGGGTCTGCTGCATCACCACATCCATCCACGCCGAGGAGCCGAACTCGGCGCTGCTGGTGCGGCCGGTCGGATGAAGCGTGATGGGATGGTCGTAGGGATCGTACTTTTTGACCATCTGTCCCCAATCGGCGAACTCGCTGGTGGGACGGTTGTAATCATTGGGCATTTCATTGTACTCGCCGCAGAGCACCCAGATCACATTTTTGGACGAGAAGCGGGCGACGAGATAGCGGACATATTTCTCCCACTGATCCGGACTGAAATTGACATACTCCTGGGCCCAGGTGAAGAGAATGACCGGCACGATCCCCTTGCTGAGGGCATAGTCGATACGCTTGTCGATCCAGTGAAAATAGCCGGGATTGAGCTGATTGTAATCCTTGGCATCAGTATTCTCGACGAAGCAGGTGCCGCCCTCATTCTTCCAGAAACCAAGACCGTTGATGTAGCTGACCACGATCGACTGCATGGCGGTGTAGCCCTGCGCGGCGCGCAGATCGACGATCTCTTTCCAGCGGCCGTCATAGGGGAGCAGGGAGGTGAAACCGCGCCAGTTGGTGTCGCCCTTCCAGAGCCAGGGTGTGCCGTCGTCGTGCATGAAGGAGTAGGGCCGCACCGGATTGGGGCGGATAAAACCGCGGGAGGTGCCGGCGGTGCAGGTGAAAGTGCCGCTGCGGTTGAAAACGGCATTCGAACCGGTGATCTGGTAGCTCCACTGGCCGGTTTCGGTGGGGGCCATGCGCACCTTCCAGATATCCTCGCCGTCCCAAAAACCCTCGATCTCGATGGTTTTGGTCGGGCCCTTGAAGACCCCCTTGAGAGAGGCATCACGGTAGGGGCGGCTGCCCCCGGCACCCGGAGCCTTGATGGTCACCTCGAAGGGTTCGTAGCGGCCGACTGATGTGAGCTGTTCGCCGCGGGTAGTAAAGGTGGCGGTGTAAGGGGCCGAGAGAGTCAAACCGGACTTGTCTTTGGCGGTGGCCTCCACCCGGACCGTATAGGCGGTATTGGGCTGCATCAGTGCGCTGTGTTCCAGCGCCAGGGCCGAACCGATCCACCGGAAAGAGCCGGTCACGGCCGGGGTGATGCTGAACGCCGCCTGGGTTGAACTCTCATCCATGGGCTCGCTGAAATAGACCAGAATGTCAGCGTCGGGGGCGACCGCACTGCTGCCCGCCGCCGGCTCGAGGCCGCTCACCTGCGGCCGGGTCTCATCCTTGTGGCGGTAAAACTTGAGGTCGGTGAAGGTAAGATCGTTCGGAGAGGCATAACCGCCGCTGCGGCTGTTGAGGCCCGAGCCAAGGCGCAGGCTGTGGTCGGGCGGGGCGTATTCGACTCCAAAGCTGGAATAGTCCCAATCCTTGATAAGCACGCCATCGAGGTACCAGAGCATGTGGCCGCTGCCCCAGACCAGACGGTGGTGATAGGTATGATCCTTCTGCCACTCAAAGGGGCCGACCATGGGATCCTCAAAGGCGTGCGGATCATCCTCATACCCGCCGTTGAAGGCGGCCACATTGAGGCGCAGTTTCATCCGCTTCCATTTGTAGAGGTCGCCGGCGGTATAGCCGTAGATATGGACCACGGTCTTGTAGGGATTGTGCCACTGCACCGAGCCGTACCAGCTGCTGTCTTCGTCGCGATCGTACATCCCGAAGAGGGTATAGTGGACATTGTCGGAGCCGGGCACCGGCTTGCCATCGCGGTCGTAGCCGATATTGGGAAAGACCTCATTGGAGGCGTGGATGCCTTTCACCTTGAACTCGACCTCGCCGGCGGAGCAGCTCGGAATTTTGTATTCGATGAAATCAAAGGCGGTCTGGGTGACCCAGCCGTCGGCGGTCAGCTTGCCGCCGCTTTGCGTCCCCTTGGTCGATCCCTTGAGGGAATCTTCGAGTTCCAGAACCTTGTTGACCGTCTGCGCTCCGGCTGCGAGCGCCCAGATCAGGGTGAACGAAACCAGGATGCCGGTCCATTTGCTGCGAAACGCCATGATACTTCCTCCCATTCCACACCGGGGTGAATTGATGGTTATTCTGTCGCGAGTGATGTTTACAGAGGGAGGCTATGCAAAAGGCGGGCCAATTTATATCTTGTTGTTTTTATTACCGCGAAAATGAGGCAGGTTTCAAAATTGTAAGCATGAATTTCATAAGCGGACGTCTCCGGCATATTTTCGTGTCGCCACCACCTTGGCGGGGATGCCCAAAGCGACCGAATAGGGCGGGATATCTTTGGTCACCACCGCCGCGGCGCCGATGACCGAGCCGGTGCCGATGGTGACACCGTCGAGCACCATCACCCCGGCGCCGAGCCAGCAGTCATCCTCGATCACCACCCCCCCCTTGCTCTCGTAGCCCTGGC
>DAOOPF010000268.1:0-2626 GCA_035388125.1 bacterium | reverse complement strand
CGCAGCCATCCGCGCGCTCTATCTGCCCTGGCTGGAAAAATCTGCGCTACACTTTCAAAAGGTGGTGCAGTCACATCCCCTGCCCTGGTCTGCAGCGGCAGAAAACGACGCAAAAACCTGCTGGCTTTTTTCCGATGGTCTGCGTTTCGATCTGGCCCAGCGTCTGCAGGAGATCCTGACCGGGCAAAGTTGCTCCGCTACACTATCGAGCCGCTGGTCCGCTCTGCCTACGGTGACCGCGACGGCCAAACCCGCCATATCCCCCATTGCCTCGGCACTCTCCGGCCAGGGTCCAGGCGAGGATTTTGCGCCCATCCTCACCGCTTCCGAGCAGTCCTTGAACCATGAGCGGTTCAAAAAAGCATTGGTCGAACAGGAGTTTCAGGTGCTGGAGAGCAGCGAGACCGGCAACCCCGGCGCCGGCTCATGCGCCTGGACCGAATGGGGCCAATTCGATCGCTTGGGGCACGATCTGGGCGCCGGCCTGGCGAACCAGATTGAAGAACAGCTGGGCTTGCTGGCCGGGCGCATCCAGGAACTGCTCAGGGCCGGCTGGGAGCGCATCCGCCTGGTCACTGATCATGGCTGGCTGCTCGTGCCCGGCGGATTCCCCAAAGTGGAGCTGCCCAAATATCTGGTCGCCAGCCGTTGGCTGCGCTGCGCCGCCATCAAGGAAAGCGCCCATGTGGAGATGCCCACGGCGCCGTGGCACTGGAACAGGCGCGAGTCTTTCGCCCATGCGCCCGGCATCCACTGTTTTGAAAAAGGACACGAATACGCCCATGGTGGCGTGAGCCTGCAGGAATGCCTCATTCCGGAGCTGATCGTACAGGCCATTCGCAGCAGCGCGCCGGTGGCCATCGTCCTCAAAAGCGTACAATGGACCGGCATGCGCTGCCGGGTGCAGATCGATCCGGTTGAAAATGTCAAAGCCGATTTGCGAACCAAGCCCAATGATCCCTCTTCATCCATCACCACCGCAAAAGAGATCGATGAACAGGGCAATGTGGCGCTGCTGGTGGCCGACGATGCACTCGATGGAACGGTCGTGAGTCTGGTGATCTGTGACAGTACCGGGCTGGTTCTGGCAAAACATATGACCACAGTTGGAGGGAAAGAGTAGAATGGAACTCGATATTCTGGATAAAAAAGCCGCCTCTGTATTTGACGGCTATCTGGTGCGCAAAGATCTGGTGAGAAAATACAGCCGCCAGTATCCGGTGCCGACCTATGTGGTCGAATTCCTCCTCGGGCGATACTGCGCCACGGTGAATGAACATGAGATCGAAGAAGGCCTGCAGATCGTCGAAAGGCAGCTCAAGGATCGTACGGTGCGCACCGGCCAGGAGGGCTTGTTCCAATCCTGGGCGCGCGAAAAGGGATCGGTCAAGGTGATCGACATCGTGCGCGCCCGGCTGGATGCGAAAACCGACAGCTATGTGGCCGAGCTGCCCAGTCTCACGCTGCGCGATGTGCGCATCAGCGACCGCCTGGTACACGAGCACGAGCGCATGCTGACCGATGGTTTTTATGCGGAGGTGACGCTGTCGTACGATGCCACCATTGCCCAGGAGCAGTACGGCCGGCCATTTGCCATCGATTCGCTGCGCGCCATCCAGTTGAGCAAATCGGATGTTCTGGATCTTCTTTTTGCCGCACGCAAGTCGTTTTCAACCGAAGAGTGGAAGAATCTGCTTATCCGTTCCATCGGTCTGGAGCCTGAATCGCTGAGCGAACGAGCCAAATGGGTGGTCTTTATGCGCATGATCCCATTTGTCGAGCGCAATTTCAATCTGGTCGAATTGGGGCCGCGCGGAACCGGCAAGAGCCATATCTATCAGCAGATTTCGCCCTATTCTCATCTCATCTCCGGCGGCAAGGCCACCGTGGCCAAGATGTTCGTCAATAATGCCAGCGGCCAGCGTGGACTGGTCTGTCTCTATGATGTGGTCTGCTTCGACGAAATCTCCGGCATCTCCTTTGATTCCAAGGAAGGCGTCAACATCATGAAGGGCTACATGGCCTCGGGCGAGTTTTCCCGCGGCAAGGAGAGTATCCGCGCCGCCGGCAGCATGGTCATGGTCGGCAATTTCGACGTCGATGTCGAGCAACAGCAGCGCATCGGCCATCTCCTCTCGCCCCTGCCGGAAGAGATGCGCGATGACACGGCCTTCATGGATCGGCTTCACGCCTACGCGGCTGGGTGGGATTTTCCCAAACTAAATCCCCATGAGAATCTGACCGATCACTTTGGGCTGGTCAGCGATTATCTTTCTGAATGCTGGACCAAACTGCGGGAGACCAGCCGGCTATCAGCCATTCAAGGGCGGGTGAATTGGGGCGGCGCCTTGAGCGGCCGCGACATCGAGGCGGTGAATAAATCGATCAGCGGTCTGGTCAAGCTGCTGCATCCCGATCCGGAGATACCCATTGCCGATGCGGATCTGGAATCGATCGTCCGCATCGCGCTGGAGGCCCGGCGCCGGGTCAAGGAGCAGCAGAAACGCTGTCTCAAGACCGAATTCCGCAACACCCATTTCAGCTACTTTATGGGCGTGGAGGGCATCGAGCAGTTCGTGTCCACGCCCGAGCTGCACAGCGACGAGGCCATCGATTCCGATCCGCT
>DAOOPF010000267.1:0-2702 GCA_035388125.1 bacterium | reverse complement strand
ATCATCGGGGACCAGCTTATCAAATGGAATGACGCCCCCGCCGTCCACATCGCCTACCGTGCGGTCGACGAAACCTCGCGCTTTTTCTCGGTCGTCCTCGGACTCGATACCCAGGGCTACGGCAAGTACTGGCGGGATTCCGATTATCCTGGTGTCCCGCAGGGATCCATCGACGCCACCAAGGTCCCCTACAAACGCTATACCTACAAATCCCGCGGCTTTTACGTTGTCGCCTCCAAGAACTACCGGGCCTTCTGGAACGTCGGCTTGCACGTCGGCGCCAACTACAGCCTGGAGACCAGCGACAAAGACCGTTTCCCCGATCTCTTTTGCGGTATGGATTGGCAGCTGGGGCGTGACCTCGCCGTGGTCGGTGAATACGCCTTTGGCTTCAACAACGACGCGATCCCGATGCCCGTCGGGAGCAATGGTCTTGTCAGGAATAATTTCGGCAGCAAGGGATTTCTCAATGCCGGCGTGCGCTGGGCTTTCCAGCCCAATATGTTCCTTGAATTCTCCGCCAAGAATCTGCTCGCGGACAATCTGGGTAACCGGGACTATGTCCGCGTCCTCAAGATCGTCTATTTCACCCGCGCCACCGACCGCGACACGAGATACACCCAGACGAGGAAGATTTCGATTTGGGAGCGTATTTTCGGCAGCCGGAGAAGAGATGACAACTACCGCGACCGGTAACCGGGCGGGAGAAAGCCGCTCACGCACTTTCACATTTTAGAGTAAGCCGAAACTGGCTGTGAGCAGGCGGTGCTGTTTGAGGTCGTCATTTTTTAAGAACAAACCATATTTCTGGAGCACGATGAAACCCTATCGTCTGACAGCTGTTCTTCTTCTCACCGCGGTGATCTCTTTCTGCGGCTGCTACACCATCATTCGCCTGCCGCAGGCCGCGGCCGAAAACGATGAGGAGTATGTGGAGGAGTGGCGGCGGATGCCGCTCAACCCCTCCATTCCTGCCGCCCATGCCGGCGATTTCGACTGGCTCTTTTACTATCAGCTGCCCTGGTGGCAGGATGCCGCCGAAGCTTACTATGACCAGTCGTCCGGCCAGTCCTTTGCCCCGGAGGAGTTCCGGCAGCGCTATCCCCAGAACTCTGACTATTCGGGCAGTTACTCGGGCAGCTACGCCCCGACGGTCACTTCGCCCTCGCTCGGCAAGCAGCCGGCCGACAGCAGCAAATCCTCCGGCGAGACCCAGCCGAAAGATACCCGCCGGAGCTTTAACCAGAATTCCGGTTCCTCCTCGCCGGCGAGCACTCCGGCTGCAGCCGGCACCGGCACCGATTCCGGCTCCGACCGCCGGGAATCCAAATCGTCTGGCAGCGGAACTGAAAAAACCAAACGGCGCTGATCCCCGCACTGCGGGAGCACAGCTTTCCTGAAGGCAAGAGTTCCCATCTCTTGCCTTTTTCATTAACGGAATAAAAGATGTCTTTCAAGCAGCGTTTCGCTTTCATAACAACCATCATCCTGCTCTGTGCAGCGGCCTTTATCCTCTTCGGCTACCTCTCCATTCGCCGTTCCGTCCCGGCTGAAAGCGGCACTTTCTCCGCCTCCGGCCTGGAGCGGCAGGTCGAGATCGGACGGGATGAATGGGGTGTTGTGCACATCGATGCCGGCAGCGAGCATGATCTCTACTTCGCCGCCGGGTACAGCTGCGCACAGGACCGGCTCTGGCAGATGGATATCCTGCGCCGCGCCGCCGCAGGCCGGCTGGCGGAAATCCTCGGCCCCGAACTGACCGAAGTCGATCTCTTCGTGCGCACTATCGGCTTCAGCCGGAGCGGCCGCCGGCTCCTGCCGGCGCTGCCCGCCGCAACCGCCGCCAACCTGCGCGCCTACAGCGACGGCATCAACGCCTATATCGCCACCGCCAAACAACTGCCGCTCGAATTCGGTGCTCTGCGCTACAAGCCGGATCCCTGGCAGCCGGAGGAGAGCCTGGCCTGCATGCGTCTGATCGGCTGGCTGCTCAGCATGGGCTGGAACATCGACCTGGTCTACACCGAGACCGCTGTTAAAGTGGATTCGCTCAGGTTCGTCCGTCTCCTGCCGGAGGCCCTGCCGGGACTGCGGCCGTTTCCGGTCGAGGTGGAGGAGAGCGACTCGACTGCTGGTGCACCGCTCAAGCGTCGTTCGCGGATGGACCGCTTTCTGCGCAGTCTTTTGCCATTGCCGGCCCCTGACTCTCTGCGGAGAACACCCCGCCTGGAGGGAAGGGATGAAAAATCCGGTGAGGGCGCGCCGGTCAGTGCCGTGCTCCGGCAGGGGGAGGAGGGGCTGCGGCGCTTCTTCAACGTCCCGACGGGCGGTCACGGCAGCAACGCCTGGGTGATCAACGGCCGCCTGACCGATCATGGTCAGGCCCTCCTCGCCAACGACACCCATCTCATCTTCACTGTGCCCTCTCTCTACTATCTGATGCATCTCCACTCTCCGGCCGTCAATGTGGTCGGCGCCGCCTTTCCCGGGCTGCCCGGCCTGGTGGTCGGCCGCAACGAATATATCGCCTGGGGCATCACCAACGGCATGGTCGATGACATCGATCTGGTCCGGCTGCAGCCGGACAGCAGCGACGCGGACTATTACCGCTTCGGCCGGCAGCGCTACAGGTATATTTACCATGACGAGACCATCGCCATCCGCGGCGGCGGCGAGAAAAAGGTCCGCATCACCTGGAGCCA
>DAOOPF010000266.1:0-2705 GCA_035388125.1 bacterium | reverse complement strand
CGCCGGTGGAGTGGCGCTATCGCGTCCGCAATATCGGCAATACCCCGGTGCGCGATCTGGCGGTCAGTGATGACCGCGGCGTCACCCCGGCAGCGGTCGATATCGCGCCCGCCGACGGCTTCAACGACGGCGATACCGACCTTGACGGCCTGCTCGATACCAGCGAGATCTGGGAGTTCATCGCCTCCGGCACCGCCCTGGCGGGCCAATACGCCAATGTGGGCTCGGTGACCGGCCTCGACGCCCTCACCAGCCTGCCCCTGAGCGACGAGGATCCCAGCCATTACTTTGGCGCCGTGCCGGCGATTGCCATTGAGAAACTGACCAACGGGGAGGATGCCGACAGCGAACCCGGGCCGGCCATCATCCTCGACGGCACAGTAACCTGGCGCTATGTGGTGACCAATACCGGCAATGTCCCGCTCGACAGCATTACCGTAGTGGACAGCGATACCAGCGTCCATCCGCTGCTCATCTTCGGCGATCTGGACAGCGATCAGAAGCTCGACCTCGACGAGACCTGGATTTTCGAGGCCTCCGCCGCGGCCAGGGCCGGCCAGTATGCCAATATCGGCACAGCATCCGGCCGCTTCAACGGCACCGCCTTCCAGGCCAGCGATCCAAGCCATTACTACTGCGAGGGGCGCATGGACTTTGGTGATGCCCGGGATCCCTCTTATCCGACCCTGCTCGCCAGCGACGGGGCGCGCCATATCCTCAGCGATCTCTATCTCGGCGCCTTGATCGACACCGAGAACGACGGCATAGTCTCGGCCAACAACACTGGCGACGACCTCGCCGCCTCCGACGATGAGGATGGCATCCTTTTTCCGAGCCTGCCTTTCATCCAGAACAGCCAGAACGAGGTGATGGTGATCAGCTCGGGCGCCGGCTTTCTCAACGCCTGGATCGATTTTAATCGCGACGGCGACTGGATGGATGCGGGCGAAAAGATTCTCTCCGACCAGCCGGTTGCAGCCGGCTCGGAGAGCCTCCTCTTCCAGGTTCCGGACATCGATCCCGATGCCGCCCCGGAAATCCGCGCCATGAATGCCCGCTTCCGGCTCTCCTCGCAGCCGGGCATCGGTTTCTCCGGCATGGCCCTGGACGGTGAGGTTGAGGATTATGAGGTCGCGATCTATGTCCCCGTCGAGCTCAGCTCCTTCACCGCCACTGCGGCCGGGGGAGCAGTCGAACTGGCCTGGACGACCCAGAGCGAGACTGAGAATCTGGGCTTCTCCCTCTATCGCTCCGCGGCCGCAGAGGGACCCTTCGAGCGCATCACCGGCCAGATCATCCCCGGGGCCGGCAGCTCGACGGCGGCGCACAGCTACCGCTACAAGGACATCACGGTCGCGCCCGGCCTCAACTACTGGTACCGACTGGCTGATATCAGTCTGGACGGCGCCATGCATATGCACAAGGCGGTTCAGGTCACGGTTCAGCCTGCGGAGTACAGTCTGGAGCAGAACTATCCCAATCCCTTCAATCCGGTGACCACCATCCGCTTCAGCCTCAGGGAGGCGGGGGAGGTCTCACTGACTGTGGTCAACATGCAGGGGCAGGTTGTGCGCACCCTGGTTGCGGCCAGGATGGAGGCGGGGATTCATGAACTGCGTTGGGATGCGAAAAACGAAGCCGGCATCCCGATGCCGAGCGGCAGCTATCTCTGCATCCTCAAGGCCAATGGCTTCAACAAGACCATGCAGATGACCCTGCTCAAATAATTCATCTCGACCTCCGGGCCGGCGCGCAGCCTGTCCGGAGTGATGGACAGGCCCGGTGTGGTGAGCGGCAAGTGTGGTGGTGAAGCCGGGCGGACCAAAAGGCCGGGGACGAATTTCATCGTCTCCGGCCTTTATTTTTGTTCTCTCCAGTATGGTTTGGGTATTTTGAACTGAATTCGCTGCTCATCATTCTGATCGTTATCCTCTGATGGCCAAGCCCAGCAGTCTCTTAAAAAGGTGGCATTTTCTGGCAATCCACAGCCTCACCCACATCATATTGATTGGAACCAAATGAACAAAATGAATATACTTTAGGCAAACCAAAGTCGCTTAAGAGAATTATCCGAGAGAAGCGTGATGAATCAGTCACTGCTTTTGGCAAAAAGTTCTTGAGTTTAATGAGATAAATGACTATAATTATTTTATTGATTGCATTTTGAATAATTGGCAATAGAAATCGTGACTAACGCTTCCAGACCATGACAAAAAATGCGAAAGTATTAAGGAGGTGTTGAGAGGCGTCTCTGATGCTAAAATTGATTTTAGCGATATACTTTCATCGTTACATTTTTTGGGTTTTACTGAGAGAATTCGTGGGAGTCATCATATTTTCAGCAAACAGAATATTGAAGAAATAGTAAATATTCAACCGATCGGGCATAAAGCAAAGCCATACCAGGTCAAACAGGTACGCAATATTATCCTCATATACAAAATGGATGTACTATGAGTAAATACGAAGTGATTATTTATTGGAGTGAAGAAGACAAGGCGTTCATTGCCGAAGTGCCTGAACTGCCAGGTTGTGCCGCGGACGGCAAGAACTATCAAGAGGCTCTGGCCAATATCGAGGTCATCATTCAGGAATGGGTTGAAACCGCGCAAGAATTAGGCAGGGATATCCCTGTGCCGCGAGGGAGATTGACATTTGCCTGAAAGTGTCTGAATTTGTATTAGTATCTTACGATTTCTATTTTT
>DAOOPF010000265.1:0-2720 GCA_035388125.1 bacterium | reverse complement strand
TCGGGGGCGCCGATCGAGCGGTCGACGTGGCTCTCGGCGGCGAAATTGACCACGATATCAACCGGGGGAATGAGTTCGTCCATCAGTCTGGCGTCACAGATATCGCCGTGAACGAAGCGGTAGTTGGGGGCAGCGGCGATATCCTTGAGATTGTCGAGATTGCCCGCATAGGTCAATTTGTCGACGTTGACGATCTCCACCTCGCTGCCGTATTTGGCGAGGAGGTAATGGATGAAGTTGCTGCCGATAAAGCCGGCGCCGCCGGTGACGAGATAACGTTTCATGAGTCTGCCTGTCGTCAATAAAGAGGGTTGCTGATTTGGGTTTTTTTTCCTAATTTTCAATGTACAAACCCGGCTGTTAAAAGTCAATTCATTATTTTTCAAGCCCAGCCGCAGCATGAACAATTCTAAGTACCGCAGAGGGGACCGCTTTGCGGAAAAAGGAAAGATCCCATGACCGAACCCTGCTTTCGAATCGCTCTGGCGCAGATCAATACTGTCGTTGGTGATCTGCCGGGCAACCGCCGCCGGATCACCGAAAAAATGGCCGCGGCGGCAGAGGAGGGCTGCGATCTGATCGCTTTCCCCGAGCTGGCCCTGACCGGCTATCCCCCCGAGGATCTGCTGCTGCGGCGGCAGTTCGTCGCCGACCAGCGCGAGCAGCTGCAGGCTGTCGCTGCCGAGAGCGGCGAATGTCTCGCCATCGTCGGCTTTGTCGACGAGCTGCAGGGGCGGCTCTTCAATGCCGCCGCCGTCCTCCACCGCGGCGGGATCATCGGCGTCTACCACAAGGTGCATCTGCCCAACTACAGTGTCTTCGATGAGGAGCGCTATTTCGAGGCCGGCCGGCAGCCCCTGGTCCTCGACCTCGGAGCCCTGCGCATCGGGGTGAGCATCTGCGAAGACATCTGGATCGAGGAGAGCGTGGTTGAATCCGAAGCCCTGCTCGGCGGGGCCGACCTCCTGCTCAATATCTCTGCTTCGCCTTTTCACAGCAACAAGGGGGAGGAGCGGCTGGAGCTGATGCGGAGCCGGGCCCGACGCACCGGCAGCGTCCTGGCCTATCTCAATCTGATCGGCGGCCAGGACGAGCTGGTCTTCGACGGCCGCAGCCTGGTGGTGGCCGCGGACGGCCGCCTGCTCGCGGCGGGTGGCGGGTTTCAGGAGGATTTCATCATCGCCGATCTGCCCCTGGAAGAGTTTGCCGCTCTGCGCCGCGCCCGCGCACGGCTGGCGCCGCCCGCCAACGCTCTCGATTCTCCCCATCTCCTGCCCGTGTCGTGGAGCGTCCGGCCGCGGCCGGAGCGCCGCGCCGCGCCCCGCATGATCGCACCGGTCAAGAGTGAGACCGAGGAGATCTATCAGGCCCTTCTGCTCGGGCTGGGAGACTATACCCGCAAGAACGGTTTCAAAAAAGTGACCCTGGGTTTGAGCGGCGGCATCGATTCGGCGCTGGTCGCCGTTCTGGCCGCAGACGCCCTCGGCCCCGGTCAGGTTGCGGCTGTGACGATGCCCTCCCGTTTTTCCTCTTCCGGCAGCGTCACCGATTCGGAAGAGCTGGCGCGGAACCTGGGGATTCAGCTCTTTACGCTGCCGATCGCTCCCGCCTTCAAGGCCTATGAGGAGATGCTGGCGGAGCTTTTTGCAGGGCGGGAGCCCGACGTGGCCGAGGAGAATCTGCAGGCGCGTATTCGCGGCAATCTGCTCATGGCCCTCTCCAACAAATTTGGCTGGATGGTCCTGGTCACCGGCAACAAGAGCGAAGTAAGCGTCGGTTACTGCACCATTTACGGGGACATGGCGGGCGGCTTTTCACCCCTGAAGGATGTCTACAAAACGACGGTCTATGCCCTCTGCGAATACCGTAACAAACTGGCCGGCTACGACCTGATCCCGCGCGCGATCATCACCAAGCCTCCCTCAGCGGAACTGCGCCCGGACCAGACCGATCAGGACAGCCTGCCGCCCTACGATCTGCTCGATGCCGTGCTCGAGCTCTATGTGGAGAAGGAGATGGGGGTGGCGGAGATCATTACGCAGGGATTCGAGGGTAAAATGGTCAGGAGAGTGGCGCGGCTGGTCGATTTCGCCGAGTACAAGCGCCGGCAGGGGGCGCCGGGCATCAAGATCACCCCGCGCGCTTTCGGCAAGGACCGGCGCATGCCGATCACCAACCATTACCGGGAGATTTAGCTCTGCGGCTGGCGGAAGCCATGCCAAAAGCCGGCTGTGTACCAGATCAGACAGAGCAGCACCAGCGGCAGCATGACCACATATTTGAGCAAGTTGAGGGGACTGTAGCGCAGCAGGCGCTGGCCGATGGTGAAGATGCGCACCGCCGGGATCAGCGGGATGAGGACTGGATAGCGGACAAAGATCCTGCCGGCGACCGGATTCTTGCGGCGGTTCTGCGCCGATCCGATGCCCAGTTCGTACTGGTTGCGGAGGATCTTTTTGAGTTTGGTGCGGTTGCGGTGCCAGATCACCGCCTTCGGCTCCCAGTAGAGCACCTGGCCGCTGCCGTGGATCTTGCGGAAGTACATGTTGTCGCTGCCCTTGACCTGGTTGGCAAAGGGGCCGTACTCCTGGTAAATATCGCGGCTGAACGAGACATTGCCGGTGCCGAAGTGGTCCTTGGCGGTGGTGGCGTAGGGGGTGAGCAGATCGCTGCACTCCATGAGATAATCGAGGGTGCCGAAGAGGTACCAGGGGGTGCCG
>DAOOPF010000264.1:0-2725 GCA_035388125.1 bacterium | reverse complement strand
TGACAATATCGGGGTAGCGCCGCCCTACCGCGCCTATATTCCGGCCTTCGAGATCCGCAAGGCCGGCACCAGGGGCGGGGGCGGGCTGGTGGTGCGGCAAGAGACCGACTGGCCGGTGCGCGAATGGCTCCCCGGGCGCCATGTGCAATCGGCGCAGATGCAGCTGGCGGAGTCGCTGCCGCCCGGGCGATATCTGGTCTATTTCGCGCTGCTCGATCCCTTCACCAAAGTGCCTGCTGTCAAGCTCGCCGTCGATGGCCTCGACGCCCAGGGCTGGTACTCCTGGACCAGCTTTGAGGTTGTCGGGAAAGGCGGCCAATGATCCGGACGAAAAGGGCTGCGTCCATGCCAGGGATGCAGAAGCGGAACACGCCGGCCTGGCCCGGGTCCGTCATGGCGCTATGCGTTTTGAGCATTCTCAGCTGTGCGCCGCAGAGTGAGCCGGGTTTCGTCATCACCGCTCCGCGCGTAACCAATGTGATGAACATCGACGGGCGCATCGACGAGGCGGTCTGGAGCCGGAGCGCGCCGATCATGCTCAGGAATAACCGCTCCGGCACAGCGGTCGACGATGCGCGGATCTCGACCCAGGTGCTGACCTGCCACGACGACAGCACCCTCTATATCGCCTTTATCTGCAAGGATCCGGACATCTGGTCCAGCTATACCCAACGCGACGAGCATCTGTGGAACGAGGAGGCCGTCGAGGTTTTTATCGATACCGACGATCGCCCCGATACCTATGTCGAGATCGAGGTTTCGCCCGCCAATGTGCTTTTCGACAGCTATATCGTCGATCCGCAGCACATCGATTTTGCGGCGACCGCCGCCTTTGAGCTGCCGGGGATCCGGACCGCGGTGCTTCTGGAGGGGACGCTAAACCAGCGCGAGGATACCGATGCAGGCTGGAGCGTCGAGATCGCCATCCCCTTCCGGGACCTGGCCATCGAAAGGGCCCCCAAAATAACGACTGCGACGAAATTCCGCATCAATTTTTACCGTCTCGACAAGAACCGGGGGATGGAACCCGGCTCGCAGGCCTGGTCACCGACCGGCGGACGCTTTCACGAGCCCTCCGCTTTCGGGCGATTGATCTTCAAAGAGTGACCAGCCGGCCTGACAGGGGATAAACCAGAATCCCGGGCGAATTGCATCCCGGGGTCACCAGGGTAACAAAAAGCGGAAGGAAGAACAAGATGAACAAGCGGGTGTTTCTCACTCTCCTGGGCCTGGCCGCCATCAGCGCCGGCCTGCAGGCGCAGACGGGGGATCTCAAACTGAAAGACTGGCAACCGGTCAGTCAACTGGTCACCAGGCAAACCCTGATCGAAAAGGCCAAGTTCCCGGTGATCGACATCCACAATCATCTGGGCAAACTGGAGAACACCGCCGCCTATCTGGCGGAGATGGACAAGGCCGGGGTCTGGAAGTGCGTCAGCCTGGACGCCCGCTCCAAGGATGATTTCTACAAGAAACACCTGAAGGCATCCCGGGAGGTCTCCCCGGATCGTTTTCTGCTCTTTTTCAAACCCGATTTCAGCCGCATCGACGAGATCAATTTCGGCCGGAACGAGGCCAAGCGGCTTGAGGAGGCGGTGAAGATGGGCTGTCGCGGATTAAAGATCTCCAAATCCCTCGGCCTGTCCGACAAGGACAGCACCGGAAAACTGATCACGGTCGACGATCCGCGCATCGACCCGATCTGGGCCAAGTGCGGCGAGCTGGGCATCCCGGTCGAGATCCACGTCACCGATCCCAAGGCCTTCTTCACCCCGGTCGACCGCTTCAACGAGCGCTATGACGAACTCGGCATGAATCCGGAGTGGTCCTTTTACGGCGATCAATACCCTGAAAAAGAGGAGATCCTGGCAGCCCGCAACCGCGTCATCGCCCGTCATCCCAACACGATTTTCATCGGCGCCCATTTCGGCAATCTGCCCGAGGATCTGGCCACCGTCGCCGGCTGGCTGGAGAGCTGGCCGAACTTTTATGTCGACATCGACGCCCGTATCAGCGAACTCGGCCGCCAGCCCTACAGCGCACGGCGCTTTTTCATCAAATACCAGGACCGGATCCTCTTCGGCACCGACACCCCCTGCCGGGCCGATGCCTACCGGCTATATTTCCGCTTCCTCGAGACCGATGATGAGTACATTGATCCCACGTCGGCCCACAAGCTGCAGGGCCGCTGGATGATCTATGGCCTTTACCTCCCGGATGAGGTGCTGGAAAAGATCTATAACAAAAATGCCCTCAAAATCCTGGCCATGTTCAAGGGCTGAAATCAGCACGGCCTGACCGAGCGGCGGCTCTTTTTCGGCCGCTGCTCGCCTGTATGGCGTCTCTCCATGACGATGCCAGGCCAGTCCGGCGCCCCTCCGGCTTTAATACCGGTAAAACAGCAGCGTGCGGCGAGATAATTTGCTGGCAATTGTCCGATTTTCTTGTTAATATACAAGAAAAGAGCGACCAAATCGCCTGAGGATGCCCATGTCCCCCGCCATCTCCCCGCCCGCCGGACCCCTCTTCAAGACCATACTGGTGCTGCTGCCCCTGCTGTGCGTCCTCGCCGTCCGCGGAGAGGAACTGCCCGCGGCGGTCCGCCAGACCCTGGAGGAGTGGCAGTCGCGCAAATTCGGGCTGATGATGCACTGGGGACCCTACAGCCAGTGGGGTGTGGTCGAATCCTGGTCGATCTGCTCCGAGGACGAGCCCTGGTGCAGCC
>DAOOPF010000263.1:0-2736 GCA_035388125.1 bacterium | reverse complement strand
GACGGCGCCGAGACCGATCTCGACCTCGGCCATTACGAGCGCTTTATTCATACCAGCATGACGCGGCGCAATAACACCACCACCGGCCAGATCTATTACACGGTCATCACCCGGGAGCGGCGCGGGGATTACCTCGGCAAGACCGTGCAGGTGATCCCCCACATCACCGACGAGATCAAGCGGCGCATCCTCGCCGCCGCCGAGGGTGAGGTGGCCTACGACGTCGTCCTCATCGAAGTGGGCGGGACGGTCGGTGATATCGAAGGCCAGCCCTTCCTTGAGGCCATTCGCCAGTTCACTCTCGAACAGGGCCATCAGAATGTCATGAATGTGCATCTCACCCTGGTGCCCTACATTCGCGCTTCGGGCGAGATCAAGACCAAACCGACCCAGCATTCGGTGATGAAACTGCGCGAGATCGGCCTTCAGCCCGACATGCTTCTCTGTCGCACTGAAGTGCCCATCCCCAAGGATGCGCGGGAAAAGATCGCCCTCTTTTGCTCCCTGCCGGCGGAGATGGTCTTTGAAGCGCGCGACTGCGATACCATTTACGAACTGCCCCTGCTCTTCGAGCAGGACGGCGTCGGCGAGCGGGTGGTGGCGCGCCTCGGCCTCGAGCCCTGCGAACCCGACCTCACGGGCTGGAAGAACTTTGTGCGCAAGGCCAAGGATCCGGCCGGCTATGTGCGCATCGCCATCTGCGGCAAGTACACCAATCTCAAGGACTCGTACAAGAGCATCATCGAGGCTTTCATCCACGCCGGGGTCGAGAATGACGCCAGGGTGGAGCTCAAATGGCTGGACTCGGAGGAGATCGAGGCCAAGGGGGCGGCCAAATTCTTCGATGACGTCTCCGGTCTGCTCGTGCCGGGCGGCTTTGGCGAGCGCGGCATCGAGGGCAAGATCACGGCCATCCGCCACGCCCGCGAGCAGGGCATCCCCTTTTTCGGTATCTGCCTGGGGATGCAGTGCGCCGTGATCGAATTCAGCCGCAGCGTCTGCGGGCTGGCGGGCGCCAACAGCACCGAGTTCGATCCCCTGAACCCCCACCCGGTCATTGACCTGATGGAGACCCAGATCAAGGTCGAGGAGAAGGGGGGCACCATGCGCCTCGGCGCCTACCGCTGCCAGGTTCAGCCGGGCACCCACGCCTTCAAAGCCTACAAGTGCGAGGAGATCAGCGAACGCCACCGTCACCGCTACGAGGTCAACAACCGCTATCTGGAGAGGCTGACCAGTGAGGGGCTGATCATCGCCGGCCGCAACCCGGAGAATGGGCTGGTCGAGATCGCTGAACTCGCCGGTCATCCCTGGTTTGTCGGGGTGCAGTTCCACCCCGAGCTCAAAAGCCGGGTGCTCGCCGCTCATCCCCTCTTCCGGGAGTTCGTCGCAGCCGCCCTCGCCTACAAGCTGAACACGAAATCCTCCGACCCGAAGGAGATTCTGCATGAAGACGATTAAGGTGGGTTCCATCTCCATCGGCCCGAACGAGCCGCTGGCCCTCATCGCCGGACCCTGCGTGATCGAGAGTGAATCCCTGGTGCTGCGCACGGCAGAAGCGGTGCAAAAGATCGCCAACCGGCTCGGGATGCCCTACATTCTGAAATCCTCCTATACCAAGGACAACCGTTCCTCGGCCGCCACCTTCCAGGGCTTCGGCCTCGACGAGGGGCTGCGCATCCTCGAAAAGGTGCGCCTCGAGCTGGGTGTGCCGGTGCTGTCGGATGTCCACAACGAGCATGAGGCGATCATCGCCGGTGAGGTCCTTGACGTCATCCAGATCCCGGCCTATCTCTCGATGCAGACTTCGCTCACCCTCGCCGCGGCGCGCACCGGCCGGGCGATCAATGTCAAGAAGGGGCAGTTCCTCGATCCGGCCGACATGAAAAACGTCATCGCCAAAATCGAGGGCGAGGGCAACGAGAACATCATGCTCACTGAGCGCGGCACCTTTTTCGGCTATCACAATCTGGTTATCGACTATCGCAGCCTGCCGATCATGCGCAGCCTCGGCTATCCGGTGGTCATCGATCCGACCCATGCCATCCGCGTCTACGGGATCTCTTCGAGCGATCCGGCCGGCGGCAACCCGCAGTTTGTGCCGGCCTTGACGCGCGCGGCTCTGGCGGCCGGCTGCGAGGTGCTCTTTGTCGAGACCCATCCCAACTGTTCCGAGGCCCTGTGCGATGCCGCGAGCATGTGGCCGCTCGACCGGCTTGAGAATCTGCTCACCCAGGCGAAAAAGATCGACGATCTCCGCCGCGAGCTGGAGGCCCGTTATCCGGCCTGAAAGTGAAAATATTGATCCCGTCGCCACGGCGCTGGAGGTTTTGCGCATCGAGAGCGAGGCGGTCTCAGCCCTGATACCTCGGGTGGGCGAGGCCTTTGTCCGCGCGGTGGAGCTGATCCTGGCCTGCAAGGGGCGGGTGATCGTCACCGGTCTGGGCAAATCTGGGATCGTCGGCAAAAAGATCGCGGCCACGCTCACCTCCACCGGCACGTCGGCCTATTTTCTCCACCCGGTCGAGGCGGTGCACGGCGATCTGGGCATGGTCCTGAAAAATGATGTCGTGATCTGCATCTCCAAGAGCGGCAACACCGACGAAATCACCAAGCTCTTCCCGGTGCTCAAGCAGATCGGGGTGCCGATCATCACCCTGACCGGCAATCTGCGCTCGGCCCTGGCCCAGCGCAGCGATGTCGTCCTCGATGTCGGGGTCGCTGAGGAGGCCTGCC
>DAOOPF010000262.1:0-2781 GCA_035388125.1 bacterium | reverse complement strand
TGAAACGGAGTTCATGGATGCCCTTGTCCTCATAGAGGACGTAGGTATCGCTCTCCGAATCGTAGAGAGGACCAAAGGCGCCGGGTAGATCGTTGGGAGCATAGGCCATCCAGGTCCAGAGCGAAAGGGTAATCCCCTGGGTGTTGATATCGAGCGAGGAGGAGGCGGGCACCAGCACATAATCGTCGACGCCGTCGAAGCAGAGGCCGTTGCCGGTGTGCCCTCCCGACCAGGAGATGCCGTTTTGCAGGGTGCCGTGGTTGGCGTTGCCCGAGCGGTCGGGCAGGGTGGTGCCCTCCTCTTCGTCAAAATCCCAGGCGGCGGCCAGGCCGGGCAGATAAGGCGAGTAGATAAAATAGTTGTTTTCGGGTTCAACGATGGGATTGGGGTGAAGGGCCTGGTCCTTGACTCCGGTGACGCTCAGGGTGTAGGCGCCCATTTCCGCCAGGGGCGAGGTGGTGAGGATGACCGAGAGCGAGTCGAGGGCGAGGCGGGCGCTGTTAATCGTGACTCCGGGCGAAAGGGAATAGTTGGCCGGGATTTCTGCGCTCTCCTTTTCAATCCGCTCGGTGAAGCTGATCACCAGATGGTCTGGCCTGCCGTAGGCGCGGACCGCAGCGATTTGGGGCGGGCGCAGATCCGGCGCGGTCGTCGCCTGCACCTCATTACTCCAGGCGAGGCTGTAGAGTCCGGCGACATTTTTGGCGCGGACGCGATAAAAGTACTGCTGAGATTCGCGCCGGGTATCATCGACATACGCGGTGGTGTCGGTCACCGTCGCCAGCAGGCTTTCGGGATGGGCCTGGGTGTCACGGTAGATCTCATAGACCAGCGAGGTGCTTTCGGGATCCTCGGCCGGCAGCCAGCTCAGGCCGATGCGGGTCTCGTCGACGACTGGCGGCAGCAGCACAACATCTGCGGGCGGTGTGGTGTCGAGCAGGGCCCTGGCGATATCGGGAAAGTTGGTGGTGATCGCATCCACGCCCTGCTTGATCAGGTTGGTCATCTCAGCGGCGCTGTTGATGGTCCATTTGTTCATTTTCATGCCGCGGGCATGGGCCGAATCGAGCAATGCCGCGGTGATGGCGCCGTTGGTGCCGACCCATTCACCGCCGATGCCGTCGACCTGCCTGATCTGGGTCAGGGTGATGCTGCCGAAGAGCTGGACCGGGATGGAGGGATCGATCTGTTTGGATTTGCTGATATGGCTGTAATTGAAGCTGCTGATGATGACCCGGTCCTGCAGGCCGCGCTGCTGGACGGCGGCCACGACCTTTTCGACCACCGTGGGAGCGTTGCTCTTGATCTCGATGACCACGCCGACGCGGTAGGAGGCGCGCAGGGCCAGGTCCAGGGCCTCGGCCAGGGTGGGGATTTTTTCACCGGCGAAGAGGGGACTGAACCAGGAACCGGCGTCAAGGGTGCGCAGCTGCTCGTAGGTCATGGTCGGGATCGTTCCGCCGGCGCCCGTGGTGCGCGAGACCGCTTCGTCGTGCATCAGCATAAGCGAGTCGTCTTTGGAAAGCCAGACATCCAGTTCGAACCAGTCGGTGCCGATTTCGACGGCCTTGATGAATGAGGCCATGGTGTTCTCGGGCGCAAGGCCGGAGGCGCCGCGGTGGGCGATGATCTCCGTGCCCGCCTGGAGAAAGGCGGAGGCGGAGAGAAGCATCAGGATGGAGAGGAGGATCTTTTTTCTGGTCATGGCTGCACCTTTTGCAAATATCACGGTTGGGGGAGATGGAGTTCGATCCGGATGGTGCTGTCGCAGCGGACGATGCGGCCGTACTCCTGTTTGTAATCCTCGAAGAGCAACGTGTCGCTCGCCGCATAAACCGGGCTGAGATAGGAGTCGAGATTGGCCGTGGCATGGGCATAGGCTGCCCGCGCTGCGGTGGTGTCCGGATAGAAAATACGCAGGCAGGCCGTTCTTTTCCCCTCCGCGCCGGGTTGTTCAAAGGCTACGCCCATCACCCTGCCGCCAAGCTGGAGCAGATCGCCTTCGCCGAGCGTGTAGATCATCTGCAGGCTGTAGGGGCCGGCCACCAGCAGCTCGGAGCCCGGGATGCGCTCCGCGGGCATGCCGGCCAGCCAGTCGCGGGCCGGTTCATCGGGGAGAGAGGCCAGCAGCGCCTGCAGCAGGGCGACCATGGCCGGCAGATGACTCTCCTCCCCGCTCAGATTGGTGAGCTGGATGAAGTGACGTCCTTTGAGGACGGCGATCTGCCAGGCGCTGCCGGTGCTGCGGCCGGTGACGCCGGCGACGGGTCTTTCCTCCCCCTTCTTCGCCAGGTAGACGGCGAGGGCGGCATCGGCTGAGACCATCTCATAGAGATCCAGACTCAGTTTCTCTTCGCCGCGGCCGTAGCGCTGGACCGTCAGCCCGGTGAAGCCGAACTCGAGAAAGAGCTCGGCTCCGCCATTGATATAGCCGTACAGATTCTTCGCTGCGTAAATGCGGGCTTTGCCGGCGGGCTTCCATCCGGGATGAAAACCGGCGCCGGGCAGGTCGATGGCGGAGGCCGCTCCGGCAGTGACCGGCAGGAGGATCAACAGCAGAGCCGGGCTCCACCGCCCCATACGCACGAGCTTGCCGGCGGCGCCGTAAAGCCCCCCGGCGGCCTGAACAAGGGCGGCGAAGAGGGGACGGGACTCAGACGACGACATGGCTGATCTTCTCCGGAGCGGCGATCCCCAGCCCGAGCCTCTCGGCATAGCGGAGATACTCGGTGTAGCGGGGATGTTCGTTGATCTTGACCTTCATCTCCTTGCGCTTTTCCA
>DAOOPF010000261.1:0-2782 GCA_035388125.1 bacterium | reverse complement strand
TCAACGACAAGCTGACCAAGGTGACCTGGAAAGCCCCCTGCAATTTCGCCTGCAAAGCCGGCCCGATCGACTATACCTACAAGAGCGGCCTGCGTGTGCACCCCGAAATGCAGGATCTGACCGAATCGATGATGAGAGCCGGCATCGACGTCTACATCTGCTCCGCCAGCCTCAAGCAAGTGGTCCAGACTTTCGGCGCCCCCGGCAATTTCGGCTACAACATCGATCCCAACAAGGTCATTGCCATGGAACTGGAAGTGAAAAACAACATCCTGCTGCCGCAGTACAAGACCGGCTGGGTGCAGACCCAGCGCATGGGTAAAGTGGAAGCCATCAAAAAGGTTCTCGGCCATCGCGGCGATCCGATCTTCTCCGCCTCCGACAGCGACGGCGATTATGAGATGATCACCGAGTTCAAGGGCATGAAACTGGCCCTGATCTTCAACCGCCTCAAGGGCGGCCCGATCGGCCAGGCCAGCAAGCTCGCCGTGGAACAGATGAAGGACAAGACTCCCCGCTTCATCCTCCAGGGCCGTAACGAGAACACCGGTCTGCTTCTGCCCCAGTCCGAAACCATCTCGGTCGGCAAATCGGAAGCGAAACTCCTGAAGTAACCTTTACGGACCGCCGGAGGGGCCTGTCCCCTCCGGCTTTCTTTACGAGCGCGGCGATTTGAGTGAAATAAAAAAAATTGACAGTGTCGGCATCGACATTGGCACCACAACCCTGCAGCTGATCTTTTCCGCGCTCGAGCTGGTCAACCGCGCACCCGCCACCCAGGTGCCGCGCTATGAGTTCAGTGAACGTCGCATCCTCTACGAAAGCGCCATTCACATGACGCCCCTGCACGAGGATGGCTCCATCGATGAAGATCAGCTCTTCGCCCTGCTCCAGAGCGAATATGCGCGCGCCGGCAAGTCCCTGAACGAAATCGAGACCGGTGCGATCATCATCACCGGCGAGAGTTCCAAGGCGAGCAACGCCCGCCTTTCCATCATGAATCTCGCCGACCGCCTTGGCGATTTTGTCGTCGCCACAGCAGGCCCCCACCTCGAATCGGTCATCGCCGGCCGGGGCTCGGGAGCCGCCGATTTCTCCGACAGCCGCTCCGCCCGCGTCCTTAATATCGATATCGGCGGCGGCACCTCCAACTATGTGCTCTTTGACAACGGCCGCGTCATCGATACCGCCTGTCTCAATGTCGGCGGTCATCTGATCGAGACCGACCAGGCCGGCCGCGTCACCCGGGTCCGGGAACCGGCCGCCAAAGTACTGCGCCTCCTCTTTCCGGGCTCCATTCCCCAGCCCGGTGCCCTGACCCGCTCCGATCTGGAGCGTGTGGCCCAGCACATGGCTGACCTAGTTGTCGACCTGATCGAAGGCCTCTCCTCGCCGCTGCTCGAGGAGCTTATGATGACCCCGCCCCTGCACGAGATCGGCAAACTGGATGCCCTCTTCATCTCCGGCGGAGTGGGCGAATGCTTCTATCATCCGCAATTGACCCAAGGTGATCCCTTCCATTTCCGGGATCTTGGGCCCATTCTGGCTGATGCATTGCGTTCCCACCCGCGCCTGCAGGCCTATCCGGTCCGGCTGCCCAAGCAGACCATCCGCGCCACTGTGATCGGCGCCGGCGCCTACTCCCTTTCGCTGAGCGGCAGCACGATCTGGGTCGCCTATGACAAGCTGCCGCTGCGCAACATCCCGGTGCTGCGTCCGGCGATCGACTGGCAGCAGCCCGAACCGGAAATTTACGGCGAGATCCTGCTGGCCGCCCGGCGCCACGACCTCGATCCCGGCTCCGATCTCTACGCCATCGCCCTGTCGGCGGCCATGCCGGTGACCTATCGCGCCGTGGTTCAGTGTGCCTCAGCTCTGGCCCGGCTCTACACCGAACACCCCAATCCGGCCCATCCGGCGATCGTGATCTCGGCCAATGATGTCGGCAAGGTGCTGGGCATGGAACTTGAGCCCCGGATCAAACCCAAAGCCCTCGCGGTCATCGATGAAGTGAACACCCGTGAGGGGGACTATATAGATATCGGCAAAAGCTATTTCGGCGGTGAAATTGTGCCCCTGACCGTCAAGTCTTTGGCCTTTCCATCTTAATTTGAGGAGAAGCAGATGAAGCTTAGTGCCCTGCTGTTCGGGAAAACCTATCAGTTCAAGGATATCAAGGATGTGCTCGCCAAGGCGAACGAGCTGCGCTCGGGCGACGTCCTCGCCGGCATCGCCGCGGAGACCTCGCAGGAGCGCGTCGCCGCCAAATATGTGCTCGCCAACCTCACCCTGGCCGATCTGCGCAATAATCCGGTCATCCCTTACGAAGAGGACGCGGTCACGCGTGTGATCCAGGACGCCGTCAACGAGTCTGTTTTCGCCGAGATCCGCAACTGGACCGTAGGCGAGCTCCGGGAATATGTCCTTTGCGACCGCACCACCCAGGAGGACATCCAGCGTCTTCGCCGTGGTCTGACCTCCGAAATGGTCGCGGCCTGCACCAAACTGATGTCCAATCTCGACCTCATTTACGGGGCCAAGCGCATCCCGGTCATCAGCAAAGCCAATACCACCGTCGGTCTTCCCGGCCATTTCAGCGCCCGCCTTCAGCCCAATGACCCGCGCGATGACCTTAAAAGCATCACCGCGCAGATTTACGAGGGGCTCTCCTATGGTGTCGGCGATGCCGTGATCGGCATCAACCCCTGCATCGATTCGCCTGAAAACGTCAAGAAGCTGCTCATCTGCATGCAGGAGATCATCGACAAATGGCAGATCCCGG
>DAOOPF010000260.1:0-2822 GCA_035388125.1 bacterium | reverse complement strand
CATGCTGCGCAGGCGCGCCCCCTTGACATCAGATTCTTGCGTATCCCTCCGGCCTATCTGCCCAGGGCCGCCATCTTTTTCGCATACTTGCGCAGGATTTTAATTGTGCTCTTGTCACTGCTGAAAACTGAATTGCGGCCCTGCGGCTCCTGGGGAGGATCACCGGTGTAATCGTCTCCCTTCTGCCAGGTAAAAGTCTGCAGATCGCGGGCCTTGCCTTCGCCGCCCCATCCCCAAAAGTTGCTGCCGGCCATCGGCGAGCCCGCTTTGGCGCTTTTGTACATTTCCTCGAAAAGCAGGGTGTAGTACCGGTTACGCCAGGTCACGGCCGCAGCGCGCGCATAGGTGTGTCCGTCACGCGGGATACCGAACTCCTCGAGGGTGATCGGCTTGCCCAGCTTTTGGGCATAGGCGACGTGCTGGCGCACATATTCCACCGCTTTGCGCGCAGCTTCAGGCCAGCTCTCCGCCGCCTTCTGCGGGTCGAACCATGACCAGTTGAGCAGCCAGAGATGAAAGGTGAGGTAATCGATGTGGGGGCTCTGGTGCGACTCGAGGTAGCAGCTCTCCGACTCCAGGCTCCCCTTCAGCCCTTCGTTGCCGGTGGTGACGAGGTGGTACGGGTCGAGGGATTTAATATAACCCGCGGTCTCGTCCACCCAGATCGCGAATTCAGCAAGGTGCTGTTCCCTATTTTCCTCCTCCGGCGAGGGCCGCGGCTCATTGGCCAGCTGCCAGGCCATGATGGTCGGATCCTCCTTGTACCAGCGGCCATTGACCGAGTTGACCCGGCTGACCAGCATGCGGACATAGCTGCGAAAGATCGCGTTGGCCGAATCGCAGGTGTAAAAGCGCCCGCTTGTCCGCATCAATCCCCAGTAGCCGTATTTGGGATCCTGCGGGCTCGGATAGTTTTCTCCGGTCACCCAGGAGATGTACTGTGACATCCCGCCGGTCCATTCCCAATAGTTGTTGAGAAAAACCACGGCACGCATATCGCGTTTGGCCATCTCGGCGAGAAGATAATCGAGCCCGACCAGCAGTTTCTGGTCGTACACTCCGGCTTCGGGCTGGATCGCGGGCTGGATCTGCCCGGCGAAGCCGAGGCCTTCCGAAGCGCCCATCACGCGCAGATTGGTGATGCCGAGTTTTTTGAGGTGATCGAGTTCACGCAGCAGCCGGGCGCGGTCGCCTGCTTCCCCCTCCTGCCCGAGCATGCAGCCGTACCAGAGGTTGGTGCCGAGAAAATAGTAGGGCTTGCCGTTAATCTGGAACTGCGTCCCCTTCACCTGGACAAAATCATCGGGCTGGGCCGGCAGGGCCGGTACGGCGAACAGGAGCAGCAGTGCGAAAAAGCGTCTCATTCTCTCTCCCTTGATTATTTAATGAGCAGCATCCGTTTTTGCAGGGTAAAGCCGGCGGTGGTCAGTTTGTAAAAGTAGACGCCGCTGCTGAGACCGGAGCCATCGAGCACAAGTTCGTGCCGGCCCGCCGGGCGTACGCCGGCGTCAAGCAAGCGCACCTCACGCCCGTTCACGTCATAAAGCGCCAACCGCACAGGCGCCGTATGCCCGAGCGTGTAGGCGATGGTCGTGACCGGATTGAAAGGATTGGGATAGTTCTGTTCGAGATCAAAGAGAGCGGGCAGCATGTCGTGACGCTCCACGCCGACCGGATCGACTGACCCGTAGACCTCGAGCTCGTTGACGGTGTAATTGGCCCCGCCGGTCTTTTGGCAGAGCAGCCGGGCATAGCGCGCCCGGGCGCCGATGCCGGTATATTCGTCCAGGCCGCCGTCGCCATTGTTGCGGGTGAGGGCTTTGACCGCCTTTCCTGCCTCATCGAGAAAATGGACAGCATATTGGCTGGCAAAGCCTCCACCCCAGCGGATTTTTAGGATGTCGAGGGTGATCGTGCGGCCGAAATCGACCATGATCCACTCGGTGTTCTTGCCGGCGCTCTGCCAGGCGGTGGTGGTGTCACCGTCCACCGCCCATTCAGCATAGCCGCCGCGCAGGGTCGAGGAGACAGTGAGCGGATGACGCAGGGCGCGGTTGATTACGGCGGAGGGCAGGACCTCGATGGTGATCTGGGCGCTGTGGTTCTCTCCCCCGGTGGCTGCGAGGGTGTAGGTCGTCGTCCGGGCGGGCACCACCTCCATCGAGCCGTTCTGTTCCACAGCCGCGCCATCGAGAGTGACCGACGATCCGCTGGTCGTCATCCAGGAGATGAGGCTGGTATCGCCTGCGCCCTCATCGAGCTGGAGAGGAAAAGCGCTGAGAGACTTGATGCGGCCGGAGGGGATATTGTCGATGACCACCCGCTTGGTATCCGCGACCGCCCCCGTGGCGATCAGGGTGTAAACGCTCTTGACGGCAGGAGCGACGACCAGAGAGTCGATAGCGCCGGCCAGTGCGCCGTTAAGGGTGACCTGGGAGCCGGGCGTGGCCTCCCAATAGAGCAGGCTCTCTTCGCCCACCTCCACTTCGGTGTCGGTGGCGGCGAAAAGGCGGATAAAGCCGGAGGGGCTGTTGTTGAGGTACCAGGCGGCAGTATCAGCCATCATAGCGTAGCCTGTGGTATTGGGATGGATGCCGTCCGGAAAAAGATCGCTGTGGCTCAGCATCGCCCGGTAAAAATCGATCATAAAGCCGCCGGCGGCGACGCGGACCGAATCGACGATCGGCTCGATCTGTTCATGCAGCACCGCTCCGTTGATGCCGCTGCCGCCCCCATCGCCGAAGACCGGGCAGGGCCGGGCGATATAGAATTGGGGATCGCGGCCATCCTTGCGCAGCACTTCGATGAAATCCAGGTAATCC
>DAOOPF010000259.1:0-2846 GCA_035388125.1 bacterium | reverse complement strand
CGACCTGCTCCTGACCCGCCGCCGTCACCTCCACGCAGGTCTGGGCATTGAAGGGATTGGGATAATTGGGAAGGAGTTGGAAACCCGTAATCTCATGCCGACTGAGCCCCTCGACCCGGGAGCCGACATCCGCCCAGGCGCTGACTACATCGGTAGTGCTCGCATCGGACTCACCAGCTGTCAAAATACGGTTGCTGATCTCCTCTCCCGCCGGGCCTTTTTCCACTTTATCCCAGCTGCCGCGGGTGAATTTGTATTCCAGGGCCTGACTTTTGGGGAAGGGCAGAACCAGGTGCCACCTGTAATCGCCGGTCCGTATCATCGGCAGATCATGCGACTGGCCATCGGTTCCCGCCTGTGCTGGCCCCGGATCCCAGCTATTGAAATTTCCGGCGAGATAAATCATGTCAGTGGCCGGGGTGCTCGGCGGCGTGGTGACCGTGAAAGTGATCAGACGGCCAGTTTCGCCGGCGCCGGCCCCGGTCAGGGTGATGATCAGCGGGCTCTCATCGGGATCGTTGCTGGTGAAACTCAACTCTGCCTTTTTCGATCCCGCACTCAGCGGCGCGAAACGGATGGTGACCGGGCGGGAAGTGCCCGGTCGGAGCGCAAAGCTGGGCACATCACCAATAAGGTGAAATTCGCCGGCGTCAGGACCGGTGAGGCGTGGTGCCTTGACTGTAAGCCGGGCGGTGCCGGTGTTGGAGAGGACGATCGTCT
This sequence comes from bacterium, assembly GCA_035388125.1. Taxonomy (GTDB): domain Bacteria; phylum Zhuqueibacterota; class Zhuqueibacteria; order Residuimicrobiales; family Residuimicrobiaceae; genus JAKPUX01. The sequence goes on along the minus strand of DAOOPF010000259.1, from coordinate 2,126 downwards.
TCTCCGGCCATTGTCCGACGCTGACAATGCCGAAGCTGAGCGCCGCTGCATCGCAGGTGATGTCGGCAGCCCCCTCGGGAGAAACCGGTTCCACCTCATCGATGAACAGCCCGCCAGTCCTATAGTCTCCCGACGTCGTTCCCGAAATCGTAATGCTGACCCATTGCAGAATATAATTGGCGGGCAATCCCGGCTTGCCGGCCCAGGTAAAAGAGAGATCATTCCATTGCGCCAGATCATCCGACGGATTATCATGAATCAGGGTATCAATCTGCTCGATATGCATCAAAAAGTTGCGCAGTTCATCCTGATCATAGCCTACCATGGAAAGCCTCGCGGTCATTATGACGCCTGGGCCTGCCGTACTCTCTGCGATCCTGACGCTCATCCCCGCTGCTTCCTGCCACTCACTCGAGTATGCCAGTTTAGGCGAAAATTGATCAAAGCCCCACCGCCCTGAACCGGGATTAGCAATGCCAAGCCCGCCTGGTGTTGTGCAGCCAAGCGACATCTGTTTATCGCCCAGCGGATCCTTTCCCGGCGCACTCGGATAATTGACCTCATCATTCACGCCAAAGGTAAAACTGGATGTTACGACACCCCAACCATAAAGAAGGACCGGGCTATGGGTCCATCCCTGCGCCGTTCCGTCGTTGAAATCAAACGTGCCGCCGGTCCATTCGCGGTTGGAGTGCGCAAGCCAGTCAAAAATATTGTAGGTCAGGAGTTTGTTGTCATAGTTCAGATGATATTCATTATCGCAGAAATTAATATCCCCGGTCACCACCACACGGCCGGCGCCGGCTTCCGCCACAGCGACAGCCAGGTGATTATACCGGCCGTATATGACCGCCCGGGCCGGCGCCGCGACGGCAAGATCCCCCCAGGCCTGCCAATTCAGCCGTGTCAAGCCGCCGCAAATATAATGGTTTAAAAAGCCGGTGATCGAGTATTCATCCTGCCAAGATACGCCCAGTGTTACACCAAAGGACTCGGAAATCCTCCCCAAATTGCCGTTGGGGCAATAATTGGGATTGTCGCCCATGAGCAGCAGCCCGCCGCCGTTTTGCACGAAAGCGACGATCTTGTCCCGCTCCGCTTCTGTATAGGAGCCGTCCCAGGCGGAACCCAGCGAGATGACCAGAATCTTGCAGGTGCTGAGATCGGCAGAAGAAAAACTGGAGGTTGTCGTGATCGTGTAGCCCCGGCCCCGCAGCGAATCGCAAATCATGCTGTACTTGTTGGCCGGCTCATAATCAAAATAAACGCCGTGGGTGAGGTCCCAGAGAACATTACCAGCCGTCCCCGTCGTACGGGAGAGCGAAAAATGAGCCAGGCCAGTTGCCGGTTTGCCCGTGGTTGGATCGATGCGGATCTCGCCAGCATGTACCCGCAGCGGCAGAATCGCAATCAGACTGGCCGCAAGGACACGAACCATGAGGGTCGCCTTGTTCGAAATCATAAAGACCGCTCCTGTTTTAAGAGACACCTGTTGCCACTCAGTTAAATATAAAGGATGGCGGCGTAACTGTCAAGACAACCAGCCAAATAAATCGAATTTTGGTCAAAAAATTAGTCCGGCCAGTCGCAAGGTGGAGCAATCTGCATCTGCCACAGGACTGTCGCCGGTTGGGGCGATTTTACTTGCTTTTCTGGCGCAAATTCGATATCGTGCAATAGAGCCGTTGATCCGGAACAGCCAAATAACCGGCGGGGGAAGTAATGGCAAGAGGCATATCGGACGTTCATCTTTGATGACGAGGATATGCCTTTTTCTTGTTTCGCCTTCATCCCGCCTGCCCGGGCTCGCCGGCGGGAACGAACCCAGCCGTAGCAAAAACGCCCGATCATGCCAAGCCATTCCACAAGGAGGCCTCCCATGTGCAGAAAGAACTGTTTACTGCTTCTCATTTGCTCGCTGGCCATTATGGCCGGCTCATGCTCCAAGGACGAAACGACCGCGCCCGGGCCGCTCGGCAGGGAGGAGGCCATCAATAGGGTCGTCAAGGAGATCCTGCCGGCGGCGGTGCCCAAGGGGGCGGATTACGTTTGCCTGGCCAGGGAGGAGATTGTGGAGAAAGGAGCGGTCATCGAGGAGGATACGCCGGAAAATCTCCGGCAGATCA
>DAOOPF010000258.1:0-2855 GCA_035388125.1 bacterium | reverse complement strand
AAGCATTTCCATCCCGAAAGCCCGATCGTTCCCGAGGTCAACAAAAAGATCGTCGCCTGCCTGGAACGGCTCGACCGCAGCGCCGATGCCCGTCAGGCCCTCGACGAGACCGTGCAGCTCGATCCCTCGCGGGTGCAGAAATCGCGCCCGGGGGCGGTGGTGGCGCGCATCGGCAGCCGGGAGATCACTCTGAGCGACCTCGATTTCGAGATCGACCAGCTCCCCCCGACCGTGCGGGAACAATTCCGCAATCGGGAGACCAAACTGCAGTATTTACGCGAATACGTCGCCACCGAGCTGCTTTACGATACCGCCAGGCGGGCGGGACTCGAAAACGATCAGCAGGTGGTCGACGGCGCCTTCCAGGCCAGGAAGGCCCTGATGGTACGCCGCCTCCTCCAGGACAAGGTCGCGGACAGGATCAACGTCAGTGAGGGCGATATCGACCTCTATTACCGTGCCCATCGGGAGGATTATGCCGAAAAAAATGACAAGGGCAAGGTCGTGCGCGAAAAGCCCCTCAGCGAGGTTCAGCAGCAGGTGGCCCAGGACCTCTACCGCGATAAATATCAGCGGGCCTTTCAGGAACTCATCGGCGGTATGATCCAGAGTGAAGGCGTGCAGTTCTTCGATGACCAGGTGAAATAAAATATTGTTCCACACAGTGGCACGGAGGCACAGCGAAAGCACGCTCTCTGTGTCCCTGTGCCTCTGTGAGAACTGTTATTAATAAACTGAGTTCACTCGATATGCCAAGACGACGTTTACTGATTATTCTCTGCCTTTTGACTACGGTACTGGCTCAGGCCCAGGAGCAGGTGACCATCAACTCGCAGGTGGACCGCGCCAAGATCCTCATCGGCGATGTGGTGCGCTACAGTCTCCGCGTCAGCCACGCCCCTGATGTCACCGTGGAGATGCCTACGCCGGGCAGCAACCTCGGCATGTTCGAGCTGCGCGATTACCAGCTCCTGCCGCCGAAGAAGGAGGAGGGCAAGTCCATCCTCGGCGCCGACTATCTCATCTCCACTTTCGATACCGGCGAATTCGAAATCCCGGCCCTGCAAGTCACCTACACCCTCAAGGGCGACACCGCGCGGCACACCCTCAGCAGCGAGCCGATCAGGATTCTGGTGCAGAGCCTCAATCCGAGCGAGGCCGGGGATATCCGTGACATCAAGCCGCCCCTGGTGCCGCCGCGCGACTGGCGGTCGATCCTGCTCAAGGTGGGGGGCGGAGTGCTGCTCATCGCCGCCGCTGTGGCCGCCTGGTGGTACGTACGCCGCCGGCGCCAGGGTAAAAGTATCCTGCCCGAACGCCAGGCTCCGCCCAGACCGGCCCACGAGATCGCCCTCGAAGAGCTCAAGGCCCTGGTCGCCAGCGACTGGCTCGCCACCGGCAAGCACAAGGCCTGGCACAGCGAGCTGGCCGATATTATCCGCCGCTATATCCAGGGGCGCTACGGCATCGATGCCCCCGAAATGACCAGCCGGCAGCTGCTCGGCGCGCTTGACAAGTACGGCCTCGAGAAGAAATGGCTGCCCGGCCTGAAGGAGCTGCTGTCGATCTGTGACATGGCCAAGTTTGCCAAATATGTGCCGGAGGCCGCCGAGACCGAACGCCTCATCTCAACCGCCTTCGATTTCGTCCAGGGCACCAGGCTGATGTGGGCTGAGCCGGAACCGACCCAACCCGGTGACGCCGAAGCAGATACCGGCGCTGTGGAGGAGAACCCGGCCGGCGCCCCGGCGGTTTCGGCCGCCATTGCAAAAGCCGGAGCGCAGGGCGTGACCACGGCTGGAGCAAAGACTGAAAACGGGGAGGGCAACTGATATGTTCCGCTTTGCCAATCCTGAATTTCTCTTCCTGCTGCTCATCCTGCCGCTGATGCTCTTCTGGTACTTGCGCCGCAGCCTGCGCAGCCGCTCGACCGTGCGCTATTCGGACATCGCCCTCATCAAGGAGGTCGGCACCTCCAGCCGGCGGCGCTACCGTCATCTCCTCTTTCTGCTGCGCCTGGCCGCCCTCGCCCTGATGATCATCGCTTTCGCCCGGCCCCAGGCCGGCAGCCGCGAGGAGGAGATGATCACCGAAGGCATCGATATCGTCCTCTCAATGGACATCTCCAGCTCGATGCTGGCGGAGGATTTTCAACCCAAGAACCGCCTGGAAGCGGCCAAGCTGGTCGCCGCCGATTTCATCAAGGGACGGAGCAATGACCGCATCGGCATGGTGGTCTTTGCCGGCCAGAGCTTCACCCAGTGCCCGCTCACCCTCGATTACGGCATTCTCCTCAAGTTCCTCGAGGAGATCCATATCGGCCAGATCGAGGACGGCACCGCCATCGGCATGGGGCTGGGCACCAGCATCAACCGCCTGCGCGACAGCAAGGCCCGGAGCAAAGTGGTTATCCTGCTCACCGACGGCCAGAACAACCGCGGCGAGCTCGATCCCATCACCGCGGCGCGCATCGCCAAAAGTTTCAACATCCGGGTCTACACCATCGGCGCCGGCAGCAAGGGGGAGGCCCTCTACCCGGTCGATGACCCCATCTTCGGACGGCGCTATGTGCGCATGCCGGTCAATATAGATGAGGATCTGCTCCGCCGCGTGGCGGAGATCACCAGCGGCCAGTATTTCCGCGCCACCGACAAGACCAGCCTTGAGCGGATTTACAAAGAGATCAGCGCGATGGAAAAGACCAAGATCGAGGTGAAACAGTACACCCGCTATCGCGAACTCTTCTCCCGCTATCTGATCGCCGCCCTGATCCTCCTCGCCCTCGAGGTGATCCTGGGCAACACGATATTCCGCAAAATACCCTAATTCCGGGAATGCGCTATGCTGCGATTTGC
>DAOOPF010000257.1:0-2859 GCA_035388125.1 bacterium | reverse complement strand
TTTAATGCCCGCCGGCGAGCAGCAGTCCGCTCCCATGGATTTCGGCAAGTTTTTCGCCGGATTCTGGAAGCGTAAATATATCATCCTGCTCCTGACGCTCATCGGTGCGGCCTGGTTTTTCTGGGATTCCAAGAACGAAAAGCCGGTTTACAGCACTTTCGCCACCATCAAGACGCGCAGTTTTGACACCGATGCGGAGGGCATCCTCAGCCGTGACCGTCAGGCTGAGCTGCGCAGCCGCAGCTTTGCCGAGCGCGTCACTGCGCGCATGGGGCTTGCTCTGCAGATGGGGACGAAGGCCGGCCCTCAGGGTGATGTTTTCAGTGAATTCCATACCACCACCAGTCCGACGCCGGGCAAATACAAAATCCAGGTTGACGACAACGGCACTTTCTCCATCTATCTGGTCGAGTATCCCAAGGAGACCCTGCTGGACAGCATCTCCGTCTGGGACGCAATCTCGAAGGAGTACACCTACGATGGCCTCACCTTCCGCCTCAATCCCAGGTGGGTGGAGAGTCCGCAGTTCGTCAACTTCCGGATTCGCCCCTTTGAGCGGGCGGTCGCCGAACTGAACACCATGGTCACTGCCGAAGTGAGCAAGAACGGCAATCTGATGAAGCTGACCATCAAGGGCGAGGACCGCGACCATATCGCCGATCAGCTCAACCAGATCGCGGACATTTACGTCCAGGAGACCCTGTTGCTCAGGGACCGGGACGCCAACACCTACCGCAAGCGGCTCGAGGGGAGCCTCGAGGTCGCCGCCGCCAAGGTGCGGGAAGCCGATGCGGATCTGCGTAATTTCTTCTCCAAGTATCCCCTCTCCCTCGATGCGGCCAAGCGGACCATCCTCGACGAGATGCAGCGCAACAGCTATACCCTGCGCGAGATCCCCCAGCAGCGCGAGCAGCTGACCCAGCTGCTCGAAAAACTGGGTGAACCGGTGCTCGGCTCGGACCCGGAGCAGTACCGGCGGCTGATCGTGCGTCAGCTGGCCAATTTTTCCGCCATGCGCGATGAGCCCGCGCTCGCCCTGCTGCGCGACCAACTCGACAGCCAGGAGAAGCAGCTGGGGGATCTGATGAGAGACTATTCGAACGATTACGCCCCTCTGGTCAGCCTGCGCACGAGCATCCGCGAGACCCAGGATAATATCATCGCCTTTGCCTCCAACTACCGCAACACCCTGGCGCAGAAAGAGAGCGAGACCCGGGTCAAGATGGCGGATATCCAGGCGCAGCAGCGGATGCTGCCCGATGATGAGTACCGTCTGATGGAGCTGGAGCGCAACAAGAAGGTCAGTGAGGACCATTATACCACACTTTACACCAAGCTGCAAAAGCTGGAGATCGCCGACGGCGGCGAGGGTGAGGACTTTGCGGTTCTGGACCGGGCGATCAAGCCGACCGTGCCGATCAACCCGAGCCAGTCGACCAAGGTCTTTATCGGGGCCGCTCTCGGTCTGGTGGCAGGACTGGCGTTGTCGCTCGGGATCGATCTCGCCGACCGCCATATCCGCACGCCCGGGGATGTCGACCGGCACCTCAAACTCAAGGTGCTCGGAGCGATCCCCAATGTGGATTTCAAGGACATTCCCGAGTATCACGATCACGAAAAGGCCAAGCAGATCGACCGGCAGCTGGTGACCCATGACTATTCGCCGACACCGATCGGCGAGGCTTACCGGGCGCTGCGCACGCAGATCATCTTTTCGCGCACCCATGAACGGCCCCACTCGATCGCGATCACCAGTGTCGCCCCGGAGGAGGGCAAGTCCTTCACCGCCTCGAATCTGGCGATCATCTTTGCGCAGCAGCGCACCAACACCCTGCTGGTCGATGCCGACCTTCGCCGCGGGGTTTTGCACAACACCTTCCAGATGCGCCGCGAGCCGGGGCTGGCCAACTATCTCAGCTCCAGCGTCACCCTCTCATCGATCGTGCAGCAGACCCACGTGCCCAATCTCTCCTTCATCAGCTGCGGGGTCCTGCTGCCCAATCCCTCGGAGCTGCTGGGTTCGCCGCTGATGCGCCGTTTTCTCGACGAGGCGAGCCGCAAATTCGATATCGTCCTTTTCGATACGCCGCCGCTGGATGCGGCGACCGACGCCGTCGTGCTCGGCACCCAGGTGAACGCCGTCGTGCTGGTGGTGCGAGCGGGCAAGACCAGGATCGGCAAGGCCAAGGAGAAGATGGAGATCTTTAATACCGTCCCTGTCAAACTCGTCGGCGCTGTACTCAACAGCTCGGATACCCAGCTGGTGCAGAACTACAGCTATTACCATTATTGAGCGAAAGGCCGGATGCGACCATGCATCTTCTCCTGACCGGCGGCGCCGGTTTCATCGGTTCCCACTTTACCCGCAAGCTGCTTGACGAGGGGCACGCGGTCGACTGTCTGGACAATTTCAACACCTACTATGATCCCGCCCTCAAGCGGGAGAATGTCCGTCCCTTTCTTGCTCATCCCCGCTACCGGCTCGTTGAGGGCGATATCCTTGACCGGCCGGGGCTGGATCGTCTTTTTGCGGAGCAGCGCTACGACAGCGTGGTCCATCTTGCTGCGCGGGCCGGGGTGCGGCCTTCGATCCGGGAGCCCCTGCTCTACGAGCAGGTCAATGTGCTCGGGACGATGCACATCTTCGAGGCCTGCCGCCTGCACGGGGTAGGGAGGATCGTCTCGGCCTCCTCGTCATCGGTATATGGCAACAACAGCAAGGTTCCTTTCGCCGAGAGCGATCCGGTCGATCATCCGATTTCTCCCTACGCGGCGACCAAAAAGGCGGGCGAGCTGATGGCCTACACCTGGCACCATCTCTACGGCCTTTCGATCAGCTGCATGCGTTTTTTCACGGTC
>DAOOPF010000256.1:0-2873 GCA_035388125.1 bacterium | reverse complement strand
CGACGGCGGCCTCCTGCAGGCTCTCCTCGCCGCGGCGCAGCACCACGGTCGCGGTCGGCACCGTCTTGTTGCCCGAGAGGATGTGAAAATAGTCGAGCTTCCAGGTCTCGGCCGTCTCGCCGGTCTCGGCGCTCATCAGGGCGAGGAGATCCTCGTCATAGACCTCCTTCTTGCGGTCGGCGATCTCGAGGAAGCGCTGATAGATCACGTCGAGTTCGGCGGGCTGGAGGGCGTAACCCAGCTCCGACAGACGGTTCTTGAGACCGTGGCGGCCGGAGTGGCGGCCGAGGACGATGGCATTTGAGGAGAGGCCGATCTCCTGGGGAGTCATAATCTCGTAAGTGGCGGCGTCCTTGATCACGGCATCCTGATGGATGCCCGATTCGTGAGCAAAGGCGTTGGCGCCGACGATGGCCTTGTTGGGCTGCACCGGGATGCCCATCAGCGACGAGACCAGCTTGCTGGTGCGCATGATCTCGCGGGTTTCGATGCCGGTGCTCTTTTGGTAAAAGTCGGCCCGCGTCTTGAGGGCCATGACCACCTCCTCAAGAGAGGCATTGCCGGCGCGTTCGCCGACCCCGTTAACGGTCACCTCCACCTGGCCGGCCCCGTTCCGGATCGCGGCCAGGGTATTGGCGACCGCCATGCCGAGATCATTGTGACAGTGGACACTGAGCACAGCCCGCGCCATGTTGGGCACCTTTTCGTGCACCGTGCGGATCAGGGCGCCGAACTGCTCGGGCATGGCGAAACCTACCGTGTCGGGGATGTTGATCGAGGTCGCGCCGGCATCGATGGCCGCCTCGACGATGCGCAGCAGGAAATCGACCCCGGTGCGGGAAGAGTCCTCGGGTGAGAATTCCACTTCGCTGCAGCAGGACTTGGCCCGCCTGACCCCGGCGACGGCCATCGCGAGGATCTCCTCCTCGCTCTTGCGGAATTTCTTCTCCATATGGATCCTGGAGGTGGCTACGAAAACATGGATGCGCGGCCGCTCTGCCCCCTTCAGGGCCTCCCAGGCCGCATCGATATCCGCGTCGATGCAGCGGGCCAGCGCGACGATGGCCGGCCCCTTGACCTGACCGGCAATGAGGCGCACTCCGTCGAACTGGGCCTGCGAGGAGACCGGGAAACCGGCCTCGATGGCATCGACCCTGAGGCGGGCAAGCTGCTCGGCGATGGTCAGCTTTTCGCTCACGGTGAGACTGGCGCCGGGGGATTGCTCCCCGTCGCGCAGGGTGGTGTCGAAGATCAAAACCTGTTCTTGCGGCACGTTGTGCCTCCTTGTCATTTTTTCAGCCAGCTCATCATGCTGCGCAGCTGCGCCCCCACCTTTTCGATCGGCCACTCCTGCATCATGCGGCGCAGGGCCTTGAAGCGCGGCGCATGGGCCTGGTTCTCCAGCACCCATTCGGTGGCGAACTGGCCGCTCTGGATCTCGGCCAGGATCTCCGCCATGGCCCTGCGGCTCTCGGAACCGATCACCCGCGGCCCGCGGGTCAGCCCCCCGAACTCGGCGGTGTCGCTGACCGAATAGTACATCCGCGTCAGCCCCCCCTCGTTAATGAGATCGACGATCAGCTTGAGTTCATGCAGACATTCGAAATAGGCGATCTCCGGCTCATAGCCGGCGTCGACCAGCGTCTGATAGCCGGCGCGGATCAGCTCGGTGACCCCGCCGCAGAGCACTGCCTGCTCGCCAAAGAGGTCGGTTTCGGTTTCCTCACGGAAAGAGGTTTCAAGCACGCCGGCGCGGGTGCCGCCGATCCCCCTGGCATAGGCCAAAGCGATCTCGCGCGCCCGGCCGGAAGCGTTCTGATGTACGGCGATGAGACAGGGCACGCCGTTGCCCTCCTGATAGACCCGCCGCACCAGATGACCCGGCGATTTGGGGGCGATCATGATTACATCCACGCCGGCGGGGGGGAGGATCTGGTGAAAGTGGATGTTGAAGCCGTGGGCAAAGGCCAGCACTTTGCCGGAGGTGAGTGCGGGCGCAATCGACTCGGCGTAGACTCCGGGCTGGGTCTGATCGGGAAGCAGCACCATGATCAGATCGGCGGCGGTGCAGGCCTCCTGCACGGACAGCACCTGCAGCCCCTCCTTCCCGGCCGCGGTTTTTGAATGGCTGCCGGCGTGCAGGCCGACGACGACCTTGATGCCGCTGTCGCGGAGGTTGAGGGCGTGGGCGTGGCCCTGGCTGCCGTAGCCGAGCACGGCGACGGTTTTGTCCTTCAGCAGGCCGGGATCGGCATCCTGTTCATAATAAAGTTTCATGCTATCTCCTTTGCGATAATGATTTATCGGGAACCAACTCATTTCTCACAGTGGCACAGAGGTCACTGAGATTGAAAACAGCTGTTTAGCCACCACGGTGTCTCCGTGACTCCGTGTGAAACGCTTTTACTCACTGCTTCTGGGGTTGAAATCGCGGACCATCGCGATCGGGCCGGTGCGGGCTACCTCCTTCAGGCCGAAGGGCCGCAGAGTCTGCAGAAAAGCGGCCACCTTGGACTCGCTGCCGGCCAGCTCAAAGGTGAGCGATTTGGCCGAGATGTCGACGACCTTGGCGCTAAAGATGTTACCGACCAGCGAGGCCTCGGTTCGCCTGGCCGGCTGGCAGTGGATCTTGACCAGCAGCAGCTCGCGGTTGACGAAATCCTCTCTGGTCACATCGGTGACGCGGATGACGTCGATCAGCTTGTTGAGCTGTTTGTTAACCTGTTCGATGATCCGGTCATCGCCGATTACGACCAGGGTGATGCGGGCGGTGCACTCCTCTATCGCCTTGCCGGCGACGATGCTCTCAATATTGTAGCCGCGGGCGCTGAAGAGCCCGACGATGCGCGCCATCACCCCGGCGCTGTTCTCCA
>DAOOPF010000255.1:0-2886 GCA_035388125.1 bacterium | reverse complement strand
ACAAGGCGGAGGCGAAGCGGCCGCCGATATTGATCACCGGCGGATTGACGATGAAAGCGCGCGCACCTGGAATCACCGCCATCTTGCGGCGCAGGCTGTTGGCCACCTCATCGGCGCTCAGATCGCGCTCGCTGCGGGGTTTGAGGCGGATGTTCATCCGCCCGGTATTGGCCGTCCCGCCCATGCCGCCGATGTTGACGGTGAAGCGCTCGATGTTCGGGTCTGCCGCAAGGATGCGGGTCACCTGCTCGCGGTCGTCAAGCATGCCCTCGAACGAGGTCCCCTCAGCCCCCTCGAACGATCCGCCGAGCAGGCCGGTATCCTCGCTCGGCAGAAAGCCCTTGGGCACAACGATGAAGAGAAAAATCGTGATCAGAAGAATGAGCAGCGAGAAGAGCATGGTCGCGCGCCGCCGGTCGACAACCCATGCCAGAGTGCGTTCATAAAAGGCCAGCGCCCTGTTCCAGAAGCGCTCGATGACGTTGTACGCGCGGCCATGACGCACCTCCCCCTCATGCTTGAGGAAACGGCTCGCCATCATCGGGGTCAGGGTGAGCGAGACAAAACCCGAGATCAGGATCGCCACCATAATCGTCACCGCGAACTCCTGAAAGAGCCGGCCCATAATCCCGCCCATGAAGAGCACCGGGATAAAGACCGCGGCCAGGGAGAGCGTCATCGAAATGATGGTAAAACTCACCTCTTTGGCACCGTCCACCGCCGCCCGGTAGGGGCTCTTGCCCATCTCCATATGGCGAAAGATGTTCTCGAGCATAACGATGGCGTCATCGACAACAAAGCCCACCGCCAGCGTCAGGGCCATCAGCGACAGGTTGTCGAGGTTGAAATCCATCAGTTTCATCACCGCAAAGGTGCCGACCACTGAAAGGGGCAGGGCGAGGCTGGGGATGACCGTCGCCGAGACGTTGCGCAGAAAAAGAAAGATGACCATGATGACCAGAAAAAGGGTCAGCAGCAGGGTCATCTGGACGTCATGAACCGACTCCTGGATCGGCTCGGATTTGTCGAAGAGGATGTGCACCTGCACAGAGGCCGGCAGCTGCTCCTGGATCTGCGGCAGCAGGCGGCGGACATTCTGCACCACCTCGACGGTGTTGGTGCCGGGCTGGCGCTGGATGGCCAGCAGGATGCAGCGGTCGTCGTTGAACCAGGCGGCTACACGGTTGTTCTGCACGCTGTCGTAGACACGGGCGAGCTCCTGCAGGCGCACCGGCGCACCATTGCGATAGGCCACCACGATCGGCCGGAACTCGGCGGCGCTGTTGAGCTGACCGGTCGCCTTGACTGTGAGTGATTTATCCGCCCCCCAGAGAATCCCTGTCGGCAGGTTGACGTTGTTGGCTGTGATGGCGCCTACCACCTCATCGATGCCGATGCTGCGCGCCGCCAGCTCACGCGGATCGACCTGCACCCGTACTGCGTACTTTTGCCCGCCATAGACCTGCACCTGGGCGATGCCGCTCACCATCGAGATGCGCTGGGCGATCATGATATCCGCCAGCTCGTCGATGGTGTACATCGGCAGGGTCGGCGAGGTCATGGCTATGAACATGATCGGGGAATCGGCCGGATTGACCTTGCGGTAGGAGGGCGGCGTCGGCATATCCCGCGGCAGCTGACGCGAGACCGCCGAGATCGCCGACTGTACATCCGCAGCGGCCGCGTCGATGTCACGGTCGAGGGCGAACTGGATAGTGATATTGGTGCTGCCAAGGCTTGAGCTGCTGGTCATGTTGTCGATACCGGCAATGGTGGTGAACTGCTTCTCCAGCGGAGTCGCCACCGCCGCCGCCATGGTCTCGGGACTGGCGCCCGGCAGACTGGCGCTGACCGAGATGGTCGGAAAATCGACCGTCGGCAGATCGCTCACCGGCAGCTGCCGGTAGCCGATAAAGCCCGCGACCAGGATGGCGATCATGACCAGGGTCGTCATGACCGGCCGGTCGATGAAGATCCTCATTCAGGCCTCCCTGTGCCCTGCACGCCGGCATTGGAACCGCTCTGTGTGCCGAGCCCGGCCTGACTCCCTTTTCCGGCCGCGCTGCCACTGCTGGAGGGCGTGCCGCCTCCCGCCTGCGCCGCTCTTATCTCCACCCTGGCCCCTGGCACCAGCTTTACCTGGCCGTCGGTCACCACCACTTCGCCCGCTTTCACTCCACCATCCAGGACGATGGTCTCACCCAGAGTGCGGTTGACCTGCACCGGCCGCTTCTCCGCTTTTTTATCCGCCGTCACCACATAGACGAACGTGCCGTCCTGCCCGGTCACCACCGCGACGGCCGGCACCGTCAGGGCCTCTTTCTCGATGGTGAGCACCAGCTCGACGTCGACGAACTGCCCCGGCCAGAGCAGGTCCTCCTCATTGGCGAATTCAGCCTTGAGCGCCACCGTACCCGTGGCCGCATCCACCGCGTTGTCCAGAAAGGTCAACCGGCCGGAGAGCCGATCGCTCCCGTTGCCGCCGCGCGCGGGGGTGACGTGTACCTGGAGCGGCCCTTTGGCCGCCCAACTTTGCACCAGCGGCAGCTCGGTGCCGGGGATGGCAAAGCTGACACGGATGGGATGTATCTGATTGATCACCACCAGCGCCGGACCGTTGGCGCTGACCACATTGCCGCGCTTGACCAGCAAGGCGCCGCTGCGGCCGGAGATCGGCGCGGTCACCGAAGTGTAGCCAAGATTGAGCCGGGCCTGTTCGATCGCGGCCTGGCCCACCTTGAGTGCGGACTTGAGCATCGCCGCCTGCGTCTTCGCCTGCTCATACTGCTCGCGGGTGACAAAATCCTTCTCGCTCAGATCGGCATAGCGCTGGGCTTGCATGGCGGTATAGACCGCCTGCGAGCTGTCGCGCGCCAGCTGCGCCTC
>DAOOPF010000254.1:0-2983 GCA_035388125.1 bacterium | reverse complement strand
CTGCTCATCGGCCGGGACAATCTGATCTGGGGTTACGGCGCCCAGCCCGGGGTGATTTTCTCGAATGTGCGGATTTACGGTCCGCAAAGCTCGCCGGTGCAGCTCAGCGGCAGGCTCTTTCTCCAGGGCGCCTATGATGCGGGCAGCCACGCCATGCGTACTCTGGCCGCGGGCGGCGCTGCGGTACCGCTGCAGTCTCCCTTTCCGCAGGCGCCCTATACAGCCTCCTCTGTTCCGGCCGGCATCGTCGACTGGGTGCTGGTGGGCCTGCGCGCCACGGCCTCCGGCGCCCCGGTGGTTCAGCGCAGCCTCTGGCTGCGCAGTGACGGCCGGCTGGCCGATCCCGCCACCGGCAGCACCACCGTGATCCTTGCCGCGGTGACCGGCAGCTATTACGTGGTCGTTCAGACCCGCAACCATCTGGCGGCGATGTCGGCCTCCGCCCTGGTGTTCGACGGCACCAACGCTGCCGCGTGTGATTTCACCACCGGGACGGACAAGTATTATGGAGGCAAAGGCGCTGTACAGGTGGAGAGCGGGATCTGGGCGCTGCGGGCGGGGGATCTGAACGGGGACAAATCGGTCAATGCCGCGGATTTTTCACTCTGGCAAAGCGCCGCCCGCGCCGGCACGGCGGGCTATGCCACGGCGGATCTCAATCTGGACGGCCGGTGCACGACCAGGGATTATGTGCTCTGGTTTGAGAACAACCGCGCTGCCGCGGTGAGCGGACTGCCCTGAGGGGAGGTGCAGGAAAAGAAAAAGCCCGGATCAGGTTGTGATTGATCCGGGCTTTTTGATTTATTTGGCCTTCTCGACCGTCGAGATCTTGAAGGGCAGATAGGACGGGCAGAAGCGGAAGATCCCGGTCAGCAGGGGGATCCAGCCGATGTTGGCCCACACCTGATAGGGATTGTGCAGAACGTAATAGTTGAAGAGATTTCCGCCGACCAGCAGCAGACCCAGGACGATGCGGATCCAGCGATCAGTCTTGCCGACATTGCATCTCATATCATTTGTCCTCTCTTTGGATGTTTTATCACTGCCATGCTTGCTTATGCCGAATAGAACACGAAAGGATGGCGCGATATTTCCGGCCTGCGCCGCATCACTTGAAGATCCTGCGCAGTGCGGCCCGGATCTTGTGCGAGAACATCTTTTGCTCAAAGAGCGAATAGACCACCGGCACCAGCACCAGGGTCACCAGGGTTGAGCTGGTCAGTCCGCCGATCACCACCCGCGCCATCGGCGCCTGGGTTTCGCCGCCCTCGCCCAGGCCGAAGGAGAGGGGAAGCAGGCCGAGCACAGTGGTGAGGGTGGTCATCAGGATCGGCCGCAGGCGGTGAGATCCGGCCTGAGCGACCGCCTCCATCAGCTCTATCCCCTCCTGGCGGCGCAGCTGGTTGGTATGGTCGACCAGGAGGATGGCGTTGTTGACGACGATGCCGGCAAGCATGATGCAGCCGATAAAGGCCTGCAGGCTGAAGATGGTGCCGGTCAGCACCATGGTCAGAGTCACCCCGATCACCGCCATCGGGATGGAGAAGAGGACGATCAGGGGGTCGCGCCACGACTCGAACTGCCCGGCCATGACCAGAAAGACCAGCAGGATGGCGAGGATCATCGCCACCAAAAGTTCCTGAAAGGCCTCCTGCTGCTCCTCGTAATCGCCGCCGAAGAGGATCGCGAAATCCCTCGGCATCGGCAGCCGGCGGATCTGCGACCTGACGTCGGAGATGATCGAACCCATGTCGCGGCCGGTATAGTGGGCGCTGATATAGATGACGCGCTCCTGGTCCTTGCGCTCAAGGCTGGAGGGGCCCTCCTGGGCCTCGGACGTGACCACGTTGCGCAGCATCACCGGCACGCCGCGGTTGTTGAGGATGGTCAGATCGAGCAGGTCGGAGAGACTGCTGCGGTCCTCCTCGCTCAGCCGCACCAGAATGCGGTACTCCTTGCCCCCCTCGCGATAGTAGGAGGCGTAGGTGCCGCCGACCGCCGTTTCCAGCGCCCCGCCGATCATGGAGATGGTCAGTCCGAGGTCGGCCGCCTTTTGCCGGTCGATGCGCAGCACCTGTTCAGGGCTCCCCTCTTTGCGGCTGATTTCGGTATCGGTGATGCCCGGCACCTTCTGGACGATCCCGTCCACCTGGCGGGCCAATTCCTGGGCGGTGGCCAGATCATAGCCGCGCACCTCGAGGCTGACAGCGTTGCTGCCCCCCTGCCCCATCCGCCGGGTCATGAAATTCTGCCCCTGCCGGGTGCGGATGATCACACCTGGAATGCCCGCCGTCGCCTTGCGCAGGTCGTTGGCCACCTGCTCGCTGCTGCGCTTGCGCTTGTCCTTGGGCACCAGGCTGATGCGGATGTCGGCGGTGTTCCCCTCTCCCACGCGCGCCATCATCGTAGTCATCTCCGGCACTTCGCGGCGGACGATCTCCTCCACCTGCAGGGCGATCCGGTCCACCACCTCCAGGCGTGAACCGATTTCGGCCTCGAGGCTGACGTTCACTTCGCCTTCATCGGTCTGCGGCATCAGCTCTACCCCGATGAAACGGATCAGCAGGACTGAAAAGAGAAAGAGCCCCAGCGTGGAGAGGACCACCAGCCGGCGGTGATGCAGGGCCTTTTTCAGCAGTATGGCATATCTGCGCTCCAGCTTCTCAAAGAGATCCTGGCTGACCGCGTAGATCTTTTCGATACGGCTGATCTTTTTGCCGTGCTGTACCGCGTGATAGCGCAGAAAGCGCGAGGAGAGCATCGGCACCAGGGTCAGGGCCACCAGCAGAGAGCAAAGCAGCGAAAAGACCACGACATAGGCCATCTGCTGGTACATGATCCCGGACATGCCGCGGATAAAGACCACCGGAAAAAAGACCACGATGGTGGTCAGAGTGCTGGCGATGATCGCCCCGCTGACCTCGCCGGCGCCCTTGCGCGCCGCCTCGATCGCCTTGAGCCCGTTCTCCCGGTAACGATAGAT
>DAOOPF010000253.1:0-3021 GCA_035388125.1 bacterium | reverse complement strand
CGTCACTGGAGGGGTGTTGGTTTGCTTATTCGTTGCGATTGGCTATGCAAATCGATAGATTATCCCTGAAAGAGGTTCAATCGAGAAAGCCATGATTCTGCTGATCAATCCCCCTGCCGCCAAACCCTGCGAACCCCCAGCCGGGCTGGCACGCCTCGCCGGTGCGCTCGAGGCCCACAACCGGCCGGTCGAGATCTGGGACGCCAACCGCGAGGCGCTGCTCGCCCTGCTGCGCAAAGAACCCGCTGCCTGCGACCATGGGACAAGGGGTGCCTGGACCCGCAGCGCCACCGACATCGACTTGCTCAGAAGCGTTTCCGGCTATCGTCATTTCAACGCCTACAGCGCCGCCGTGCGCCGCCTTAACCGGTTGCTCGCGGCCCACAGCGCTCCATATGGGGCCATGCTCTCCCTGGCCGATTACCAGCATCGCGTCTGGTCGCCCCTGCGCAGCGATGACCTGCTCGCAGCCGCCGCTTCGCCTGATCTCAGCCCCTTCCATGACTACTTCCACACCACCCTCTCCGCCAGACTGAAGGCGGCCGCTCCGGACCTCGTCGGCCTCTCACTCTCCTACCTCAGCCAGGCCTTGCCCGCCTTCGCGCTGATCGGAATGCTGCGCCGCGATCATCCCGGCCTGCGGATTGTCCTCGGCGGGGGACTGATCACTTCGTGGATGCGCCGGCCGGATTGGCGCAATCCCTTCTCCGGGCTCATCGACCATCTTGTCGATGGCCCGGGCGAAACTCCCCTGCTCAAACTCGACGGGGTCCTTGCCCCGGCCTCCGGCTCCTTCATCTCCTATTCCACCGCCGAGTGGCCGGAATACCTGGCCCCGGGCCCCATTCTCCCCTACGACGCCTCCCGCGGCTGCTACTGGAACCGCTGCGCCTACTGTCCGGAGCCGGCGGAGAGGCACGGCTATCAGCCGCGCCCGGTGCGGCAGGTGCTCGCCGATCTGCGCCGATTGACAACCCTGCACAAGCCCACCCTGATCCACTTCACCGACAACGCCGTCAGTCCGGCGCTCCTCCAGGCGCTCATCGACCAACCACCCGGAGCCCCCTGGTACGGTTTTGTCCGGATCACGCCGCAGCTGATGGAACCGGACTTTTGCCATGGCCTGAAGAAGTCGGGATGCGCCATGCTGAAAATCGGACTTGAATCGGGAGATGACAGGGTTCTGGAGGGGATGAAAAAAGGGGTGAAAGTGGAACAGGCAGGACGGGCTCTGCAAGCCCTCGCCGAGGCGGGGATTCCCACCTACATCTATCTGCTCTTCGGCACGCCCTGGGAGGAAGAGGCTGCAGCCCGGCGCACGCTCGAATTTGCCGTCCGCCACGCCGGCGAGATCGGTTTTATCAATCCGGCGATCTTTAACCTGCCGGCCGAAACCGCCGACAAACTCAATCTGGAGGTGCGCAGCTTTTATGCGGGCGATCTCCAGCTCTACTACGATTTCCGCCACCCCCTGGGCTGGGGGCGCAGAGAGGTTCGCCGCTTCCTCGACCGCGAGTTCAAGCGCGAGCCCTCCATCGCCGCCATCCTCCGGCGCACACCCCCCTCTTTCACCTCCAACCATGCCGCCCTCTTCGCCGGAAATCCGGAGGTCAGGAGAGCTTGACCAGCTGCTCGTAAACCCTGTCGATCAGTTCATCCATACGCCGCACATCCTTGAGCCGGCCCTTTTCCGGCTTGATGCGCAGCTCATGGAGCTCTTCGAGGAGGGCCACAACCTGTTTTTCGTCGTGGTGAAAATCTTCCGTCTCCTGTCCGGCCGGCGTCGAAAGACTTTCAATGCAGGCGAGAAGCCTCGCCTCCTGGTTCGATTGATAACGGCTGATGATATCGACAAAATTGGTGCGCAGCGCGATCAGCTCGACGAGCAGTTCCTGGAGATATTTTATCCGGACGGGGTCTTGCTCTTTTTTCTTCTTCATCTCAGTCCGCGCTCACGGGTGATATGTTCATTTTCTCCGCCTGGGGCCCCTTCAGGAGGGGGGCGACGTGTTTCTGCAGGTCGTTGGCGATCGACCGCGGCGGCCGGTTGCCGTTGATGACCTCAAAATTGTATCGGGCGCTCATCCGGCGGAACTCATTGCGCATCAGACGCTGATAGCGCATGAAACTGTCAAAGATGTCGCGCGACAGACGGATATCCATCCCCGACTCCCAGTAATCGAGCTGGGCGCTTTTTTGCATGTTGCGCTCGACCAGGAAACGCGGAGCGACATCGAGATAAAAAACCACATCCGGAACCAGGGCGATGCTGTAGAGCGACTCAACCCATTCGGCATTGCCTCCTCGAACAATATCACGCGCGAGCAGGGTATAGATATAACGGTCCGCCAGGACGATCAGACCCGCCTTGAGCGCCGGGACGATGATGTTTTCCAGCTGATCGGCGAAATCGGTCGCATAAAAAAGAGAGAAGGTGATCGGACTGAGCACGTTGCCCTGCATTGCGGCCTCCAGCTCTTCGCTGACCAGGTTCGAACGCTTCAGGCCGACATTGACCGTGGCATAACCATGCCCCTCCAGCCAGTCGGTGAGCATCCTGATCTGCGTCGAACGGCCGCTGCCATCAGCCCCCTCGATCGCGATCAGTTTGCCGGTGAGCCTGGCGGCGTTGACTCCGGGCAATCCCTCGCCAAAGAATTTCATACCCTGCTCCTCACTTTCCATTTATAGACCGGCAGATCGATGCGCTCGCTGACGATCCTGCGGACGAGCTGCTGCTGCATATCGATCGGCTGGGTGGCGTCGATGACGGTAAAGTCGTATTCAGGGATCATGCTGATATAGGCATCGTTGATCCTGCCCTGAAAGATGCGGAAACTTTCATAGATATCTGCGGAAAGCCCGAGATCCATACCGGCTTCGTGGTACTTGAGGGTGGGCCGGCCATCGAGGATGCGGTTGATTGCCACCTCCGGTGGAACCTGAAAAAAAAAGGTAATGTCCGGCTGGGTCGCAAAACTGTACATGGTGCGCACCCAGTCCGGGCTGCAGCCGCGGACG
>DAOOPF010000252.1:0-3041 GCA_035388125.1 bacterium | reverse complement strand
TGACCAGGCTGATGCCGCCCCCCATGATGATGAAGAGACGGCCCGGCGTGGTGATCTCGATGCCGTCGTAAAGGAAAAGGTTCTGGTCGGGACTGCCGCCGCGGATGTAAAGCTGAGTGTTCAAATCGCTGCGCGCGGTCACCCCGGGCAGGACGTTGAGGGCGCGATAGGCGTCCTCGAGCGCGCCGGGACGCCTGGCGATGAAGCGGGGGGTGATGATCTCGTGGCCGGCGATCGACTTTTCATACTGGAAGGCCTGCGCTTCCCGCTTCGCCTCGACCTGCACCTTGCCCATGTCGATGGCCTGACGGTTCAGGCTCACGCGCAGGGCGCGCACCGCCCCCGCCCGCACGGCCACATCCTTGATGATCATCTTGCGATAGCCGAGCATGGTGACGACGAGCTGATAGGTGCCCGGCGGCACACGTTCAATATAAAAGGCGCCGTTTTTGCCGCTCACAGCGCCCAGCGCCGTGTTGGCGAGCACGACATTGGCCTGCGGAATCGGCGTCTTGCCCGCCGCGTCAATGACAAATCCGGCCACCCGCCCATGCTTCTCCTTGACCGCATGGCCCTGCTTCTCTCCCCCTGCACGTCCCTGGGTCTGCCCGGCCGCCAGGCCCGCGCTCAGGCAGGTAAGCAGCAGGATCCATCCCGTCCTTATGCAGGCGGCTCTACTCATTGATGGCGATCCACACTTTTTCCCACACCAGCGTATTGCCGCGAACGTAAACGAGAGCCGTCCCGTCCGGCGACCAGGCGGGCATGGCCCCATCCCGGACGGCCAGGCTTGGCTTTTCCGCCCCTGGACGCTGAAAAAAGATCCCGGCTGTGCCGGAGCCGGTCGTGGCCCGCCAGGCGATATGCTCTCCTTCCCCATCCGCCGTCGCCGGGGCGGCCACCGGCCAGGAACCCGTTTGCGGAAAAGTAAAGAGCTCCTCAAAGCGGCTGCCGGCGAGATCATAGCGGTAGAGATATTCTCCGGCCGCATTGTCAGCTGAAAAGAGCAGGCTCTCTCCGTCCGGGCTCCAGGCGAGCGACAGGACGATCAGAAAAGGTGTGGCCAGATAGGAAATTGCATCGCTGCCTGGATCGAGCAAGGCGATCCGGCCGAGGCTGAGAAAGGCGATCCGGCTGCCGTCAGGGGACCAGCGGGGGAAAGACTCATTTCCGGACAGGGAGGTGAGACGGCGCCAGACAGTGGTGGCCGGGGTGAAGAGCCAGAGATCCTGGCTGCCGGCACGGCTGGAGGTGCAGAGAATGGTGCTGTCGGAAGGACTCCAGGAGGGAAAACGAAGCCCGGTGGAATCAGTCAGGATGAGGCGGGTGGTTCCGTTCCCGACCTCCACCTCGCGCAGCTGGACCATTCCCCTTCCCCCCTGCGGCTGGGCGCAGTAGAGCAGGTGCCGGCCGCCGATGTGCCAGGCGGGATAGCTGCTGATCCAGCCCTCCTCAAACCCCAGAGTGCGCTGTGCCGGGATGATGGTCTCATATTCGACGGTGGTCTGTTCGCCGCAGGTGAGCAGGGAGAGGGCCGCGGCCAGGAGGAGTGTACTGCGCACAAAGCGCGCAAGCTTGCGGGCGGCTCGTATGGATGCTGTTTTCAAAGGGTGCAGGGGCATAATCTTTATAATAGCGTCACGGACGGGAAATCGCGGAAATCGGCCGCAGGGTTTGCCAGTTCCAGCGCGGATTGCGGCGGGCCAGACTGTGCAGATTCAGGGTGATCATCTCTCCCGCCTGCCAGAGAGGCTGCTGATCCCGGTAATGGCTGCTGAAGGGATGACCGCTCTGCCCGGCGGGAAGAATGACATGCCAGTCGGAGGTTGACATATCCGAAATCTGCCGCACGCAGGGGCCGATGACCGTGGCAAAGGGCTCGGCCATGCTGTAGGTGCTGTTGTTGAGCGTATGGTTGCCGCCCGCCGAGGGCGCCGGGCCGATATTGAAATAGCGCCGGAAAGGGGTATGCAGTCCAAAGGGATGGGGCTGGGTGAGGGTGTGCAGGCTCCCCCAGTCCCACATGCCGGGATTGGCGCCATAGCGAAGAGTCAGCGAATCGATCGCCGCATAAAAGGCGGCAGCCAGCTGGCCGTCGAGGGTCTCGAGACCCGGCGTCCGGACGTCATCAAACCAGAGGGAGTCGTTGATGGCGATCAGACGGTCGAGAGCCCGGATGTTGACATGCGAAAGCTTGAGAAAGCGGCGGTAAAGCTCATCGCCCATTTCATCGGCGAAGGTCAGGCGCATGAATTCGTTCAGGGTCATCTCGTAGACCGTGCTGGCCACGCTGGAGGTGGTCTGCTGATAATCCCAGACCGAGAGCAGTTCGCGGCCAAAGTCGGCGGGCTGGTTCCTGGGCAGATCGAGATACTGGATCGCTTTCATCAGCAGGGGTACGAAAGAAGCCGCATGGCCGGAATAGAGATCCCCCTGCAAGGCCCGGCAGGTGGCGACATCCCAGCGCGACAGGGTGTCCAGCGCCGCTTTGATGCGGTTATAGCGGTAATCGGGCTCCCAGTAGGCCGAGATGAAGTGGGCATAGGAGGTATCGACCATGCAGTTATTCGCGTTGGCGATCCAGCCGGACGGGGGTTGAAAAAGCTGCGGCAGCTGACTGTAAGGGAGATAGCCCAGCCAGTCGCGGCTGCGGGGGCCCGCGCTCAGGCTGTCGGCGGGGGCGAGGCTGTCGGACGGTGCCGGCTGCGTCTGCGCGGGCACGATGGCATCAACATAGGTGCGCCGGGGCACGGCCGCCGCCAGCTTGTAGCCGATCTGGCCGGCGCGGTCGGCGTAGAAAAAATTCTCACCCGGATTTTTGCTGCTCTCCAGGGCAGCGAGGAAATCGCCCCAATCCTGCGCGTTCAGCAGCTGCTGAAAAGAGGTCAGGGGGTCGTCGTTTTCAAAACCGCTCCAGCGCAGGACCAGGGGATGCTCCCCCCGATAGCCCAGGATCGGGGTTTCGGCGCTGACGACGGGGCCGAGATGGCTCCAGGTGATGCGGACCTTTTTCTCGCCGCCGCCGCGGATGGCGATGGTCT
>DAOOPF010000251.1:0-3048 GCA_035388125.1 bacterium | reverse complement strand
GCGAGATTATCGGGATTGCTGTTTTTACCCTTGGCCTCCTCGTAATTGTAACGGAGATAGCCGCGCAGTGAGCCGGTCACGCGCTCGAAATTGACATGAAAGCCCTTGATATCGGCATAGTCGCGGTTGATATAGGTGCGGTAGGATTCACCGCCTTCGGTTTTGTAAAAGGCCGATTCCACGAGATTTTTGACGTCCTTGTAATAGGCGCTCACATCAATCTGAAAGCCGCCGGCGAGGCTGCGGACGATGCCGATGTCATAGGCCTGGGTGTTTTCCGGCTTGAGCTCGGGATTGCCGAGGGTGTAGAGGGTCATGACGCCGCCGTCATCGTTGATCTCGTTATAGAAGAGCTGGTAGAAATTGGGCCGCTGGGTGAAGGTGCCGTAGTTGAGATGGAACACCGAATATTCCGAGACCGGAAAGGAGACACCGATGCGCGGCTGAAGCCGGGTGAAGAGGCCGGTTGCGCGGGTCTTTTCGGGATCGCGGAGGGGATAGAACTTGTCGAGATAGTAGCGGGTGTTGAGATCGTAGAAATCGAAGCGCAGTCCCAGATTGGCGATCAGCCCTTCAAACTCCATTTTATCCTGCAGATAGAGCGCCCCCTCGAAAGGCCAGGAGTGGAAGGTCAGATTCTGGAGGTTTTGCGCATTGGTCGCGTTGTACTGATAGTCGACATCGAGATCGTAATAGTAGAACTGCAGTCCGGTCTTGAGCAGATTGTAACGGTTGATCTGGCTGGTATAGCTGCTGGTGAGCGAGAAGGTGCGTGTTTTCTGGCTGCCGCGGTCGTCGTTCGGGCGGCCCACCCGCTGGTTGGCGGGAGAGGTATAGTCCACCCAGTTGCGGTTGTTGCCGTAATCATCCAGATACTGCGCGTCGGTCAGCAGCTCGATGCGGTCCTGCTGCCGGACATCGAGGATCTTGAAGTTGAGATCGCCGTAGCTGGCCGGCGAGAAGAGGTGGCGCCATTCCAATCCGTACTGCAGGGAGCTGTTGGTCTTTTTGGTCACGCTGAGGGTGCGATCGAAGATCCAGCGTTCCCAGTTGCTGTCGAGATAGTTCAGGAAGGAGAAATCGTACATGAAGGAGAGCTTGATTTTGTCATCAGCGGAGGGCTGCCAGGTGACATTGCCGAGCATTTGCCGTTCGAGATCAGGATTGGGCGTCGGCACCAGCGGTGAGATCATGCTCTGGCGCATGGCCAGGAACATGTGCGTATTCCTGGCGATGGGGCCGCCTGCTGTAAAGTCGAAACGGTAGTCCATGGCTTTGGTTTCGAGACCGACGTCGCGTACCGACTGCAGCCAGAGGTTGCGCCCGAGTGTGGCCATGCGCAAGGAATCCTGGTGGTTGAGGGGATTGGGCGGCCAGACGATGCGCGGCGGCAGATATTTGGCGACTCCATAGCCGTTTTCCCACAGGGGATGGCCGGGCAGCAAGGGATTGTCCTTGAGCCACTCCTCGGGGTCGTAGAGGAGATTGAAATAATCAAGATTATCGGGCGAATAGGGACTTCCGCCCCAGCTTTTATGATAGGGCATGGTCGAGGAGAATTCCATCCTCGAATCCCAGCTGCTTTTGCCCTCCTTGGCCACCATGTTGACCACGCCGGACTGGGCATTGCCGTACTCGGCGCTGAATCCGCTGGTGTAGACCTCCACCTGCTCCAGCGCGGTGACGATGGGCAGGAAGGCGCGCTCGTTGCTGAGCGGGTTGATGATGGCCGAACCGCCGATGAGGTAGGTCGATTCGCCCACGCGGCCGCCGCGGAAATGGTCGTCGACCACATCGGCCTGCAGTTCGAGGATGTCGGCGATGCTCGCCACACCGGCGATGCTGATCACTTCACCGACATCATAGGTCAGCTTGGTGGCCGTGAGGTCCTTCTCGACCTTGTCGGGCCGGTAGGCGGTGACGACCACTTGCTCCCCCGCCAGGGCGGTGGCCTCCAGCGCGATATCGAGACGGGTGGTCTTGTCGATTTTAATCTGGACCTTCTCGTGCAGCTGCTGGATATAGCCGATGTAGGAGATCCTGACGTTGTAATAGCCGGGGGGAAGATTGAGGATAAAAAACTGGCCCTGCAGGTCGGTGACCGCCCCCGCCGGCCTGCCCAGGGCGGTAGCCCGGTCACCCTGCCACACGGCGGTAATCATCACATTGGCGCCGAGCAGCGGCTGGCCGCTCTGGCGGTCTGTCACCGAGCCGGCGATCTTGCCCGTCTCCCCGGCGGTGAGGGTGGAAGGCATGGCGCATGCCAGCAGGAACGAAAGAAAGGCAATAGGGGCTTTGATTCGATGGAGCATCAGGGACCTCCGTATCAAGCCATAAATTTCCCGGGAACAGGATATGGATATCAATCTGCCGCGATCAGTTCGGGCTGACCTGGTTGTCCTTCATCCACTGAACCAGCAGCAGGGAATCCCGTTCGGCGATTTTGAGATGCTCCTGCATCGCCGAAAAGGCACCCTCCGCATCCTGCAGCTGGATCATGTCGAATATTTTCTTGTGATAATTGGGGGCGTTATCGCTATGGGTTTTCTGCAAATGGTTGACGATCAGAGCTTTGACGCGAGGGAGCATGCTGAACAAGGGATCCATGATGAGCGGTATGAGGGGGTTGTGGCAGGAGAGGGCGATCAGGGAATGAAACTCGACGTCAAGCTGGGCCAACTGGTCGGCATCCTGCGTGCGGTCGGAGAAAGCGGCAAGATTCATCTGGAATCCGGCCAGATCCTCCCGGGTGCGCTTTTGCGCCGCCAGCCGGGCGATGTTGGGCTCGACGAGCTGACGGAGATGCACCAGATGAAGAATAGAGTCGCTGTCGAATTGCAGCTCAAGATAAAGGCTCATGGGTTTGCTGGCGAGTGAGGAGGAGAAGGCGTTGATGTAGACGCCATCCCCCTTGCGGACATTGAGCAGGCCGCGCGCGCTCAACATGCGCAGCGCTTCGCGCACGGCAGTCCGGCTGACGCCGAACATCGCTCCAAGTTCCTTCTCGCTGGGCAGCTTTTGGCCGGGCTCCAGTTTTTTTTGACGGAT
>DAOOPF010000250.1:0-3159 GCA_035388125.1 bacterium | reverse complement strand
CAATCCCCTCGAGGCCGGCCTCGGCTGGATCACCAAACTCAACAAGGGCGAGTTCGTCGGCCGCGATGCCCTGCTGCAGATCAAGGCCGCCGGCCTCAAACGCAAACTGATCGGTTTCGACATGCCCGGCCGCGCTTTCCCGCGCCACGGCTATGCCATCTACTCCGGCGGCGAACGCGTCGGCGTCGTCACCAGCGGCACTTTTTCACCCAGCCTCGACAAGGGCATCGGCACCGGCTACGTCCCGCTCGAACTGGCCGCGGCCGGCACCCCGCTCGAGATCGAGATCAGAAACAGCCGCATGCCGGCAGCAGTCTGTGAAACCCCGTTCTACAAGAAATAGCCCCGGACCCCAAGGACGCTCAGGTTCAATGCGCAAACGTACAAAGAAAAAGAGCCCGGTCAAGGCCCAACCCCTGCTCGATGCCCGCAAAAGTGAGGAGCTGTTGGGCCTCCTCCTGATCCTTTTCGGCCTCCTCCTTGCCGTCGGCCTGATCTCCTATCAGGGCGAAAACCCCCAGGAGGTCACCGCCAACCTGGTCCGGAATCAGCTCGGCATCGCCGGGGTCTACCTCTCCTGGGCCCTGATCCACGGCACGATCGGCTTTCCGGTCATCGTGCTCCCCTTTCTCCTCATCGCCCTGGGGGTTTTCAAACTCCTCGGCCGCGAAACCGCCCAGCTCCGCCGCTGGAGCTGGTTCACCTTTCTCATGGCGCTCTTTATCTCGCTGGGCTTCGCCCTCTATCACTATCTCCGGGGCGCCCATTCCGTCGAGGCCTATGAATACTCGGGCTTCATCGGAGTGCTGCTGGCGGCCCTGCTGCGCAAGCTGATCGGGATCTATGGCGCCATCATCGTGCTGGTCTTGCTGACGGTGATCAATATCGTCGCCTTTACTTCAATATCTCTCCGCGAGATCTACGACCACATCTCCGCCGGCATCGCCCGTCTGGGCGTGCGCATCGGACAGAATATCCGCGAGATGCGCGGCCTCAAGAGCAAGCCCGAGGCGGCGGTGAGGCGCTTCCGGCCCGCCGACGCCAAAGGCCCGATAGTCGCCCGGCCTCTGCCCATCGATATCGCGGAAGAGGATGAACTCGGACCTCCGCCGGTCAAGGTGGCCCTGCCGCCGCGGCCGGCGCCGGCGCGCGCCCTCAGGGAGGAGCTGGGGGGGGAGGAGGAGTTTCAGGACGAGGAGAGCGAACTGGTGCCGCCCCTCAAACCGAGCGGCCCCTACACCTTTCCACCCCTGAGCCTGCTCCATCTGCCCGAGGAGGCGGCCGAACCCGTCTCCGAGGATGAACTGCGCGCCAACGCCAAAATGCTCGAGGAAAAGCTGGCCGATTTCGACATCCAGGCGCGGGTGACCGAAATCCACCCCGGCCCGGTCATCACCCGCTACGAGATGGAGCTGGCGCCCGGCATCAAGGTCAGCCGCATCACCGGACTGGCCGACGACCTGGCCATGGCGATGCGCGCCAAACGGATCCGCATCGTCGCCCCGATCCCCGGCAAGAACGCCATCGGCGTCGAGATCCCCAACGAAAAGCCGCAGATGGTCTGGCTGCGCGAGATCCTCGCTTCCAGCGAGTTCCAGTCCTCCAGATCGGTGCTCAGCATCGGCCTCGGCAAGACCATCTCCGGCGCGCCCTATATCGCCGATCTGACCGCGATGCCCCATCTGCTCGTTGCCGGCTCGACCGGCTCAGGCAAGAGCGTCTGCCTCAACACCATCATCGCCAGCTTTTTGTTCAAGGCCCATCCCGCCCAGGTCCAGCTCGTCCTGATCGACCCCAAGCGCCTCGAACTCTCCACCTACAGCCGCCTCCATCCCTACCACCTCTCCTATGTGGAGGGGGTGCGCGAAAAGGTGGCCACGAGCGCCAAAAGCGCCATCGCGGTACTAAAGTCGGCCGAGCAGGAGATGGAGCGGCGCTATGACGTGCTCGCCACCGCGGGCGTGCGCAACATCGAGGAGTACAACGCCCGTGCGGCCGAGGGTCGCATCCATACCGAAAGCGGCGCCATCGCCTCGGCTCTTCACTATCTGGTCATCATCGTCGACGAGCTCGCCGACCTCATGCTCACCACCAGCGCCTCCAAGGATGTGGAGGAGCCGATCGCCCGCCTGACCCAGATGTCCCGCGCGGTCGGCATCCATCTCATCGTCGCCACCCAGCGCCCCTCGGTCGACGTCATCACCGGCGTGATCAAGGCCAATTTCCCGGCGCGCATGGCCTTTCAGGTGGCCAGCAAGGTCGACTCGCGCACCATCCTCGACATGAACGGCGCGGAAAAGCTGCTCGGCAAGGGGGATATGCTCTTCCTGCCGCCCGGCAGCGCCGAGCCCATCCGCATCCACAACGCCTATATCGGCCTGGAAGAGATCGAGAGCGTCATCGCCCATATCCATACCCAGCCGCCCATCGTCAAGGCACCCCTGCCGGCTTCCATCGATGACGAGATGGGCGGAGGGGGCGATGAGCGCGGTCCCGGCAACGGCCGGCGCGATCCGTTCTTCAACGAGGCGATGCGCATCGTCGTCCGCACCGGCCAGGGCTCGGTCTCGATCCTGCAGCGGCGGCTCAAGGTCGGCTACTCCCGCGCCGCCCGGCTCATCGACGAACTCGAAATGGCCGGCGTGGTTGGTCCCTTTGAGGGCAGCAAGGCCCGCGATGTCCTGCTGCGGCCCGAGGATCTCGAGAACCTGCCCGGCGACAGCGACAACGACGATGAGGAAGAGTTTTGATCCCTTGGCGGGAACACACGGCACTCCCTGACGTTCAATAGGGGACAACGTCACATTTATAAAGGATTCGCCATGAAACGACTGTCTACCCTCGTTATGCTTCTCGGCTTGACCACGGCTGTTTTTGCCCAGGATGCCTCCGACCTCCTCGGCAAGATCCAGAAGCGCTACGAATCGATGAAAAACGTCTGCGCCGAGTTCACCCAGACCTTCAGCTGGGAGATGGCCGGCGAAAACCAGCTCTTCGAAGGAACGATCTGCACCCGCAACGGCGTCCAGTTCAGGATCGAAACCGGCGACCAGCTCATCGTCACCGACGGCAAAACGGTCTGGACGATGCCGCACAGCAACAAACAGGTGATCATCGATGACGCCTCCGAGAACGGCGATACCAACCCCTTTCTCAAAT
>DAOOPF010000249.1:0-3168 GCA_035388125.1 bacterium | reverse complement strand
ACAGCAGCTGGGTGGGCCGCTACCGCGCGCAGCTCACCGCCGCCAGCGACAAATTTGCCGTCATCAACCTCGCCGTCAGCGGCATCAACAGCTACCGGCTCCTGCCAGCGGGCAGCGCCATTCCCGAGGGGTTCCTCTTTCAGCCCTGGGAGAACAACAATCTCTCCTTCGCGGCCGCCTTCAAGCCGGAGGCCGTCATCCTCAATCTCTCCTTCGAGGATGCCGAGCAGGGATTCACCAAAGAGGCGCAGCTGGCCAACCTGGACAGCCTTGCCGCTTTCGCCTTGCGTAACAAGCTGAATGTCTGGGCGACCACCACCATGCCGCGCAATTTCAGCGACGTCGCCAAAAAACAGAACCTGATCGAGATGCGCGATGCCATCCTCGCACGTTATCCCCAGATCATCAATCTCTGGCCGGTGCTCGCTGACGCCCAGGATGATCTCAATCCGCTCTACCGCGCAGGGGACGGCTTTAACCTCAACGATGCCGGCCACAAGGCGCTCTATGAAACCATGCTCGCCGCCGAAATCGTGCCGCTGCCCGGCCCCAAGCCGGTCTATATCTTTGATCCGCTCGATCTCAAGGTCTTCACCGATGCCCGGACAGGCACCTACTGGGATGGCAGCTGGGGCTACGTCAATGCGCCCAGTGCGCTTGAGCTTTACAACAACGACAAATACCCCCTGAGCAGCGACTATGTCTACGACGGCCGCTACAACCTCAAACTGCGCTGGGCCTCCAAAAGCGGCGGCGACTGGGCGATTGCGGTGGCCAACGAGGGCTGGCTCAAAATGGATGCCACCTGGAAGGACAGCCTCTCTTTCCTCGTCTACTCGCCCCAGGTGATCCCGGCCGCCAGCCTGCCCAAGCTCTTTCTCGAGGACATCGGCAGCGTCAAGACCGACCGTTTCCCCCTTGCCGATTTCCAAGGCGATATTCCCGCCCATGCCTGGACGCGGATCACTGTTCCGCTGCAACCCTTCTTTGATCATCCGGGACAGGCCAAGCTCAATCAGATGAAGACGGTCTTTTTAAGCCAGAACGCGGCCGACAGCCAGGAGCATACCCTCTACATCGATGAGGTGCGCCTGACCGGCGGCAAGGACTTTACTGAAAAACAGGTCGTCGTTGTTATCGGCTCCTCCACGGCTGAAGGCACCGGCGCCAGCCCGGCCGACAGCGCCTGGGTCAACCGTTACCGCAGCTACCTGCAGAAATACAGCTCCGAGTTCGAGGTGATCAATCTCGCCATCGGCGGATTCTCTTCCTACCGGGTCATGCCCACCGGGTTTGAACCGCCGCCGGACCGGCCCTATTACCCGCGCGAGAACAACAATATCACCTATGCCCTCGCCTTCCATCCCAAAGCGATCATCGTCAACCTGCCCAGCAATGATGCGGCCAACTATTTCACCATCGCCGAGCAGGTGGCCAATTTCGATACCCTGGCGGCCTATGCCGAGCGCTACCAGGTGCCGGTCTGGTTCTCGACAACCCAGCCGCGCAGCTTTTCCGATGCGAGCCAGCGCACCAATCTCATGGTGATGCGCGACTCCATCATCTCGCGCTACTCCAACAAACAATGGACCCGGGTCATCGATTTCTGGACCGGAATGGCCGACGCCAACGGCAACATCCTCCCCGCCTTCAATTCCGGCGACGGCGTCCACCTCAACAACCGGGGCCACCGCCTCCTCTATGAACGGGTGGTCGAGGCGCACGTGCTCACCTACACCGGCATCGCACAGCCCGGCGAGGCGCTTCCCGAGGCCTATCAGCTTTATCGCAACTATCCCAATCCCTTCAATCCCGGTACCACCATCCGCTACGATCTGCCCAGAAACACGCGTGTCCGCCTGGCCGTCTATGACATCACCGGACGCGAGGTCGCCCTCCTGCGCGACGGCCTGCAGCAGGCCGGCCGCCATGAGGTGCAGTGGAACGGTGCTTTGTTTGCCAGCGGCGTCTATATGATCAAGATGCAGACGGATGAATGGAGTCAGGTGAACAAGATGATGCTGATCAAATAAAGAGGAGCTCGGTCCGCCTGCTCACTGCCGGGCTTTTCAGCGCAGGCGAGCGGAGAGACAGGGCCGGCGTATCATCATCTCCGGTATCGCAATAAAAGCCGGGCCCCGCGGGCCCGGCTTTTTTGTGCCCGCACAGGGGGTGATGGCGGCAGGAGCTCACGGCCGGTCCGATATTTTCAGCCGCTGATGATTTCTTTTTGGAATAGTGACGATTTTTTTGTACAATCAACTGAACACCTGATGAAAGGAGAACTATGCGGAAAACAAAATACAAGTCGATGGAGAGCAGGGCGGAAATCAACCGCCGCGACCTGCTGAAACTGGGCGCAGGGATAGGCCTGCTGCTCGGCACACCCACCGCCTGGGCGCAGGAGGCGCAGAAACCGCAGCCGCCCGCGCGGCCCAAAACCAACATCGATGACGCGCTGAAAATACCCAAAACGGAGCACTCGCTGCCGGGTCCGTTTCCCGGCCGCGTCGTCCAGGTGACCGACCCCGGGGTCCACAAGGAGGGCAAGGTGCAGCCGGAAGTGGTCAACGCGATGTTTGAAAAAGGGCTCAAAAAGCTGACCGGAGTTAATCCCAAAAAAAGCTTCAAACTCTTTTTCGATAAAAAAGATATTGTCGGCATCAAGGTCAACCCGGTCGGCCCGGGCATCATCGCCACCCACCTCGAGGTGACCGATGCGGTCATCACCTGGCTGACGAAATCCGGCCTCAAGCGCGAGCAGATCATCATCTGGGACCGCTTCGATTACATGCTCCGGGATGCGGGCTACACCGCGGAACGCTTTCCCGGGATCACCATCGCAGGACTGCAGACCATGGACGATGACGCCGCCAGCGGCAAGAGCCAGGACAACAGCCGCTGGCTCAAACCAGACGGCACCCACGTCAGCGCCGGCAACTTTGATCAGGAGGTCTTTTACTGGGCCGATGTCGAGGGCGACAAGGAAGCTCCCTACCTCAACCAGCATGTCTTCGACGGCAAATACTCCTATTTCGGCAAACTGGTGACCCAAAAACTGACCAGGATCATCAACATCCCGGCCTTCAAAAACACCGGCAACGGCGTCTCCATGGCCACCAAAAACCTCGGCTATGCCGCCATCTGCAATACCGCGCGCCTCCACCG
>DAOOPF010000248.1:0-3183 GCA_035388125.1 bacterium | reverse complement strand
GGCCGCGTCAGCCGCACCGGCGCCATGGCCCTGAGCTGGTCGATGGACAAGATCGGCGCCCTCTGCCGTAACGCGCAAGACGCGGCCATCGTCCTCGCCGCCATTCACGGCCCGGACGGCAGCGACCAGACCCTCTACAGCGCGCCCTTCCGCTATGATCCAGAGCTGCCCCTCGCGTCGCTGCGCATCGGCTATCTGCACAGGGATTTCGCCGCTGAGTATCCCTTCCATAAAAACGATTCGCTCGCGCTGGCCCGGCTGCGGGACCTGGGCGCGCAGCTCGTTCCGGTCGAGCTGCCCGATCTGCCGGTCAATGCTCTCTCAATTATCCTCAGCGCCGAGGCCGCGGCCGCTTTCGACGAGCTGACCCGCAGCAACCGCGACTCTCTGCTGGTGCGCCAGATCAAAAACGCCTGGCCGAATGATTTCCGCCAGTCGCGCTTCATCCCTGCGGTCGAGTATATCAACGCCAACCGCATCCGCCATGAACTGATCCAGAAGATGGCGAAGCTGATGCAGCAGGTCGATTGCTATGTGGCTCCCTCCTGGGATGGAGATAACCTGCTGCTCACCAATCTCACCGGCCATCCCTGCATCGCGGTGCCCACCGGCCTGGCCGCGGATGGCACTCCGGCCAGCATCAGCTTTACCGGCCGGCTCTTCGACGAAGGGACCATCATCGCCCTGGCCAACGCCTACCAGCGGGCCACGGGCTATCATCTCAAGCGTCCGCCATTAATAAAATAACTGGAGGCATCGATGCAGCGTAACCGTTCTGTATTTCTCCTGGCATTCCTTTTTGCCCTGCCCCTGATGCTGGCGGCCCAGGGCCAAAAGATGCTCACTTACGATCAGGCCTTCAACCGCGCCGAGCCCCGTCTGATGGGGATGCTGCCGCGCATCGAAAGATGGCTCGACGGCGAGAACTGGCTCGAGTCGCGCGTGGATCCTGCCCGGCGTACCCAGGCGCTCTACAAGGTCAACGCCAGAACCGGGGAAGAAGCCCTCTGGCTCGATTTGAAGGAGCTGGGCAAGGATTTGCCCGAAGGATTCTCCCTCGATCCCCGCGCCGAGCACGACTCCGGCTATACCCGTTTTATCCTCAACAAGGATAACGATCTCTGGTACTTTGATGCCGCGGAGAGGGGCCTCAAACAGCTGACTGAGAACAAGGCTGAGGAAAAGACCCCCATTCTCTCGCCTGATGGTAAAAGGGTCGCCTTCACCCGCGACCATGACCTCTATATGATCGATATCGCCAGCGGTATCGAACGGCGCCTCACTTTTGACGGCTCGGAAACGATCCTCAATGGCCGGGCCTCGTGGGTCTATATGGAAGAAATCCTCGGCCGCATGCTGCAGTACCGCGCCTTCTGGTGGTCGCCCAACAGCGAGATGATCGCCTTCATGCGCTTCGATGACGCCCCTGTGCCCGAGTTTACGCTGGTCAAGGCCGACGGAGTGCACGGCGAGGTCGAGCTGCAGCGCTACCCCAAGGCCGGCGATCCCAATCCCGAGGTGCGCATCGGCGTCGTCCATCTGGCCAGCGGCCTGACCACCTGGATCGATACCGATCCCTTCGGCGACCGTTATGCCGCCTGGCCGATGTGGACGCCGGACAGCCGGCAGCTCTTCTTCCAGTGGATGAACCGCGGCCAGGACCATCTCATCCTTTACAGTGCAAATCCGCAAACCGGCGTGAAGAAATCCATTTATGAAAAACGGCGGCCGACCTGGGTCGAGTTCTTCGAGACCATCCATTTCTTTGAGGACAACAGCGGCTTTCTTCTGGTCAGCGAGGAGAAGGAGTGGGACCAGATTTTCCATTACAGCATCGATGGCCGTCTGATCAAACAGCTCACCCGCGAGCCGCTGCAGGTGAAAGATATCGTCCTGGTGGACGAAAAAGCCAAAACCGTCTGGTTTCACGGCACCGACGGGGACCGGGTGCAGAAGCATCTCTACAAAGTCGGCCTGAACGGCGGCGGTCTGAAAAAACTGACCGGCGAAACCGGGTCGCACACCTGCTCGGTCGCCCCCGGCGGGGCTTTTTTCACGGATAATCTGGCCACCCTGGCCCAGCCCACACGGCTGATCCTGGCCGACCGCAATGGCAAGCTGCTGCGTCAGCTGGGCGATCAAAAGCTGCCCGCTCTGGATGAGTATCTCCTCGGCACCAGCGAGATCTTTACTATTCCCTCCGGCGATGGCTATGACCTGCCTGCGCGCTGGATCCTGCCGCCGGCCATGGAAAAAACCCGCAAATATCCGGTCATTTTTCAGGTTTACGGCGGCCCCGGCGCGCCGATTGTGCGCTACGGCTTTCCCATGCTCAACGATCTCTACATGGCGCAAAAGGGCGTCATTATCCTCTATCTGGATCATCGCGGTTCGGGCTATAACGGCAGAAAGGGGATGGACGCGATGCATCGCAGCCTCGGCAAATGGGAGATCCATGACTATATCGCCGCGGTCAAATGGTTGAAGCAGCTCTCCTTTGTCGATTCGACGCGGATCGGCATCACCGGCGGCAGCTATGGCGGTTATGTCACCCTGCTGGCGATGACTGCGGGCGCCGACTATTTCACACACGGTGTCGCCGAGTACTCGGTTACCGACTATCGCCTGTATGACAGCATCTATACCGAGCGCTATATGGACACCCCGGAGGAGAATCCCGACGGTTATACCGCCGGTTCGGTCATGACCCATGCGGAAAAGCTCGAGGGCAAGCTGCTCATCACCCACGGCACGATGGATGACAACGTGCACATGCAGAACATCCTCCAGCTCATCGACAAGCTGCAGGATCTGGACAAGGATTTTTCGCTCATGATTTATCCCAACCAGCGCCACGGCATCGGCGGCCCCAAGCGCAAGCATGTCACGCGGCTGGGGTACGAGTTTATCATGCGGGGCTTCGGCCTGGAGCCCTGATTTCCGGACTGGCCCTGCCCGGTACCAGGCCGTCCGGACTCGCACCCACCCGGCGCAGAGCAGCCGCGCCGGGTAGACCTTGTCATGCGCTTTCAGCCGGACGTCTTTGGCTCACGGTCCCGATGGTACTGATATTTTTTAATTGCGTATTTTTCGAAATATAAGTATATTAATGGCCATTTTTAATAGATGGCAGGCGAAGGTGTAGCTCAGCTGGTAGAGCAGCGGCCTTTTAAGCCGTGGGTC
>DAOOPF010000247.1:0-3218 GCA_035388125.1 bacterium | reverse complement strand
ATCCATCGAGGGGATCTCCTGTTTTCACCTTGATCACTCCGCTGCGCGCGGCCGCCATTCCCGGGCGTTTGGCCTGCAGAACAGCCGTTTGGCCGGAAGGAGTCTCGGGTTTTCTTTTATTGCAAGTCGGTATGATTTAAAAAATCATATAAGCAGCACGAGGATAAGGGGCTGCTGCCCGAAGAAAGCAATCATGGCTCGATCCGAATCTGGCCTCCAGCCAAGGGCAGCAGCGGGCTGCAAGTCCGGATCCGATCAGGACCGCATCAATATGAATTGAAAATAACGCATTTGCCTGCAAATGTCAACACAATGTTCCTGAATATTTTCGGGCCTGAGAAAAAGTACTTGCCCCGAGCCGATGCATTCTCTACTTTTAAAGTACATTCATCATCTCAGGAACTCATCTTTCAGGAGCACAAGCCCCATGCGTAAAAGCACCCGGATCTGGATTCTCGCCCTCCTCTTTTGGACTCTCCCGGCGCCGGCCGCTGAGCCTCAAAATGAAATCCCCGCCCCGGGATCCTTTTTTGGTTTTGAGCCGGGCGCCGATCGCTCGCTCATCGATTATGAAACCCTCACGGCCTATTTACAGAAACTCGACCAGACCTCGTCCCGCATCAGGATGATCGAGGTCGGGCGTTCACCCATGGGCCGGCCGATCTATACCGCCTTTATCTCCGCAGAAAAAAATATTGAGAATCTCGAAGCGCTGCGAGAAATCAACCAAAAGCTGGCCTTGCACCCTGATCTTGCTGAAGAGGAGCGCACCGCTCTGATAGCGCGAGGTCGCGTTTTCCTCCTCGCCACTCTCTCGATGCACTCGACCGAGGTAGCCCCGGCGCAGGCGGCGCCGCTCATCGCCCACGAACTCGCGACAACCCGGGAGCCCGCACTTCTGGATTGGCTCGATGCGGTGGTGCTGATGCTGGTGCCCACTCACAATCCCGACGGCATGGATATGGTGGTGAATCACTATCGTAAATACAAAGAGAGTTCCTATGATGGGGCGTCCATGCCCGGCGTCTATCACAAGTATGTAGGACACGACAACAATCGCGACTATGTGACCCTGACGCAGGAGGACACCCGTGCCATCTCGGCACTCTACAGCACCTCCTGGTTTCCCCAGGTGATGGTCGATAAGCACCAGATGAGTGCCGATGGGCCACGCTATTTTGTCCCGCCCGTACACGATCCGATCGCCGAGAACCTCGACGCCGGGCTCTACAACTGGAGCAAGATTTTTGGCGCCCACATGGTGACGGACATGACCGAGAAAGGACTCACCGGCATCTCGCAAAGTTATGCCTTTGACTTTTACTGGCCGGGCCCCACCGAAACCAGCGCCTGGAAAAATGTCATCGCCCTGCTGACCGAAATGGCCAGCTGCAAAATCGCCAAACCGGTCTACGTCGAACGTAATGAACTGCGCGCAGACGACAAAGGACTCGCCGAATACAAAAAAAGCATCAACATGCCCGCCCCCTGGCCGGGCGGATGGTGGCGCCTGAGCGATATGGTGCAGTACGAGGTGGCCTCGTTTCACTCGCTGCTCAAGACTGCGGCCCGCTATCGCGAGGAGCTCCTCACCTTTCGCAACGATCTTTGCCGCCGCGAGGTGGAATTGGGTAAGACACAGGCCCCCTACTATTATTTGATCCCACAGAAACAGCACGATGCCAGCGCCATGGCCGATCTCATCAACCTCCTGTTCGAACACGGCATCCGCATCTACCGTCTCGAGGAAGCCGCCACCATCGCCAACCGTACCTACGCAGCCGGCACACTGGCCGTCCCCCTGGCGCAGCCCTTCCGGTCTTTCATCAAGGAGATGCTGGAAGCACAGCAATACCCGGAGCGCCGCTTCACTCCGGATGGGGAGATCATCAAACCCTACGATATCACCTCGTGGTCACTGCCGCTGCACTTTGGTGTGGAGGCGGTCGCCATCCTGGAGCCCGGCCTCAAGCC
The DNA here is from genome assembly GCA_035388125.1 of bacterium. Lineage (GTDB taxonomy): Bacteria > Zhuqueibacterota > Zhuqueibacteria > Residuimicrobiales > Residuimicrobiaceae > JAKPUX01. The sequence continues at coordinate 1,244 of DAOOPF010000247.1, read as the reverse complement.
CAAACTGCAGGAGATCACCCGGCCATTCACAACGCGAACAGGGCCACCCGCCGGTTTTGCCCTCTCGATTTGGCCGGTTGAAAACAACGCCAGCTTCCGCGCGGCTTTCCTCGCGCTCAAGGAGGGGCTGCAAGTCGGGCGCCTGACCGAACCATTCGCCAGTGGAGGACAAAACCTCGCCGCCGGCAGTTTTCTGATCTATCCGGATGAGAGCGGGAAAAAATTCAAGGATCTGCTGCAGAAGGTCCTGATCTCGCCATTCTATGCATCGACGACGGAGGGGATCAAAGCCGATCCGCTCAAGATGCCGCGCATCGCCCTGGTCGAGACCTGGTTTCATGATATGGACGCAGGATGGACGCGCTACCTGCTCGATACCTATGCCATTCCCTTTACAGTCATCCATCCGGGGGAGTTTGAAAATACCAATTTCGCCGGGCTCTTCGATGTGGTGATTTTCCCGGATGCCGATAAATCCATCCTGATGGAGGGCAAATACAAAAACCGGGAAGAGTATCGGGTCACTGATTATCCCCCGGAATATGCAAAAGGGATCGGTAAAGCCGGTTTCGCGAAACTGATGACTTTTCTCGACCAGGGTGGTGAAATCATCGCGTGGGGCCGTTCCACCGAGCTTTTTATGGGGATGCTTGAGATTACGCGCGGCAAAACGGAGAAAGAGGAATTTCAGCTGCCGGTGCGAAATATTGCCGAAGCAGCAGCCAAAGAGGGGCTCTATTGCCCGGGCTCGCTCATCCGCACCCGTCTGATCAGTGAACACCCCCTGACCCAGGGCATGCCGGGGGAAATCGGCGTCTTTTATCGCGGGCGTCCGATCTTCACCACCTCGATTCCTTCATGGGACATGGACCGCAGGGTGATCGGCTGGTTTCCGGAGAAGGAGCTGCTGCTCAGCGGCTATGTGGAGAAGGCGGAAAAACTTTCGAACAAGAATAATCTGGTCTGGCTGCGCAAGGGCAAGGGGCAGCTGGTGCTTTTTGCGTTTAATCCACAGTATCGCGCTGCCACTCCGGTGACCTACAAACTGCTCTTCAACGCCCTTGTTCTCAAACAATAAGGGTTGATGAAAGTCCGGGGCGAAACCGTTCGGCTTTTCGGCCGCACCGGCACTAATCCTGGCGCGGGCTGCTCGCAGCCGCCCGCGCCCGGCTTGATTGAAAAATGCCGTTATTTAAAAAGCAATCCCTCAAGTGACAGCCAATCGATGCCGCGCAGGTATTCCC
>DAOOPF010000246.1:0-3253 GCA_035388125.1 bacterium | reverse complement strand
GCTCCGCAAGGGGTGGCAAGGCCGCGGGTCAGGCTGTCAGCGTCTGTTCTCCTGCAGTTTGGCCTCGACGGATATTTCGGTATGCGGGATTGCTTCCAGTCTTTCGCGGGGGATGGGCGACCCGGTGACGCGACAGACGCCATAGGTCTTGTTTTTGATGCGCTCCAGGGCGCGATCGAGATAGCCGATGAGCGACTTTTGCCGTTCGATCTGGATATAGACATTATCAAGATGCATGGTGTCGGTTCCGGCGTCCGCCATGTGAAAGCTGTAGGCGGAATCGCTGGAGCCCTCTTCACTGCCGGCGGAGAGATATTTCTGCAGCCGCTCAATCTCCTCGAGCGCCTCCGCTTTCCTCTCCAGAATCAACTGGTGAAAGTAGTTCAGCTCCTCGTCATTGAAAGGAGTGAGCGGATTGGATTTGTTCTGTTCCATTACGGATGCCCTGTGTTGACTATTGATAGCCATAGCCTCCTCCTCACATGGTGCCGTCTGCTGATGTCACGGCGCAATGATGCCCTCCACCCTCTTTAGCCATCAAAAGGGGATGTCTGCCTGGTGTGTGTTCTAAGTATACCAAACCGGGGTGCAATAAGCAACTCTTTTTTTAGCCCGGAAAGCATTTTGCCCAGCACAAACGGGGGGCGGTAAAGCTGCAAATAGTGCTTGAAATTGTTCATATTTTGTGCTATCATTCATGACAAGCCCGAAGCGGAGGTGCCACAGCTTGAATATGGTTGAAAATCCGGACAAAACGCCGATTCTGCTGGTCGAGGATGATCCCGACCAGGCCCAGGTGCTCAGCTATTTCCTGGGGAACAACGGCTATGCCGTTGACTGGCAGAATGCCCCCCGCCTGGCCTACGAAGCAGCGCGCAGCAAATCCTACCAGCTGATCCTGCTCGATATCATGCTCAACGCGGAAGAAGACGGCTTCGACCTCTGCCGCCAGTTCAAACAGGAAGAGGGGCTGAAGAGCATCCCCATCATCATGGTCACCGCGCGCGCGGACGTCAAGGACCGCGTCAGCGGATTGCGGGCCGGCGCCGATGATTATGTCATCAAGCCCTTCAGTCAGGAGGAGCTGCTCGCCCGTGTGCAGGCCGTGCTGGCGCGCAAGCGCTATTTCGATTTCAACGAAAAATACCGCGCCCTGCTCGAGAATTCCGACGATATCGTCCTCTTTCTCAATCTGGAAGGCGAGATCGAACAGACCAACCACCAGGCTGCAGTCAAGCTCAAGGGGCTCGCCCAGCCGGGCGCCGGCAAGTTCCGCCTCACCGCGCTTTTCACCGAGCCCTTCGCCACCAATCTGCGCCAGCTTTTTCAGCGGGTGGCGGCCGGTTTTGATGTCAGCGGCAACAACTGGCGTCTGCAAGCCCCCCTCAGCGGCATGGAGATCGTTGATGTCCGCCTCGTCCCGCTCTCCCAGGGCCGGCGTATCTCGGGCATGGGCTGCATCCTGCGCGACGCCACCCCGCGCGAAAAGGTCCTGCAGGAAATGGAGGCACAAAAGCGCGACCTCGCCAGCCAGGTCAAGCACACCAGCGACCAGCTCGGCGAGATGCAGCAGCAGCTCATCCTCTCAGAGAAAATGGCCGTGATGGGCCAGCTCGCCGCCGGCGTGGCCCATGAACTGCGCAATCCTCTTAATATCATCAGCACATCGATCTATTATCTGCGCCGCATCCTCGCCAGCGATAGCCCGAAGGCGAAAGAACATTTCGACATCCTCGAGGAGGAGATCGCCCGGTCGCAGCGCATCATCAGCAGCCTGCTGGACTTTTCGCGCAAATCACCGCCCGAACGGAGCGAAATCGACGTCAACGCCGTGCTCGGCCAGACCCTCGCCCTGGTCAAAAAAGAGCTGGCCATGAACGACATCCTGGTGCGCACCGAATTCGCCCCTGCGGTCAAGGCCTGGGTCAATGCGGACGATCTCAAGCAGATTTTCCTCAACCTCATCCTCAACGCCAAGGAGGCCATGCCCTACGGCGGCAAGCTCTATATCCGCACTCTCAACGCGGATGACCACACCATCCGGATCGAGTTCAGCGACACCGGCGTGGGTATACCGGAGGACATCCAGGACAAGATCTTCGACCCCTTCTTCACTTACGGCAAGGAGGGCAGGGGGACCGGCCTCGGCCTCACCATCGTCCACAGCGCCGTCGAACGCAACCGCGGCCAAATCAGCGTCTCCTCGGAACTCGACCGGGGTGCGACTTTTCGCATCTCCCTGCACTGCCGGCCGGCTGATCCGGAAAAAATAGTGAAAAGAGAGAATTAGGGGAAAATTTAAGGCGCTCCCGTTGTTACAGAAGATGAATCCGACACTCACACAGGCTGGAAATTATGGACCAGGCAATCAAGATTCTGATCGTCGATGACGAGGAGAACTGCCTTCGCGCCCTGAAGGACGTGCTCGAGCTGGAAAACATCGTCTGCACTGCCACCAGCAGCGGCCTCAAGGGGCTGGAGCTCTTCGCTCACGACGAGTTCGATATCGTCATCACCGACGTGCGCATGCCCGGGGTCAGCGGCATCGACCTGCTGCGCCAGGTCAAACGGCTGCGGCCGGAGACCTTTGTAATCATGCTGACCGGCTATGGCTCGATCAACGATGCGGTCGCTTCGATAAAAATGGGCGCCTATCAGTATATCCTCAAGCCGGTGATCATGGACGACCTGCTCACCCTCATCAAGGACATCTCCGGCCAGATCAGCCGCAATACCGGCAGTTCGCCGCTCATGGACCTGAAGGAACCGCTGCCGACGGGCAAGACCATCCTCGGCCGCTCGATCCGGCTGCAGAATGTCGCCAAACTGATCAGCAAAATCGCCTCCACCGACCTGCCCGTCCTGATCCTCGGCGAAAGCGGCACCGGCAAGGAGCTGGCGGCGACGGCGATCCACCATACCAGCGATCGCGCCGCCAAACCCTTCGTTGCCATCAACTGCGCCGCCTTTCCGGAAACCCTGCTCGAAAGCGAACTCTTCGGCTATGAAAAGGGAGCCTTCACCGATGCGCGCACCAGCAAAGCCGGCCGCATCGAGGATGCCGACGGAGGCACCCTCTTCCTCGACGAGATCGGCGACATGAAGCCCGCCATGCAGGCCAAACTGCTGCGCGTGCTCGAGGAGCAGGAGTTCCAGCGTCTCGGCTCCAACAAATCGCGCAAAATCGACGTCCGCATCATCTCGGCCACCAACCGCGACCTGAGCCAGGCCATCGCCGAAAAGGGCTTCCGCA
>DAOOPF010000245.1:0-3275 GCA_035388125.1 bacterium | reverse complement strand
TCTTGAAATCGATCAGGGCCATCCCCTCCTGGAGATGGCGCCGGACCGCATCGGCGCCGTTCAGGCGGACAAATTCATCCGGGTCCTGGCCGCCCGGCAGCATCGCGATCCGGACATCAAAGCCGTTGGCGAGAAGGATCTCCGCGCCGCGCAGCGAAGCCGATGCCCCGGCCGAATCGCCGTCATAGAGAATCGAAGCGTTGGCGGTGTAGCGCCGCAGCAGCCGGGCGTGCTCTTCGGTCATGGCCGTGCCCGAAGTGGCTACCACCTGCTCGATGCCTGCCGTGTGCAGACTGATCAGATCGGTATAGCCCTCGACTATGACGACGCGGTCCGCCTGGCGCACCGCCTCGCGGGCGAGGTGAAGGCCGTAGAGGATATAACGCTTTTGATAGATCGGGGTCTCAGGCGAATTGATATACTTGGGCGAGTCGTCCTGCACGATCCTGCGCGCGCCAAAGCCGACCACCTGCTTGCTCAGGGAGTGGATGGCGAAGGTGATCCGGCCGCGGAAACGGTCATAGATCCCGCCATCTTCCTTCCTGATCGCCAGGCCGGCCTTGACCAGCAGATCGGGGTTGAGCGATTTGGCGCGGGCATGCTGGATCATCCCGTCCCACTTGTTCAGGCTGTAGCCGATGCTGAAGCGGGCAAAGACCTCCGGGGTCAGCCCGCGCGAGGCGAGATAGCGCCGCGCCGGCTCGGCTTCGGCCTCACGCAGCAAATTGGCCATGAAAAAGTCGTTCGCCAGGCTGTTGGCGTAATAAAGCGCTTCCTTTTCCTGCAGCTGGCCGGGATCCTCCTCCTCGTCGGGCAGGACGATGCCCGCGGCCTTGGCGAGCATACGCACGCTCTCGGGGAAGGTGAGCCCCTCGATCCTCATGACAAAAGTGAAGACGTTCCCGCCGGCGCCGCAGCCAAAGCAGTGAAAGATCTGCAGATCAGGATTGACGCTGAAAGAAGCGCTCTTTTCCTGGTGAAACGGGCAGAGGCCGAAATAGTTCTTGCCGCGCTTCTTGAGGGTGACATAGCCGGAGACCACATCGACGACATCGCTCGCCAGCCGCACCTGCTCTATTTTATCCTGAGGTATCGCCAACCGCTGCGCCCATCCCGGTTATTTTTGGGAGAATTAGCTTGACTTTTTGGCCATTTGTGGTTATGATGATATCATGCCGTTACGCACAACCAATACATCCCGAAACTGCGGCGGGACAGTCCTGCGGGAGTTACTCTTGCCAGCTAATTTAAAGGAGTGAACCATCGTGGCTAAAAGGACCCTGCCCTATCTCCTCGCAGAGAGCGCGGTAAAATATCCCGATAACATCCTGCTCTGGGAAAAAATCGGCGACCGGTATGAGGGGACCACCTACAGCGAAGCAAGGCAGCAGGTGCATCTCTTCGCCGCCGGTCTGCTCAGCCTCGGCATCCAGAAAGGCGACCGCATCGCCCTGATCTCCGAAGGCCGTAATGCATGGGTGATCGCCGAGCTCGGCATCCTCTTCACGGGTGCCATCAATGTGCCGATCTCGGTCAAGGTGGATGAACTCGCGGATCTCAAATTCCGCATCAGCCACTCCGGCTGCCGCATGGCTGTGGTCTCGGGCAGCCAGGCCGCCAAGATCAAGGCGATCAAAAACGACCTGCCCGTCCTGGAAAAAATCATCGTCTTCGACGACAGCGGCAGCCGCAGTCCGGACGAAATTACATTACAAAATCTGCTGCAAAAAGGCAAGGATTATCTGGAACACCACGCCGGGCTCTTTGAGGAGACCTGGCAGGGGGTCGAGGAGAACGATCCCGCCAATATCTGCTATACCTCCGGCACCACCGCCGACCCCAAGGGCATCATCCTCACCCATCGCAACTATACCGCCAATGTTGAACAAGCCTGCTCTCTGCTGCCGATTCCGGAATGGTACCTCTCCCTGCTCATCCTGCCCTGGGACCACAGCTTTGCCCATACCGCCGGCATCTACACCCTGATGAAAAACGGCGCCAGCATGGCCTCCGTCCCGATCGGCAAAACCGCCATTGAAACCCTGAAGAATATCCCGATCTCCATCAAGGAGACCCGGCCGGTCTTTCTGCTCAGCGTCCCCTCCCTGGCGCAAAACTTCCGCAAGAACATTGAGAAGGGGATCCGCCAGAAGGGCTCAAAGGTGGAAGCGCTCTTCAACAAGGCCCTCAAGGCGGCCTATTCCTACAACGGCCTCGGCCTGGACCGCGGCAGGGGCTGGCGCGCCGTCTACAAACCGCTGCTGCTGCTCTACGACAAGATCCTCTTTAAAAAAGTGCGCGAGAATTTCGGCGGACGGCTCGAATTCTTCATCGGCGGCGGCGCCCTCCTCGATATCGAGCTGCAGCGCTTCTTCTACGCCATCGGTATCCCGATGTTCCAGGGCTACGGCCTCAGCGAGGCCGCTCCCATCATCTCCGCCAATGTGCCCAAAAGGCACAAACTCGGCTCCTCCGGCACCATCGTCGCCAACCTGGAGGTCAGGATCTGCGACGAAAAGGGCAGCGATCTGCCCGTGGGCGAAAAGGGGGAGATCGTGGTGCGGGGCGAAAACGTCATGGCCGGCTACTGGAAGAATGAAAAGGCGACCGGCGAGGCGTTGCGCGAGGGCTGGCTCTATACCGGCGATCTCGGCTACCTGGACAAGGACGGCTTTCTCTACGTGCTGGGACGCTTCAAGAGCCTGCTGATCTCCAACGACGGCGAAAAATACAGCCCGGAGGGGATCGAAGAGGCGATCTGCTCCTCCTCCCGCCTGATCGACCAGATCATGCTCTATAACAACCAGTCACCCTACACCGCCGCCCTGGTCGCGCCCAACAAGGAGGCGCTGCTGCGCCATCTCAAGGCGATGAACCTCTCGCCGCAAAGCGAGCTGGGGCAGCGCGAAGCCCTCAAGGCGATCGAGCAGGAGATCGGCCGCTTCAGGGAGGGGGGCGAGGAGGCCGGCCTCTTTCCGGGCAAATGGCTGCCCGCAGCGGTCGCCGTCCTGGGCGAAGGTTTTACCGAGCAGAACCACCTCCTCAACAGCACCCTCAAAATGGTGCGCGGCAAGATCATCGAGGCCTACAAACCGCGGCTCGATTACCTCTTCACCCCCGAGGCCAAGGATATCTGCAACAAACAGAACATGACGATCATCTCGCGGCTGGAGGAGTAGGGGAGGCGCGTTCTCCTACGCCCATAATGCCGGTGGAAAATAAAAAAAGGGCAGCGCTGTGCTCGGGCGCTGCCCTTTTTGCTGTGGTGGGTCATA
>DAOOPF010000244.1:0-3325 GCA_035388125.1 bacterium | reverse complement strand
GAATCAGAATCCCCGCTGGCGGCGGGCCTCGAAGAAGAGCAGCGCAGCCGCCACCGAGACATTGAGCGAACTGACCTTGCCCTGCAGCGGGATGCGGGTGATGAAATCGCACTCCTCGCGCACCAGCCGGCGCAGCCCCTTGCCCTCGGAGCCCAGCACCAGCCCGGTGGGGCCGCGCAGATCGAGTTCCGTGTAGAGCTTGCTGCCCTCCTCGTCCGCGCCGGTGAACCAGACCCCCTTCTCCTTGAGTTCGTCGATGGTGCGGCTCAGATTGGTGACGCGGGCGACCGCGACGTGGGCGGCGGCGCCGGCCGAGGCCTTGTAGACCGCGGCGGTCATGGGGGCGGCGTTGTCTTTGGGGATGATGACCCCGTGCAGGCCGGCGCCCTCGGCGGTGCGCAGGATGGCCCCGAAGTTGTGCGGATCCTGAATGCAGTCGAGGAGGGCGATCAGGGGCGGCTCTCCCCGGCCGGCCGCGATCGCCAGGATCTCCTCGACCTCGACATAGTCGGGCAGGGTGACCCGGGCGGCCACGCCCTGGTGGTTGTCGCTGCCGGCGGCCCGGGCCAGATCGTTGCGCGGCAGGTTCTCGACCGGGATACGCCCGGCGGCGGCCAGCTTCTGGATCTCCTGCAGGGCCGCGCCGCTGAGCTCCCGCGAGACCAGCAGCTTTTCGGCGGGATAGCCGGCCCGGAGCCACTCGAGCACCGGGTTGCGGCCGTAAATATAGGAATACATCGTTCTCCTTTCGTGGATCGGCTTCCGCGCGGGCTCATGCCCTGCCGGCGGGGAGCGTACCGTTCATCCGCGGCGCCCGAAACGGCCAGCCCACTCCGAGGCGCGCCTTACTGGCGCAAGAGCCCCCCTTATTTGGTCTTCATCTCAAAGACCCCGTCCCAGTTCTCCTCCACCGGATTGTGGCTGAAATAACGGCAGCGTTCGATGTAGGTCAGGCTCGGCCCGTCCTCCGGGTCGGCCGCGAGGGCGCGTTCAAAGGCCGCTTCAGCCGCCTGCCACTCTTTGCCGCGGTAGAGGCGGAGCCCCTCCTCATAGGCCGCGATCGCCCGCCGTTTCTCCGCGCTCACCTCGGCTGCGGAGCCGCCGAGCAGCTCATAGACCCGCACCGGCTGGTTCTTGCCCTTGACCCGCAGCAGGTCGAGTTCGCGCAGCGGAAATTCATCGCCCAGCAGCTCCCGGGTGAACTCGCTGACCATGATGCTGGTGCCGTAGCTTTTGTTGGCCCCCTCGAGGCGCGAGGCGAGATTGACCGAATCCCCGATCACCGTATAGTCAAAGCGCTCCTTGCCGCCGATGTTGCCGGCGATCATCGGACCGGAGTTGATCCCCATGCGCACATGGAACTCGGGTTTCTGTTCGCGGCGCCAGCGCTCGCGCTGACCCGCCAGCTCGCGCTGCATCTCCAGGGCGGCCAGGCAGGCGCGGCGGGCATGGTCCTTCATCTCCACCGGCACGCCGTAGACAGCCATGATCGCATCCCCTTCATATTTGTCGAGGTAGCCCTGGTACTTGAAAACCACCTCGGTCATGGCGGTGAGATAGTCGTTGAGCTGGGCGACCAGAACCTCCGGCGTGAGGTTTTCCGATACGGTGGTGAAATTCTTGATGTCCGAGAAAAAAGCGGTGGCCATGCGCTTCTCGCCCCCGAGCTTGAGCATGTCCGGCCGCCTGAGCAGCTCGTCGACCACCGAGGCGGTGATATAGTGCTGGAACATGTTTTTGATGTAGCGCTTGTTGCGCTCCTCGTCGATAAAGCGGTAGAGGACGACGAAGAGATAGGCGATGACGATGGCCATGACCGGCCGCACCAGCTCCAGCCAGAAGGCGCTCTCGCTGAACCAGCGCATGCCGAGAAGGGCATAGCCGACGATGATGAGCGCGCCGAGGAGCCCGCCCAGCACCGGCTTGAGCAGCACGGTGAGCAGGGCGATCAGCAGCGCCAGTCCGACCACGATGAGCACGGAGGAGTAGGGGCCCTGTTTTTCGATGTACTGGCTCTGCAGGATATTGTGGAGGACGTTGGCGTGGACCTCGACCCCCGGAAAGGAGTCCTGAAAGGGGACCGGCCGGATATCGGAGAGCCCGGCGGCCGAAGTGCCGACCAGGACGATGCGGCCGTCAAAGGTCTCCGGCGGCACCCGCTCCATGAGCACATCATAGTAGGAGATGTAGCGGAAGGTCTGAAAGGTGCCCTGGTAGCTGATGAGCATGCGCCCGGCGTCGTCGATGGGGATGCGCACCGCCTTGCCCTCATGAGGCTGGATGGTGATGGCCTCGCCCGGGACGACGGTGACCTCCTCGGGCCGGGCGCCGGTCATCCCCATGGTCATGGCGAGGGTGAGGGCGAAGTAGTGGCGGCCGGCGAACTGGATGAACATCGGCATGGTGCGGATGACGCTGTCGTTGTCGGGCGAAAAGTTGGCAAAGCCGATGCCGGCGGCGGCGTTGTAGAGGGGGACGAGCTGGCCGTCCATACGGTCGGCGCTGCGGAATTTGCGCTGCGCTTCGCTGGCGGGCAGCAGAGAGAGCCGTTCCGCAGCCAGACCCGCGGGCGGTTCCTTCATCGGCTCGAGAAAGGCGTCAGGATTGGCGTTGGAAAAGGCCATGGCATGATAGACGATGCCGGAGCGGGCGGTGGCGGCCACCAGCAGCGAGTCCGTCGCCGAGATGCAGTCCGGTTCCATAAAGAGGATGTCAAAGCCGATGGCGCGGGCTCCCCCGCCGGTGACCGAGTCGATGATGCGGGCGTGATAGTCGCGCGGCCAGCAGGAGTAGCGCCCCAGTTTTTTCAGGCTCCGGTCATCGATATCGACGATGACGATCTCCTCGATGGTCGCGCCCTGACGCTGCTCCCACAGGTTCTTCAGCCGGCCGAGGTAGCGCCAGTCCAGCGATTTGGCCTCAAAGGCGTCGAAGAGCCGGGGCTCGAGCAGATGGGTGAGCAGCAGCACCAGCAGCGCGGCGGCGAGTCCGAAGGCGCCGCCGGTGAGGAGGCGGCGAAAAAGTGAGCTGTGCATGGCAGAGCCCTTATGGGTGAGCAGCAGCGGCAAGCGGTTCGTTCATAAAACGTACCTTCAATATAGAGAACATGGCGAAATTATGCAAGCCGTAAGCTCGCCGATAAAACAACTTGATAAAATAACATAAAATGAATAATTTAATGGATTGTAAACCAGGAGAAAAGACATGCACCTCAAACTGCTCCCCCTCCTCATCATGGCCCTGCTCGGCTCATCCGTTTGCCTGGCGGCGACCTTCAGCAAGGAGAACATCACCACCGCCACACTCGACAACGGCCTCAAGATCC
>DAOOPF010000243.1:0-3326 GCA_035388125.1 bacterium | reverse complement strand
AAGGATGATAAAGATGAAAAAAGAATTACTGTTCGCAATACTCGCCCTTGGTCTGCTCCTCGCTGTTTTTTCGCCCTTTGCCACGGCGGCGGAAAGAGTGCAGGGGGTTGCCCCGGCCCTGAAGGCGGCACAGACGCATGAAGCGCTGCAGGAGGCTGCAACCGTGATGATCAAGGCTGAAGAGGCCTACGCGCGCGCCATCGACCGCGGCCTGGAGGAGTGGACGGCACAGCAGATGCTGACCGCCCGCATGGAGGAGGCCCTGCAGCCGGAAAAGCTGGTCCCGATGTTTCTGCGCAGCTACAGCAGTTATCGGCAGGCGCTGTCCGCTCAAGCCTCTTTGGCCAGGACCGCAGCCGCTCCGACCGCCTATACTGAAATTACCGGACATATCACGGTGGATGGCGAGGCGCCCATCTACCCGGTCACGGTGGTCGCCTTCGATTCCCTGGGCTATTACCGGGGTGACAGCGATGACTGGTACACCTCTTCAACCGGAAAGTATTCGATCCTCAATCTGCCCCCGGGAGAGTACTACCTTCTGACAGTGAGCGATCGCTATGTCGATGAAATATACAATAATCTGATCCTGCCCCTGGATGCCCGGGAGACCTGGCGTCTGGCCGAAAAGGTCACTGTGAGTGAGAACCAGATGACCGCGGGCATCGATTTCGAGCTGCAAAAGGGTGCGGAGCTTTCGGGTATGATCTTTCGTGAAGACGGCTCGCCCGTCCAGGGCATGACCCTCTCCTTCGTCTTCACCAGTCCAGACTCCCCCGTCCCGGTCTACTCTCTCGAGACCACCACCGATGACGGCTTTTTCATCATCAATGTGCCCCTCGTCGGCGACTACCGGCTCTCCGTGCAGGTGGTTGGCGAGGGATCGCCGCAGACCTGGTATCCGAACCAGGCGGCCTGGGCCGCTGGTCAAATCGTCGCCCTTTCCGCCTATGATACCTCCCTGAGCAACCTCGATTTCATTCTGGCGCCCTTGCCCGTGGGGGTTATACCGGGCTCCATTTCAGGGAATTATCGCTGGAGCGACACCGATCAGCTCATCAGCATCGCCACCGCTTTCCTCTTCCACGCGGAAGATTCCTCGCTGGCCGATTTCAAACTGGGTTTTCTGGGGAGTTACATGTTCCCTGCGGTGGCTCCCGGTGAATATATCGTCTATGTGGATGACCAGCTTGGCAATCTGATCGGCGGGGTCAACTATCTTGGCCAGTTCTACTCGGGTGCTCAAACCCCCGGCGCTGCCACCCGCATCACGGTCAGGGAGGGCGAAGAGGTCGTTCTCAACGACATCGTGCTCCAGCCCGGCGGCACGCTCACCGGCACGGTCAAGAGCGCGGAGGGCAAGGTGCTCGACGATGTTTGGGTCCTCGCCATCGACGCCTCGCTGACCGAGCTCAAGCTGGAGCCCTGGCTGAACAACCTTCATCTTTTCATCGGCAAGGCCGACGCCAAGGGGATCTACTCGATCGCCGGTGTGCCGACAGGGCACTACCTCCTCCGGACGATTTCAGACACCCTGATCAATGAGAACCTGCTCAATCTGATCAAGATCACCTCCGGCGCCCATGCGGGCGAGGTGGTGGATGAATGGTACGGCGGCGGCCCCAATCTGTTCAATGCGGGTTCGGCCGCTGCGGTGGCGGTCACCGCCCCCTATGAGACCGCCGGGATTGATTTCGTGCTGGAAAAGGCGAAATGGATTCGCGGCCGGGTGACCGACAGCATCAACGGCGCCGGCAAGAGCTTTTACCGTCTTTTTGCCCTGAACGACAGCACGGCCTATCCGTTCCTGTCGCTGACCGCCCTCATCGAAGACAGCCAGATGGACAGCGCCGGATACTATCGTCTCGGCCCCCTGCCCTCCGGCACCTACAAGATTCTCGCCATGGCGCCCTTTACCGGATTCAACAACTATCTGAGCGAGATGTACGGCGGAGCGCGCAGTTTCGCCGACGCCGAGGTTGTCACGGTGGGTGGCAGTGATTTGACGGGAATGGACATCAAGGTTGATCGCGGCGCGGTCATCCAGGGCTTCGTCGACCTCCCGCAGGAGGGCGGCGGTGTCGTACGAGCCGGTGCGGATATTCTGGACGGTTTTCCGGTCATGGTCTACGAAGCGGCGAGCGGCAAGCTGGCGAGCATGGATTTTGTCCAGTTCAACGGCGGCTACAGGGTCGACCGGCTGTTGCCCGGCACCTACAAGATCCTCGCCCTGCCGGCCGTGGCCCCCTTTGCGGCGACCTGGTATGGCGGCGGCGGCAGCTTTAGCAGCGCCGCCGAGGTCACCCTCGGTTTTGGTGAAACCGTCGACTGCAATATCCTCATCGAAAAGGCCGGCGGCGCCATTGCCGGTTCCGTCCTGGAGATTCATTCCGGCGCTCCTCTCTCCCAGGTCATGGTCATCGCCTATCACCCGAGCGGCCATCCGGCCGGCATCAGCATGACCGGCATGGATCTCAACAGCGGCCTGCCTGCCGGCCAGAGCGGGCAGTTCACCATCCCCGGTCTGCGCGCCGGCGACTATTATCTGCGTACCTTCGCCCTCAGTTCCGCTCTGGGCCTTTCCAGTCAGCTGATGGGTTTTGTTGACCTGCTCTCCCCTGCCAGTGGCGAAGAGATCGATTATATGAATCTTCTCTTCGGCGATGGTCTCGGCGACCTGAGCGGTCTGCTCGGCCTCGGCATGACCCTCTATGGCGACCAGTGGTACCGGACGGTGCCGGCGCAGATCGAGATCAATCTGGATGAGTTCGTCCTCAACCTGCTCGCCTACGGCATGCCGAGCGGGCATGATGAAGCCCTGCTGCCCCTCTTTCTGCCGCTGCCCCTGGCCGAAAAGATCCCGGCGACGGCGCTGCCGATCACAGTGGCCGACGGCGGTACAGTGGCGGGTGTGGAATTCAGGCTCGAGGAGGGGGGACTCGGGGATGTGGTCTCGGATGTAGAAGAGCGGCCGGCCGGGCTGCCCGGGAGTTTCACGGTTCATGCCAACTATCCCAATCCTTTCAACCCTGCGACGACGCTGAGTTTTGAGCTGCCGGCGGAGGGCCGGGTCCGGGTCGAAATCTTTAATGCCCTGGGGCACCGCGTGCGCCTGCTGCAGGAGGGCTTTCTTCCGGCGGGTGCGCACCAGCTCGCCTGGGACGGCCGCAGCGACGCGGGTGAACCGGCCACTTCGGGCCTCTACTTCGCCCGCTTCCAGGCCGGAAACAGTGTCCGTACGGTCAAGATGGTGATGATGAAGTAAGATCGGATCCGATAAAACAGAGACGCCCTCTTCGCGCTGCAAGCCGCGGAGAGGGCGTTTT
>DAOOPF010000242.1:0-3417 GCA_035388125.1 bacterium | reverse complement strand
TGATCGCCTACGACAACGGCGCCAGCACCCGGCCGACCTGGCTGGACGGCTGGAGTGATACCGGCGCAGAGATCGGCACCAGTGATGATTCCCCGCTCCATCTCTATCGCCGCGATTTTCCGGCGGGGGAGGTGGTACTGGGCGGCAACGAAGGGACCAGCAAGACTTCAATGTATCTGGTGCTGGTCAAAAAGGCGGATGGCACGGTCGCGGACACTACGCCGCCCTCCGTACCTAAAGGTTTGGATTTTGCCGGGTAGGCGCCGGGGGCGCCGCTCGCGGAAAGCAGCAGGCAAGGATATGGAATACACCTATGATCAATTGGCCGGCAAGGGGGATCAGGAGCTTTTTGATTTTCAGCTCCAGTATCCCCCCAACCATCATAATTTTCTACTCGCGGAGCAGATTCTCGAAGAGCGCAGCCGCAAGGAACTGCGCTCGGTTGAGACCAAATCGCTCATCATCGCCCTGGTTGCGTTGGGCATTGCTTTTATCTCATTTGCGCTTTCCGTACTTTAAGGAGGTTCCGGTGATCTCCGGGTTAATAGTAAAAACAGGTTTGTAAATAATTAATTATTTACTATATTTCTGCGGGATGTACCGGGATGTGGCTCGCAGAACGGCACCTCTTAGCCCTGGTTTTTCCCTTTCGGGTCTTGCCAGGGCTTTTTAATACCCCGCAAGATCAGCTGCGGTGCCATGGCAAAATCTTTCGGCAAAAGCGGCCTCTTGTTGCTACCTAATAGTGCGCCGGAACAGTTTGCGGCGGCTGGCGCGTGCGAGAGCTGCCGGATTCGGGATGGGAGCGAGAATGCTGGATTCCGGGTGCGAACAAGAATTCGGGGTGGGAGCAAGAATCATCGACTGAACGGCGCACGGCCGCGTGGATGATGGAACCTGGCGGGGAACGGCTTTCATGGAAGGGATCGGGGCGAGGCGGAGGGGACGACGGAAAAAGAGATGCCGACACCTGCAGGACATATCGCCAGCGGTCTTTTGATTTTCGCGACCGGCGGGCGGCCGTGGCGAAAGCAGGCTGGCCTGCTGCTGGTTCTTCTCTTTTTTGCCCTTCTGCCCGATATCGACCTGGCCTTCGGACTGGTCCTGGCCGGCAATGCCAATGCCTATCACCATCAGGCCACCCATTCGATTTTGTTTGTTCTCGCCGCCGGCTGGATCGGCGGAGTGTTCTTCCCCGGAAAAGGCCATACCCGGCTTTTCATCGCCGCCGGCCTGGTCCATCTGGGACTCGATATCCTCGCCAAAGATACCAGCGCTCCCTTCGGCGCACCGCTACTCTGGCCCTTCTGGAGCGGCTATATCATATCGCCGCTGCAGATCTTCTCCGATGTTCACCGCAGCGGCGAGGCAGCCTCCTTCATTCCAAGCCTGTTCAACCGGCACAACTTTTGGACTGTTTTGATCGAAACCGCCCTTTTGGCCCCGTTGGGGTTATTACTCTACTGGCGCAAACGGCGAGCTGTAAATGCCCATGAATGACCCGAAAATATCCTCCCCTCAGCTATCGGTCGTGGTGCCGCTCTACAACGAAGTGGAGAGCGTCGAGCGGTTGTGGGAAGCCATCCATCCGGTGATGGAGGGGCTGGGAAAATCCTATGAAGTGATTCTGGTCGACGACGGCAGCCGTGACGGCACCCGCGACAAGCTGCGCGCACTGGCGGCCGCCCATCCGCAGCTGCGTGTGATCCTCTTCCGAGGCAATTTCGGCCAGTCCGCGGCCATGGCCGCCGGTTTTTCCGCCACCCGCGGCGAGATCGTCATCGCCATGGACGGCGATCTGCAGAACGATCCTCTCGATATTCCCAATCTGCTCGAAAAGATGGGTGAGGGCTACGATGTGGTCAGCGGCTGGCGCAAGCACCGCAAGGACAAACTGGTGCTGCGCAAGGTGCCGTCAAAAATCGCCAACAAGCTGATCTGTTCGCTCACCGACGTCCATCTGCACGATACCGGCTGCTCGCTCAAGGCCTTTCGCGGCGAGATGCTTCGCCGCATCTCTCTTTACGGCGAACTGCACCGTTTCATCCCGGCCCTGATGCGCATCGAGGGGGCCGAGATCACCGAGCTGGCGGTGCGCCACCATCCGCGGCGCTGGGGCAGCTCCAAGTACAACCTCAGCCGCACCTTCCGGGTGGTCATGGATCTGACCAGCATCCGCCTGATGATGAAGCACCTGGTCAATCCCCTGGTCTTTTTCTCGGCGGTCGCGCTTTTTTTCGCCCTGTCCGGCACCCTCTCGCTGGCTGCCATCCTTCATGCGGTAGCTGCACGGAACGCAGCGCTGGCGGAGATGAATATCCTGGTCACTCTGACGGTGGTTTTCTGGGCGGCGGCAGCCCAGTTTTTCTTCTTCGGTCTGATCGGCAAGCTGATCGTCCAGACCGGAACGCGCAAGTCCTTTTTGCAGGTGGGGCAGTAGCCGATCCGCGCGCGAAGCGCTATATTTGCGATTGTTTTTAAGGCCAATTTTGTCTAACTTTATAATTAATTATTTAACAGACCGGCAGACTATGCAAAACTCTCCGATACCACTTCATCCGGTGATGCCCGCAGCGCAGGCGGCGGCTTTTTCGGTCATCGTCCTGACCCAAAATAATGCGGACGAGATCGCCGGACTGCACGAGGAGCTCCTGCGCGAGCTGGCTTCCCGGCCGCAGCCGCACGAGTTGATCTACGTCGACGATGGCAGCACCGACGGCACCTGGCCCGAGCTGGTCCGGCTCAGCCGCGGCCGGGACAATGTCAAGGCGGCGCGGCTGCGCTCCTCCTTCGGCGAGGCCTCGGCCCTCGATGCCGGGGTCCAGATCGCCACCGGGGAGGTGCTGCTCTATTTCACCTGCCGGGTGCGCATCAAGCCCGCCGATGCTCTCAATCTGCTCGATCAGATCGAGGCGGGAGAGGACGTAGTCATCGGGGTCCGCCATCCCCGCCGCGACTCGGGGTTGAACCGGATCGTCTCGCGCACCTTTAACGGGATGACCAACCGCATGACCGGCCTGCACCTGCATGACGTCAACAGCGGTGTGCTCGCCCTGCGCCGCGAAGTGCTCGACCACGTGCCCTATTACGGCACTCTCAACGCTTTTCTGCCGGTGCTGGCGCAGCGCCAGGGCTATCGCATCGCCGAGGGCAAGGTCGAACAGCTGCCCGGGCGGTTCAACCAGTCGGTCTATCCAAAAAATTATATCCGCCGCACCCTGGATCTGGTCAGCGTCATTTTTCTGAGCAAATACTCGAAAAAGCCCCTCCATTTTCTCGGCTTTATCGGCGCCCTCTTCGCCCTCACCGGCGCGGGCATCAATCTCTATCTTTTTATCTACCGGATCCTCGGCTTCGGCGGTATCGCCGGCAAGCCGATGCTGCTGCTCGGGTCGATCCTCTTCATCATCGGCATCC
>DAOOPF010000241.1:2060-3423 GCA_035388125.1 bacterium | reverse complement strand
AGATCAGATCCTACGCCGCCGAGGGCTATATCGGCCTGCAGAACCACGACAGCCGCGCCCCGATCCATTTTAAAAATATTTTCATCAAGGAAATCTGAGCATTCATGCCCGGCCCCGCGGATGACGCCCATGCCGTCGATCTTTCCGTCATCATTCCGGTCTACAACGAGCGCCGGAAGATCGCAGGCGACATCCGCGCGGCGGCTGAATTCTGCGCCCGCCATGGTCTGAGGGGGGAAATTCTGGTGGCCGATGACGGCAGCGACGATGGCACCCCGGAAGAGGCCGAAAAAGCCCTGCCAGCCGCCGGAGACGCCGGACTGTGCATTCTCCGTCTGACGCCCCATCGCGGCAAGGGTCGAGCCGTCCGCGCGGGCATGGCGCGCTCCCGCGGCCGTCTCATCCTCTTCATCGACAGCGGCCTCTGTATCCCTTATGATGAAATCACCCGCGGCATCGAACTGATCGAAAACGGCGTCTGCACCATCGCCCATGCATCCCGCCGCCTGCCCTCCAGCCGCATCCTTCGTCCGCAATCCCTCCCCAGACGCCTGTCCGCCTGGCTCTTCCGCCGCCTCTTCACCCGCATGCTCGGGCTGCCGAAGGAACTGACCGATACCCAGGCCGGCTTGAAAATATATGACGGTGAGAGAGGCCGCACGCTTTACCGGGCCTGTGCATCAGACGGTTTTTTATTCGATGCGGAGATCATCCTGCGGGCGATGCATGCGGAGGAGAGAATCTGCGAATTCCCGGTGAGCTGGAGCGCAGACCCCGACAGCCGTCTGCAGCTGCGGAGAATGCCTTTGGCCCTTGTGCGCGAGGCCTGCGCTCTGAAAAAGCGGCTGCACCGCGAATTCGCAGTATGAAGCGGTGAGAAGGATCAAGCGTGCAGCTTGCGGCCCGCCCGATACCCGTACAATCCGTAAAAAGCGACGTAGAAAAAGGCGATCATCGGCACGATGAAGGAGAACTGGATGCCGGCCACATCAGCGATCCAGCCCTGCAGCGGCGGCAGGATCGCCCCGCCGAGAATCATCATCACCAGCAGCGATGAGCCCTGACTCTTGAGAACGCCCAACCCTTCGATGGCGAGTGAAAAGATGTTGGACCACATCACCGAGCAGAAGAGGCCGACGCTGAGGATGGTCCACTGCGCTGTCGTCCCGCCGGCCGTCATGCTGGTCAGCAGCAGGACGATGATGATGCCGCTAAAGATCGCCAGCATGCGGTGGGCGCTGTTCTCGCCCAGAGCGAAAGCCCCGAGCAGGATGAGCATGAAAAAGCCGTAGCGCAGCGCCTCGGCAGGACCCGCCAGCGCCAGCAGCACGAAAAAGGCGATGACCGGAACGGCGGCCACCAG
>DAOOPF010000241.1:0-1960 GCA_035388125.1 bacterium | reverse complement strand
AGTTTGAAGATCAGATAGCCGCCGATGACCGGACCGATGGTGGTGCCCAGGGAGTTGAAGGCCTGGCTGAGATTGAGGCGGCTGGAGGCAGTGCGCTCGGGCCCCAGGATTGTGACGTAAGGATTGGCCGCGATCTGGAGCATGGCAAATCCCAGTCCGACGATGAAAAGCGCGACCAGGAAGAAAGTATAGGAGACCATCACTGCGGCGGGATAAAAGAGGGCGCTTCCGATAGCCGAGGTGATCAGGCCGATGACCACTCCATTCTTGTAGCCGATGCGGTTGATCGGATCGCCGGAGATGGTCGAAAAGAGGTAATAGATCAGGGCACCGATAGTGTAGGCTCCGAAAAAGGCGAACTGCACCAGCATCGCCTGAAAATAGTTGAGGGTAAAGGCCTCCTTGAAGCGGGGAATGAGAAGATCATTCCAGACGGTCATGAATCCCCACATAAAAAAGAGCACCGTCATGATCGCGAACGGTCCACTGTACCTCTTTTCATCTTCTCCGATTTGCGGCTGGGCCGCCTTCACGCCGCTGCTGCTGGCCATACTATACTCCTTGCCTTTAAGTTCGACTCCCGCATGTCACTGCCGTCTGCTTCACCCGGAGCGCTCTCCAGCCGGACAGAGCTTCGCACCGCTCTGATACCGGGGCCGCTGCTGGCCGACGCCCCACTGCCGGCGTGAGATCGGGTTAAAAATACTCATCACTACCGCCAAATTCAAGAGTATTCTCCGGGCGTTGAAAATTTTCTTGAAATCCCGCTCTGAATCCCGTACATTTTGCTAATCTACAACTCACACCACTCCCCTACACCGGAGGTTTCATGCACTTTTCAGCTTCGCGCCTCATGCTGATTCTCAGCCTTACGCTGCTGGCGGCCGCCGTGGTGCTGGCCGCAGCGCCCGAACCGGCCATCCCGCTCCTCAATCCGGGTTTTGAGATCCTGCAGGCGGAGGGCGCCGCCGGCTGGCAGCCCGACTCTCTCTCCGCCACAGCGATCGGCATCGACCGCACCGTCGCCCGCAGCGGCCAGGCCAGCCTGCAGATCCGCCACCTCTCGCTGCGCCGCTCTACCCTCTTCTCCCAGCCGGTCAAGCTCGAGGTCGGCAAACTCTACCGCCTGAGCGGCTGGATCAAAACAGCCGGCGCCCGCACCGACTCGGCGCAGCACTATCCGACCCCCCTGCCGGCCTGCCTGCGCATGGGCGGCATGCCCATCACCGCCTGGTCCCGCCCGATCGGCGGCGATCAGGAGTGGCAGCTGAGTGAAGCCCTCTTTTTCGCCTCCAGGGCCGAGGACCGCGTCGAGCTGCGCCTCGGCTATCGCGGTGAAGCAGCCGGAGAAGCCTGGTTTGATGACATCACCATCACTCCGGTCGAGGATATCACCGAATACATTCCCGCCGAACGCATCAGATGGTACGGCAAGGCTTTCCGATTCGAAGAGCAGGGGTGGACCTACCTGCACATTGAAGGCGCCCCCTACGAGCGCGGCTTCCAGCACGGCGCACTCCTCGCCCGGGAACTCAAGACTTTCATGACCAAGCTGGCCACCAGCCGTAACCGGGACAACCCCGCCGCGGGCTGGCGAGACCTGTGCAGTCAGGTCGACCTCCTCTTCCTGCGCAAATATGAGACCGAATTCATGGAAGAGATGAAGGGCATCGCCGACGGCGCCAAAAAAGAGGGGGCGACCATCTTTGACCGCCCCGTCGAACTGCTCGATATCGTCACCATCAACTCCTACATCGACCTCTCCTACGCCTCGGACGCGGTCCGGAATACCCCCCACCAGCTCAGCGGACAGCGCTTCAAGGCCCCGGAAATCGATATGGATCTGCCAGAGCGGCTGCACAAATGCTCCTCCTTCCTCGCCAATGCCTCGGCGACGGCGGACCGGCGTATCGTCTTCGCCCAGCTCTTTATGTGGAACGGCTATATGGGCCCGGAATGG
>DAOOPF010000240.1:0-3478 GCA_035388125.1 bacterium | reverse complement strand
CGCATCCTTGTTCTGTTCTTTGTCATTTGCGCATTGGCGCAGCAGGCCCGTCCGGATGATTTCCAGGATCTCTACGCGCGCCTGGCCTATCACGGCTTTGAGAATCTCCGCATCAGCATGGCAGCCGACAGCGGGCTGGCGATCGCCTTTGAGAACCGCGTCTACCGCCACGACCTCAAGGCTGCCGGTGAGGTTCTACGCCTGGTCAATGCGGTTGACTCGACCTGGCAGCGCGTTTATCTGCTGCCCTGCACCCGCGGCGTGCCGCGCGGCCAGATCACTGTCGATGGCCATGCCTACCGCAGTTTTATGGCCGGGGAGATCGATGCGCCTGAGTTCGCGCGCACGGTCGTTGTCGGCGAGCCGGCTGCGGAACCCGAAGCTGCAGTTGCAGCGTGGAATAATCGCTCGTTCCTTAAAATAGACGCCAATGTCTCCATCGGCCATCAGATCCAGCTCGGCCAGTACGATGACCGCCTCAAGTTTTACGGCGAGTTCATCCCCGGGCTGCGCAGCACCCTCTGGCATGGCACCCTGGCCCAGGTCGAGGCCTATATTCCTTTCTGGGATGAGATCGGTCTTTATGACAGCGGAACGCGCCTCTCCCGGGCCAGCCTGAGCCAGCTTTTCCGGCTGCCTCATGACAGCTATGCCGCGCTGCAGGGCGGCATCTTTCTACCTGAGCGCTGGGGTTTCTCGGGCGAAGCGGCTAAATTCTGGCTGGGCCGCAAGATCCTGACCGGCTTCAAGGTCGACTATACGGGCTTTTTCTACCATGGTGAGGGTAAATTCTACTACTCGCCCATGGACAGCCTGACCTGGAAGATTTACGCCCAGTACTATCTGCCCATGACGGATATGATGGTGGGGATCGATTACAGCAAATATCTGCTCGGCGACAAGGGCTTCTGTTTCACCCTGCGCCGGACTTTTTCCGAGACCGATGTCGCTCTTTACTATGCAATCACCGATTACGATCGCTTCGGCGGCGTCCAGTTCCGCATTCCGCTGCCGACGCAGCGGCGGATGAAACCACATCGGTTCCGCTTCACCTGGCCAAACCAGTACGCCTGGGGATACCGGGCCACCAGCGAGGCGACGCGATACGACGGCATTTTGCAGACCGGCCTGATTGTGGATACGGGATTCAGCTTGACGGAATTTGTCAAATATCTCACCCCGGCGCATGTACAGAAGAGTGTCGCGGGGTGGCGTTAGGGGGCTGAAAAAGCCAATGCTTGTTGCACAATATATTCAAAAGGGAGGAAATTGAGATGAAATGGAAGATCACGACATTCCTGGCGGCGGCACTGGTGCTCTTTGTGCTCGTTACCAGCTGTGAACAGGTGAGCGATCCACTGACGCTCTCCCAGTTCAGCATCGCCAAAAACGCTTCAATGTTCAGCAGCATCAATCCGCTGGACCGCCGCGTCTTTTACCAGTATGAAAACATCCTCTTCTCGATGGAGGATCTCTACCCCAGCGAGCAGGTCGACATCCAGATCATCCGGATGAGCGATAAAAGGATCATCCGCCGGCTGATGGTCATCACCGACGAATACGGCAAGATCACCAAGCTGCCGATCTGGAATTTCATCAGCTACAACTTCCGCCGGCCTTCCGATCCCAAGATCGAAAGCAGCGGCGATCTCGTGGTCCACGTGCTCCAGCCCGGCATCGACCGTCCATGGAAGATCTACAGTATCCCCTTCCAGATCCGTGATGAGCTGCCGCCTTTTGCCCAGGCCCGCGTCGTAGATGCCGACGGCCGCTTTGTCGCCGCCTCGGTGGTCACCGGCCAGCCGGTCTATCTGGAAGGATCGAAGCTGCCGAAACATCAGATTCTGCATTTGCTCGTCGTCCCGGACCGGGTGAGCTATGCCGCCGGCGACAGCTATTCGGATGTGACCGGCGTGATCGAGGAACGCATGACGGATAATGCCGGGGCATTCCCGCCGACCATGGTTTGGGCGAATGCCCTGCCTGGCGAGTATGATGTGGTGGCCGACGCCGCGCCCTACGGCGTGGTCAGCGACGGTGACATGATCAATGAAATTCCCCTTACCGGCCTGGTCGTGCAGAATCCGCGCGCAATGAGCGATCTGATTCAGCAGATCGCCTGCGATGAAACCGGCCTGCACAAGGATGTTTTCGACTCGCTCGAGGCGGTTTTCGTCAAGGTCAATTCCCAGGTCAAGCCCTGGATGGCCAGCGAGTTTGTCAATGTCTTCGTTGCGCCGCACAAGGATGTTTGGGCGGACGGTGATTCGATCGTCGACATGCGCACTGTCGGCACCTATGAGATGCCGATCCAGCTGATGTGGAACGGCGCCGCCGGCAGCGTACCGGTCACCCGGATCCGCGGCCGCTCCCTGCCGGATGACATCAAGCCGATCAAAATGTGGCCGGGCGAGTACGATGTCATCCTCGACATGGACCGCAACTTTATCTACAACAAGGGGTATGATATCCTCGACGGCGGGCCTCAGGTTGGTTTTACCGTCCCCGGCAAGGTTCCGCCCGTGCGCTTTGCCGCCAACGCCGATATTGATTTCCTCGGCCTGCGCAATGATGAAAATCACCCCAACCTCTGGGGCTATTTCCGCGACGCAACCGAAACCCTGGTCTGGGGTGTCCTGGTCGATTCGCTCGGCAATCCGGTTCCCTATATCCCGGTCAAGTTCGAGGTCATCGACGGCCCGGGCAGCCTGAGCAGAGGTGAAAATACCACTGACCTCGACGGCGATGCCTGGTCGATGTTCACCGGTGGGCAGTTCGGCAAGGGCACGACTGTGCGCCTCGACGCCACGGTGAAGGATGTTCTCTATACCAAGTATGTGGTGATTTTCCGCAAGATCCCCTACACCCACAATCAGGGCATCATCATCGGCGGGGATACCCACAATCAGGGTGTACTGAATGGGTATTGATGCTGTGCGGTCTTCTGCTCCCGCCCTTGTCAAGGCGGGAGCAGCCGCCCCTGCGGGAGCTGTTGAGTCACTCTTCTCTGTTCAGCGCACACGCCGAATGGCTATTTTATTCTTCATCTGCATCCTCCCTCTGTTGACGCCCGGGTTCGGCCCGGGCGTTCTTTTTGCCCAGAACGCTTCCCTCTTCGGCTATACTGGATTGA
Source organism: bacterium (assembly GCA_035388125.1). Lineage (GTDB taxonomy): Bacteria > Zhuqueibacterota > Zhuqueibacteria > Residuimicrobiales > Residuimicrobiaceae > JAKPUX01. Next base: position 345 of record DAOOPF010000240.1, on the reverse strand, counting down.
TGCTGGTGCCTTCCGCGGAGATCGCGGACGACGGCGAGATCACTGGTGGAATCAGCCGTATTCCCATATTGTACGCCGACTGGTGGCCCAACCGCCGCACGGTTTTCTGGGGGAGCATCGGCTTTCTTCCCTTTCTCGAGGCCGGCGGCATGTTCGTGCGGCCGGACCACTATGGAGGCGGATTTGGCGACCGCTCGGTTTACCTGCGGGTGCGTCTGCTGCGCGAGAAGGGGTGGCGCCCGTCCGTGACGGTCGGCACCCAGGATTTTTTTGCCATCAAGGGGCTGAAATGGGAGACCGCCACCGCCCAGCATTTCGGCGCCCTCTATCTGGTCGCCTCCAGAC
>DAOOPF010000239.1:0-3481 GCA_035388125.1 bacterium | reverse complement strand
CCTCCTCTCTGCTTTAAATTATCACTAGTTTTTGCCATGTGCAAATTCTTTTTTGTTGCAAAATGGCAGCGGATTACGTATCAATAAGTGATACAGTTACAGTGGAGGCCGGCATGAATGGTTACCGTTTGTTGGGGATGCTTGCGCTTGCGCTCCGCACCCTGCTCTGCACCATCGCCCTCGTGACCGGAGCCGCCGGCACACCCGCTGCGCCGCAGCTGCTCTTCGAACAGATCTCCGTCGAGCAAGGTCTGTCCCAAAGCATTGTCAACTTTATCATGCAGGATCGGCGGGGATATCTCTGGTTCGGCACCGAAGACGGCCTCAATCTCTACGACGGCTATGGCTTCTCGGTCCTGCGCAGCGACCCCGACGATCCCTTCAGCCTCAGCTATAACCAGATCACCGCTCTCTATGAGGACCGCAGCGGCTCGATCTGGGCGGGCACCTTCAACGGCGGGCTCAACCGCTATCTCCTCGAGAAGAACCGATTCATCCGTTACCGCGCCGCCGCTGACCCAACCTCTCTCAGCCACGATCTGGTCTACGCCATCGTTCAGGACCTCAACGGCCGGCTCTGGGTGGGATGCGATCGCGGCCTCAACCGCATGAAGCCCCCCGGGAATGCCGATGAGCCTGCGCTCTTTGACCGCTTTTTTCATGATCCGGCCGGCGCGGGATCGCTCGGAAATGACCGCGTGCGCGCCCTGGCCATCGACAGCAGTGGAACCCTCTGGGCCGGGACCGACCGGGGGCTGGCGATGCTCCCGGCCGCAGAGCTCCTGCTCGAAAAGCCCCGTTTCACCCCGCTCCCCGCGGAGGGAGAGGGCTGGAGCAGCCTGGCCCGGGACACCATCCGCACCCTCATGGTCGACCGCGCCGGCGCACTCTGGATCGGCGCTGTCCACGGACTGCACTGCCTGCGCATGGAGCCGGGCCGCGCTCCCCGCCTGCAGAGCTTCCTGCACGATCCCGCTGATCCCCGCTCTCTCAGCAACAGCAATGTCTACGCCCTCCTCGAAGACAGGGATGGCTATATCTGGATCGGCACCGATGGCGGCCTCAATCGCTATGACCCGCGCAGCGGCGACATGGCCGCCTGGCGGAACGACCCCCGGGATCCCCACTCTCTGAGCCACAACGAGATCCGCTCCCTGTTTCAGGACCGCTCCGGCCTGCTCTGGGTGGGCACCTACGGCGGCGGAGTCAGCAAGGCCGACGCCCGGCCCAAGCCGTTCATCCATTACCCCTGCGATCCGGACGCTCCGGAGGGGCTCAGCCGGCCGATCATCTGGTCGCTCTATGAAGATCCCGCCGGCATCCTCTGGATCGGCACCCATGGCGGCGGCCTCGACCGGCTCGACCGCCGCACCGGCCGCTATACCCACTACCGCGCTGATCCGGCCGATCCCAACTCCCTCAGCCATGACATCGTCCGCCTGGTCATCCCCGGCCGTGACGGCGAACTCTGGCTCGGCACCAACGGCGGCGGCATCTGCCGCTTCAACCCCGCCACCGGCCGCTTTATTCGCTACATGCATGATCCGCATAATCCCCACTCCCTGGTCCATAACGAGATCCGGGCCCTCTTTCTCGACAGCGACGGCACCCTCTGGATCGGCACCCAGGGGGGCGGACTCGACCGGCTCGATACCGGCAGGCTTACCGGAGCCGCCGTCCGCTTCAGCCACCTCCGCAATGACCCGGCGGAAACCAACTCCATCACCAGCGATTTTATCCGCTTCGTTCACAAGGACAGCGAAGGGTTCTACTGGATCGGCACCCAGGGGGGCGGACTCGACCGCTACGACGCTGCAGCCGGCCGCTTCACCCATTACCGCAGCACCCCGGGTGAGACCGGCGGCCTCAGCAGCAACTATACCTTCTGCATACACGAGGACCGGCAGGGCACGCTCTGGATCGGCACCTGGGGCTCCGGCCTGATCCGGTTCGACCGCCAGGCCGGCACCTTCACCTCCTACCGCGCCAAAGACGGCCTCCCCGGTGACGCCATCTACGGCATACTGGAGGACCGCGAAGGCCGGCTCTGGTTCAGCACCAACAACGGCCTCGGCCGCTTCGACCCCGCGACCGGCGAGTGCAAGAATTACAGCATCCGCGACGGCCTGCAGAGCAATGAATTCAACGGCGGCTCCTACTTTCTCAGCCGCAGCGGCGAGATGTTCTTCGGCGGCATCAACGGCTTCAACTCATTCTTCCCGGAACAGATCCGGGACAATCCCGACATCCCGCCGGTGGTTATAACCAGCTTTAAAAAAATGAACCGGCAGGTGCGCCTCGACCTGCCCCTCTCGGAGATCCGGCACCTGAAGCTCTCCCACCGCGACTATTTTTTCTCCTTCGAGTTCGCCGCCCTTGACTTTACCGCGCCGGAGAAAAACCGCTATGCCTACAAGATGGAGGGACTGGACCAGGAGTGGATCTTCACCTCGGCGAACCAGCGCGTGGCGCAGTACACCACGCTCCCAGCGGGCAACTACCTCTTCCGGGTCAAGGGCTCCAACAACGACGGCGTCTGGAACGAAGAGGGGCGCTCGATCGCCATCTCGATCGCGCCGCCTTTCTGGGGGACCTGGTGGTTCCGCTTGGCAGGGCTCCTCGCCCTCGGCACCATCGCCCTCTTTTATTACCGACGGCACCTGGGCGTCATCCGCATGACGGCCGAACTCTCCGCCGCCCACGAGATGCAGATGGCGATCATGCCGCAAGAAGGACCGCAGGTGCCCGGATTCGATATCTCGGGCCTCTGCATTCCGGCCAATCAGGTCGGCGGGGATTTCTTTGACTATGCCTGGGTGGGAAAAGAGAAAAAACAGTTCGGTATCATGATCGGGGATGTCTCGGGAAAGGCGATGCGCGCGGCGATGACCGCCGTGATGGCCAACGGCATCGTCCACGCCGAGGCGGCGGAGGGTAAAAGCCCCGCCGAGGCGGTCACCCGCAGCAACGAGATCCTCTACCCCAAGCTCGAACGCCACACTTTCATCGCCCTCTGCCTGGTCGCACTCGAGCTGGAAGGGCGGCTTATGCATTTCACCAACGCGGGCGTGAACGAACCCCTCCTCCATTCGGACGGCGCCTGGAGGGCCCTGCGCGGCCACGGCTCACCCTACCCCATCGGCGTGCGCCGGGGCCATCTCTACAAGGAGCGGAGCGTGCAGCTCAATCCCGGGGAGATCGTCGTCCTGCAGACCGACGGCATCCAGGAGGCCATGAACCGGAGCAGGGTCTTTTACGGCGAAGAACGGCTGCTCGGTTTTCTGCAGAAGCTCAGGAGCGACGGCCTCAGCGCGCAGCAAATCCGCGACGCCATCATCGCCGATGTGCAGGCTTTCACCGGCGGGGTCCGGCCTTTCGACGATATGACGGTGATCGTGATCAGGGTGCTGGAGTGAGCCCTCTCAGGCACCCCGCCGCGCATCGCGCCGGTTGGCGAGCAGGGAGAGCAGGATCCCGGCGG
>DAOOPF010000238.1:0-3488 GCA_035388125.1 bacterium | reverse complement strand
CAGGCTGTCCGTGGTGCCGGACTTGAGCACACGGGTGCCATTGCCCGCCAGGCGGGCTGGCAGTGGAAGCTGGTAATCCAGAAAGCGGACAAAGGTGCTGTCACCATCATCGAGATTGATCTGGAGGTCGCCATCGGTCGCACTGCTGGCCAGGGTCAGGACGACGCGCCACGGGGCGAGCTTGTCCTCGGTGAGAAGGCCCGGATCGAGACGGATGTTTTTAACAAAGCCGCCGGCGACGTTCTGCAGGCGGACGCTGCCGGTGACCGGGGAAACCAGGGAACGTTTGGTGCCATAGTTGAGGACATCGTAATAGATGGTCGCACTGATGGTCACAGCAGCGGGGGCATTTCCACTCCTGAGGACCGGAAAGCGCAGGATATCCGACTGGTTGCCGCGCAGAATGGTCCGGTTCTGAACCAGCTTCGGGGTGCCGATCAGGAAGCCCGGCGTGGTGAAATCCAGCCGGCTGTTGACGGTATCGATCTCGACCGTGCTGCCCCCCTGATTGGTCAGACTGACATCGATATACCAGGGCCAGCTCGCATCATTGACGGTGACATAGGCCTGGGAGGGGGCGATCCTGGAGATGAAAAGATCGGCCTCCGTCTGCACCTCGATGCTGCCAAAGGCGTCGCTGGCCCGGATGCCGTCGGTGGTCTCGACCCGGCTGACGATCGAATAGGTGCCCGGCGGGGCGTTTACGGCGTCAATAGTATAGACAATTCCACTGCTGTCACCCGTAGCACCGCTCTTGGCCAGGACATACGAATTGTTGGCAAGGATGGTCGGAGGACTCAGTATGGTGAAATAGCCCGAATAGTCGGTGCCAGCCCGGCGGAACTCAAGATAGGTTTTGCTGGTGTTGAAATCGACCTCGAGCGGAACCGAGGCGCTGTTTCTGACGCCGACGGTGACCGTCCAGGCGCGCGTCTGCTCGCGGGTGACGGTGGGCTGTGAAGGCGTGATCTCGGTGATCTCGAGCGCCCCGGCCTCCTGGCTGAAAAAAGAGTCGTTCAGAGAGAACAGCGTCGAATCGATGGCCCCGGAATTGGCGTCCCGGTAGCGGATGACGGGATAGAGGTGAACCCGGCCGATTGGTGCCGTGAGCGCCGACTGGAGATAAAAACGGAGGGTCCTGCTTTGCGCCGCGGCGATCAGGGTATCATTGGTCAGCGCCGCTGTAACCGGGAAAGAAGCGGAGACGTCATTGCTATCATTGAGGCGTAAAGAAAAGGTGGCGCCGATGATGCGGGCACCGGCCCGGGTTGGAGAGGTGCCGTTCTGCACAACGCACTCGATCAGGATGCCGCTCTGCCCCTGGTTCACCGTATCGGCCGCGATGGTGACGCTGTTCAGGCTGAGGCCGGCCTTTTGCTCGACCAGCCAGGTGTCATACCTGGTTTCATCCGCAACGCTGACCGGCGCGCCATTGTAGGCCCCGCTCGCGAATCCGGTGATCCGGGTGGACCCAATGAGGGCGGTGTTTTTGGCATCCACCAGAAAATCAACCGTTCTGCGTGCATTGGCTGGAATCTGCGGCACTCCCGCCGGCCAGGTGTAGGTGTAGGTAAAGTCGCCGTCATGGCCGGGTCCGAAGTGGAGTCCGGAGCTGAGGTTGGTGACTTCAAATGAACCGATGTTCTCCAACTCCATCTGGACAAGAATGCCCGTTTGCCCCTGGCTGATCCTGGCCGGCGCCGTCGTAATCGAGGTGATGAGCAGGGCGCTGACATCGATGGGAGCGCTGGTGGTGGAGACGACCGGGGAGGTGGCCGGATCGCTCACCGTGATGGTCTGCAGGCCGGGTGTCCTGATGTTAAAGTACCCGAGAAAGGACCACTGTGCAAACTTGTCAAATTTTTTGTCCGGCGGCAGGGTCGCGTCTGCAGCGCTGCTGTGAAAACGGATGGTGCCCTCATAATCGGTCTTTAGATTGCGAAAGGCATCATAGGCGGTCACCGTCACCGCCTCCGGAAAGGTGTCTCCCGATACGACCGATGCGGGCAGGCCACTGAACTCCAGATAGCCGAGCGCACCCGGAGTAACCGTGATATTGGGGGTGTCCTGGGAAGCCAGAACCGATTCGCCATCGAGGACCTGCCCGCGCAGCTGGACCGTTTCGGTCTTGACCAGTATCTGCGCCGCCTGACCGCTGCCGTTATTAACCGAAATGGGGGTCAGGGTGGGACGCTGGCCGTTGGGCGCGACATTGCCGCCCACCAGGGCGAGCATCTCAACCAGCCCGGAGGCCGGATTATTAAAGCGATCCCGTGCGTTGCTGACCGTGACCATGAAGGGTGTCCCGGCCATCTGGCTGGTTTCTGTCGTCAACGTAAAAGCAGTGATCGCATCACTGTAGACCAGAATGGGATCGAGCTTTTTGGAAAAGGTTCCGGTCTGGACCGTGAAGGTATGGTTGCCGGCGGTCTTGAGCTTGAACTGATCCCGGGCGAACTTTTTACTCCCCTGATCTCCGCTGGTGAAGGCATAGGCGGCGGGATGGACGGCCTGGAGATCGCTGCTGGAAAAGGTCACAATCCCGGTGAAATCGGTTTTAACATTGCCATAGCCATCGCGGAGAGTCACCAGGAGATACTCCAGGGCGCCGCCGAGCGAGTCGCCGGCGGTGAGGGATTCGGGCAGGGGCGTCAAGGTGCCCGGATCGGCGATGAAGATGAGTTCCCCGAGAGCCCCCGGCTGAACGGTGAATTCGTTCGATGTTCTCTCCACGCCGCCGGAGAGCCCCTTCAGGGCGAGGGGGCCTTCAGCTTTGAAAAAGGTGGCGGTGCCGCTTCCCGATCCGTTCCAGACGGTGATAATGGGCAGGCTGGGCGTATAAGTGCCGATGGAATGAGCTCCGCCGTCGGCAAAGGCCAAGGTGACCGTGCCGCTGGCGGGATTGCCGGCGGCGTCGGCAGCGCCGCTGACGGTGACGGTCACCGGCTGGCCGGCGACCGGCGCAGAGGCCAGCGATATAGCGTAATTGCTGATTGAACCGCCGGTTACATTGATGACGCCGGTGGTGTCGGAGAGGGTGCCGTCCGTAGCCCGGATTCGGCGCGCGCCCGCGGTGCGCAATTTAAAAGAGCTCTTGGGATAGATCTTTTGATCACCGGACATAACGCCCGCAGGCGGCAGGTCGCCCGCCTGATAGGCGGGATCATCATTGGCGAAAGTGATCGTGCCCGTATAGCCGGTGGCCGGATTGCCATGTTTGTCAAAGGCCCTGAGGGTGATATCATTCGGAAAAGCCGTATCCGCGGCGATGGTCAGCGGTTCGCCGCTGATGGCGAGATGGTTGGCGCTGCCCGGGAGAACGGTGAAAGCGTTGGTCGGTTGTATCGCTGGTGCGGCAGAGGCGCCCTGCAGCGTAACCGCTGTCTCCGCTTTAAAGAGGACCTGGCTCGCCTGTCCGCTGCCGTTGCGGAGGGTGATGTTATTCAGGGAGGGGAGCGTGCCGTCGGGTGCCGCCCCGCCGCCGCTCG
>DAOOPF010000237.1:0-3492 GCA_035388125.1 bacterium | reverse complement strand
GCATCCGGGGCGGGATTGCCAAGCTGAAGCTCGAGCTCGCTGATGTCCTTGCCCAAATGGTCCAGTTCCCATTTCACCGAAGAGGCCAATTCATGTGCGGGCCATTTCTTCAAAAACTCCTGATAATATTTTTTGGCATTATCAAAATCCTTGATGTCATTGGCATAACGATAACCGATCATGAAACTGGATTGGATGACATAATTGCTCTTGGGGTATTTGCTGATCAACTGCCTGTAGGCATCAACGGACTTTTGATAGTCCTTGAGGTTGTTCGCATAGAGCACGCCGAGCCGGTAGAGGGTTTCATCAGCGCGTTTTGACTTGGGGTAGGCCTTGACCAGACGGGCATACATATCGGCTGCCTCTTTCCACTGTTCGCGGCTCTCAAAATCCGAGGCATTGGCGCGCAGCTGATCTTCAGTCATTTTCTCGCCGCAGCCGGTCATCATAACAGCAACGAGCAAAACGGCCAATAGTCCAAACCAGTGTTTCATCGCATCTCCTCCGCTGGAATTCATTCGTGAATGTGTGGTAAACGTGCCTCGTAAATATAAGTTCCACAATTTTCCAACTTAAACACTTTTGCGCTTAAAATCAAGTTTTTTATCCTTTACGATCACCTGCACCATGCTTCCTGCCGGAAAATCGCCCTCGAGCAGGCGGATGGCCAGGGCATCAGTCATCTCGCGCTGGATCAGCCGTTTCAGGGGCCGTGCGCCGAACGCCGGATCATAGCCGTGCTCCGCCAGATACTCCTCCACTTCCGGCGTCACCTCCAGAGAGAGATCCTGACGCTCCAGCAGCCGCTGCAGGTGCTTCAGCTGCAGCCGGGCGATCAGCTTGATCTCCTCGCGCCGCAGGGCATGGAAGACGATGATGTCGTCAATGCGGTTCAGAAATTCCGGGCGCAGCGTGCTCTTGAGCAGACCCAGCACCTCCTCGCGGATCTCCTCGTGGATCTTTTTGCGGTTCTTCTCATTGATCTCCTGCGAGCGCTCCATGATCTGCTGCGCTCCGAGATTGGAGGTCATGATGACGATGGTATTCTTGAAATTGACCGTCCGGCCCTGGTTGTCGGTGAGACGCCCCTCATCCAGCACCTGGAGCAGGACGTTAAAGACCTCGGGATGGGCCTTTTCGATCTCGTCGAGGAGCACCACCGCATACGGCCGCCGCCGCACCGCCTCGGTGAGCTGCCCCCCTTCGTCATAACCGACATAGCCCGGAGGCGCACCGATCAGCCGCGAAACCGCGTGGCGTTCCATATACTCGGACATGTCGACGCGCACCATGGCGCGCTCATCGTCGAAGAGAAACTCGGCCAGCGCCCGCGCCAGCTCGGTCTTGCCGACGCCGGTCGAGCCGAGAAAGATGAAGGAGCCGATGGGCCGGTTCTCGTCCTGCAGTCCCGCCCGGCTGCGGCGGATGGCATCGGAGACCGCCTCCACCGCTTCATCCTGGCCGATGACCCGCTCATGCAGGCGCTCCTCCATGCGCAGCAGCTTTTGCTTTTCACTCTCGAGCATGCGCACGACCGGGATGCCGGTCCATTTGGAGACCACCTCGGCGATGTCCTCCTCATCGACCTCCTCCTTGAGCATCCTGAGGTCCTTCTGGAGGTCTATCAGCCTGGCATTGGCCGCCTCGAGCTGTTTCTGCAGTTCGATCAGGCGGCCATATTTCAGCTCGGCCGCTTTTTCGAGCAGGCCGTCGCGTTCGGCGGCGGCGGCATCGGTTCCGGCCTGTTCGATCTGCCCCTTGATGGTGCGGATCTCGGCGATCTGGCTCTTTTCCATCTCCCAGTGCGCACGCAGGGTTGTGCGCTCGGTGGAGAGTTCGGCCAGCTCCCTGTCGACCTCCTCAAGCCGCTTGTGCGAAGCGGGGTCCTCCTCCTTTTTCAGGGCCTGGCGCTCGATCTCCAGCTGCTTGCTGCGGCGCTCGACCTCGTCGAGCTCGGCCGGCATGCTGTCGATTTCGATGCGCAGCTTGGAGGCGGCTTCATCCATCAGGTCGATCGCCTTGTCCGGCAGGAAACGGTCGCTGATATAGCGGTCAGAGAGAGTGGCCGCCGCCACCAGGGCGTTGTCCTGTATGCGGACGCCGTGATGCACCTCGTATTTCTCCTTGAGGCCGCGCAGGATGGAGATGGTCTCCTCCGTCGAGGGCGGATTGACCAGAATGGGCTGGAAGCGCCGCTCCAGAGCGGCGTCCTTTTCGATGTGCTGGCGGTACTCATCGAGCGTGGTGGCGCCGACGCAGCGCAGCTCGCCACGGGCGAGGGCCGGCTTGAGCATATTGGAGGCATCCATGGCACCCTCGGCGGCGCCTGCGCCGACCAGGGTGTGAAGTTCGTCGATGAAGAGGATGTACTCTCCCTCGGACTCGCTGATCTCCTTGAGAACGGCCTTGAAGCGCTCCTCGAATTCACCGCGGTATTTGGCTCCGGCGATGAGAGCGCCGAGATCGAGGGCCACCAGCCGCTTGCTCTTGAGGTTTTCCGGAACATCGCCTTCGACGATGCGCCGGGCGATGCCCTCGGCGATGGCGGTCTTGCCCACGCCCGGCTCGCCGATCAGGACCGGGTTGTTTTTGGTGCGCCGGCTCAGCACCTGCAGCACCCGGCGCATCTCTTCATCACGGCCGATGACCGGATCGAGTTTGCCCTGACGGGCGAGCTCGTTGAGATCGCGCGCATAGCGCTTGATAGCCTGGTACTTCTCCTCCGGGGTCTGGTCGGTCACGCGCCGGGAGCCGCGCACCTGCCTGAGCACCTCGAGCAGGCTGTCGCGCGAGATGCCGCTGTCACGCAGCAGCCCGCCCGCCTCACCCTTGTCCGCAGCGAGAGCGAGCAGGAGATGTTCGACGCTGATGAACTCATCGCGAAGCTGGCCCGCCTCCCGGCTTGCGGCCTCGAGGAGATCGCCGGTGGTGCGGCTGTAGTAGAGCTGTCCGGCGCCGCTGACCTTGGGAAGCCTGGCCAGGGACTCCTCCGCCCGTCCTGCAAGCAGATCCGCATCGGCGCCTATCTTCCTGAGCAGGGTGCGGCCAAGTCCCTCCGGCTCGTCGAGGAGCGCGAGCAGGAGGTGAACCGGCTCGATCTGCTGGTGACCGTTATCGCCGGCCAGCTTCTGGCTGCGCCCCAGGGCCTCCTGGGCCTTGATCGTCAATTTATCCATCGATATCATTTTATTACCCCATGTTTTAGAAACCTCTATCGCGCAGAGGCGCAGAGATTCAGGAGATATTGAAATCTTGTCCAGCACCGAGGCAGCGCCTGATCCCGCATCTGCAGTCTGGCGAGCGGACCTCTGTAAAAGAGGTTGTCACTGGCGCTCAGGTTCTTCGTAATAAAAAGGGCGGAAAGAATCCGCCCCTGTTGTATGCATCGATCCTCCCCCCGGCCGCGGCCGGCGGGAGGATCGCCGGTTTTACCCTTATGCTGTACGGGCGGATTACTTTTTGTCGTCAACCACCTCATAGTCCGCATCT
>DAOOPF010000236.1:0-3530 GCA_035388125.1 bacterium | reverse complement strand
GCACCGCCGCCCACGGCAAAAGCTCCATCGGCAGCAACTGCCTGCTCATGGCCTATACCCATGTCGCCCACGACTGCTCGGTCGGTGACAACGTCATTATGGCCAACGGCGTCCAGCTCGGCGGCCATGTCACTATCGAGGACTGGGCCATCATCGGCGGCATGACCCCCGTCCACCAGTTCTGCCACGTCGGCCAGCACTGCATGATCGGCGGGGGCTTTCGGGTCATCCAGGACGTTCCACCCTACATTCTCGCCTCCGAGGAGCCGCTCCGCTTCGCCGGCCTCAACTCCGTCGGCCTGCGCCGCCGTGGATTCAGCAGCGAGACCCTGATGCTCCTCAAGCGGGTCTACCGCCTCCTCTACCGCTCGGAACTCAACGTCAGCCAGGCGGTCGAGCGCATCAGGAGCGAGTTTGAGATCACCCCGGAGATCGGCAACGTGCTCCGCTTCATCGAAAACTCAGACCGCGGCATTATCCATTGAGATCTGCCGGAAGAGGGGAGGGGATGGAACAGTGGCGTTTCATCGACAGCGGCCATGCCGACGGCTTTACCAATATGGCCGTCGATACCGCCCTGGCGCGCTGCTACAAGGGGAGTCCGGTTCTGCGCCTCTACGGCTGGCGTCCACCGGCCATCTCGCTCGGCTTCCATCAGCGTCTGCAGGAACTCGACCTCGCCAAATGCAGGCATGACGGCGTCGATGTGGTCTACCGCCCAACCGGCGGGCGCGCTGTGCTCCACGCCGATGAGGTGACCTATGCCGTCATCCTCGGACCTGGCTGCCGGCTTTACGACGAAAGGGTGATGCCCGTCTATGAACGCATCAGCCAGGGCATCATGGCCGCCCTCGCGCTGCTGCGAATTCCCCTTGTTTTCGAGCGCGCACCCGCCCTGAAAGGGGCGGGGGGAAGAAACGCGCTCTCCAGCCTCTGCTTTGCCTCTTCTATCCAGTACGAAATCGGCTACGGGGGCAAAAAGATGATCGGCAGCGCCCAGCGCCGCTTCGGCACCACTGTGCTGCAGCATGGATCGATCCTGCTCGGCGGGGCCCATCTCAAACTGGTCGACTATTTAAGGCCGCAGAAAGAGGGCGGGGGGGAGGAGGAGTGGCGGGGCCACGCCCGGCGATTCATGCAGGAAAAGACGGTTGCGCTCAACGAGATCAGCCCGAGTCCCCTCGATTATGCCGGGGTCGTCGACGCGCTGCGCCGGGGTTTTGCCGCCAACCGGGGCATCATCTGGAGCGGCGCCGGTCTGACCGAGGAAGAGGCGACTCTCGCCGCCGGGCTGCGCGAGGAGTATAAAGACAAAATCGCCGCAAGAGGGCAGAGTGGCTGAAAAAAAGATCATCATCCTGGGCAGCACCGGCTCGATCGGCCTCAATGCCCTGCATATCGTCGAGCAGATGCCGGAGCGCTTCAGGATCCTCGCCCTCACCACCCACCGCCAGATCGGCCTTTTGCTCGAGCAGGCGCGCAAACATCGCCCCGCCATCGCCGTCATCACCGGCGCCGAGCCTGACGGTGAAGAGCGGGATGCTTTCAGCGCCCTCGGCATCGATCTCCGCACCGGGCCGGAAGCCCTGCAATTTATCTGCGCGGAGCTGGAATACGACCTGCTCGTCAATGCGGTTGTCGGTTCGGTCGGCTTCAGGCCGACCCTGGCCGCGGTCGAGCGGGGACGCAGCGTCGCCCTGGCCAACAAGGAGACCATGGTCATCGGCGGAGCCCTGGTCACCGCCGCGGCAGCGGCGAGCGGCGCGGAGATCCTCCCCATCGACAGCGAGCACAGCGCCATCTGGCAGTGCCTCATGGGCGAAGAGAAAGCGGCGATCGAGGAGATCCTCCTCACCGGTTCCGGCGGTCCTTTCCGCACCCGGCCCGCCGCAAGCCTGGCGGAGGTCACCGTCGAACAGGCCCTGCAGCATCCGAACTGGAGCATGGGCCGCAAGATCACCATCGATTCGGCCACGATGATGAACAAGGGACTGGAGATCATCGAAGCCTGCTGGCTTTTCGGCCTCCCGGAGGAGAAGATCAAAGTGGTCATTCACCCCCAGTCGATCATCCACTCGATGGTGGCTTTCCGGGATGGATCGATCAAGGCCCAGCTCGGCCTGCCCGATATGCGCGTGCCGATTCAGCTCGCCATGACCTGGCCGGAGCGGTGTCAGTCCAGCTTTCCGCGTCTCGATTTTCATGCCCTCGCCCAACTCACTTTCGAGCCGCCGGACGAGGCCAAATTCCCGGCGCTTGCTCTGGCTCGATCGGCCATCCGCGCCGGCGGGAGCGCCCCGGCCGTGCTCAATGCGGCCAACGAGGCGGCCGTGAACCTCTTTCTCGAAAAGCGTATCGGCTTTCTCGATATCGCCCGCCTCATCGACGGGGCGCTGCAGGCTCACCGGATTGAGACCGCGCCGGAGGCCGGCGCCCTGCTTACCGCCGACCTCTGGGCCCGCGACCATGTCGCGGGAGCGGCTGCGAAATTGTAAATAGTGATCAATTGTAACCATCGCCTGAATCAACCGTAATACTGAAGAGAAACTGAATAGAGGAAATTATCATGATGCTTATGCTCTCCATTGTGACCACCTATCTGCTGCCTTTCATTGTAGTCCTCGGCGTACTTGTTATCGCTCACGAGGCGGGCCATTTTCTCGCCGCCAAAGCCTTTGGCATCCGCGTGGAGCGGTTTTCCGTCGGCTTTCCGCCACGCCTCTTCGGCAAACAGATCGGCGAGACCGACTATTGTGTCTCGGCTGTGCCGCTCGGCGGCTACGTCAAGCTCTCGGGCATGATCGACGAAACCATGGATACCGAAGGGGTCAAAGGGGAGCCCTGGGAGTTCATGTCCAAGCCGGTCTGGGTGCGGATGCTGGTGCTTTTCGCCGGCCCCCTCGCCAACGTCCTGTTTGCCTATCTGGTCTTCACAACGAGCATCTTTATAACCGGGATCCCGCAAATTTCCGAACCGGTCGTCGGCCGCGTCATGGAGAACATGCCGGCCCAGACGGCGGGCCTCCAGCCCGGCGACAGGATTGTGCGCATCGACGGCGCCCCCATTGCCACCTGGGATGACCTGATACGCATAATCCACGATGCCCCCGACAAGCCGCTGACGGTGGAATGGGAGCGTGCTGGTGCGCCGATGTCAGCCCAAATCACCCCCAAACTCGACAAGATGCTCGGCTACGGCCTGATAGGCATCGCTGCCACTGAGCAGGTCAGCGTACGGCCGGGGTTGTTTAAGGGACTTGCCTTAGGTGGGGAGTCGACCTGGAACTGGATCAAAATCATGTTCCGCGGAATCGGGATGTTGTTCACCAGGGAGGTCTCCTTCAAGGAGGGGCTGGCCGGGCCGGTGCGCATCGCCCAGATGACCGGCGAAACCGCCAAGGCCGGCTTTGGCAGCCTGGTCCTGTTCATGGCCCTGCTCAGCCTCAACCTCGGCATCATCAACCTCTTTCCCATTCCCGCCCTCGACGGCGGCCATCTGCTCCTGCTCGCCTATGAGGGGGTGACGCGCA
>DAOOPF010000235.1:0-3582 GCA_035388125.1 bacterium | reverse complement strand
TATAGATCACCAGAAAGATCGTCGCCAGCTGGGCGGCGACGGCGATGAGATCCCGGGAGAGCTGCCAATAATCCCTTTCCGGTTTCTCCGGGATGAAGATGGTGTCTCCGATCTCGACAGCGGTGTCATCGTCCGGTTTGGCCCACTCTCCGGTCTGGCTGCGGATGAGGCGGACCCGGCTTTTACGGGCGTTCCAGTTAAAGCCACCCGCTTCGGTGAGGTAGTGTTTGACGTTCATGTTGGGCTTGTAGGGGTAGAGTCCGGGGTTGAGCACCTGGCCGGTCACCTTGACTGTCATCTCCTGGGCCGGGATATGGATGAGGTCATGGTCGCGGAGGATGACATCCTGCGATTTGTCCCCTTTTTCGAAGAGGGCGACGAAATCAACGCCCATGCCGCCGGTACGTTCGCGCGATTTGATTTTGAAATAGTCGCGTTCGCTCTCGGTCATCTCCAGCACGGACATTTTCTTCAGCCGTTCGAATTCGGGATCGAGCACATCCTCCTGGGCGCGGCGTTGAATGTAGGCATTCTTGAGGGATGCCTCACTGGAAAAGCCTCCGGCGCGCTCGATCATCTCGCTCAAACGGATCTCGCCCTCCTCCAGTGCATAAAAACCCGGGTAAAGCACCTCGCCTTCGATCTCTATATTGCGCGTCTCATGAAATTTGTACTGGAAGCGGACGAAGAGGCGGTCGTCGGGCTGCAGGGGAAAACGCATGCTCCGCTCGCGCGCCTGCGGATTATCAGCCGGCAGGTGGAGGAGCTCCCTGGTTGTATTGGAGCCGGTACCCTTGAAGCGGACCAGCTCGATCTTGCTCGAGTCGGCATCGGTGGTGAAGCCGTGGGCCATGGTGATCAGATCGCCGACGCAGTCGCCGGGGGCGAATTCGAAAATGTCGGGATTTTTCAGGGCGCCGGCGATATAGACGCGGCCGGCGGAGGTCTCTTCGGTGGGGACGATGATCACATCGCCGTCGCGCAGAAAGGGATTGGCCTTGAGATCGCCGGTGAGGTTGAATTTCTGCAGATCGACGGGCACGGATTCACCTGTGCGCCGTTTGATGAGGATATTGCGCTGCGAGCCGGCGTAGGATTCATACTTGACCTGGGGATTGGGTTTGGTGGTCTGCAGGGAGGTCTCCTCCTTGACCGGCGACTTGATGGTGACCTGCTGCATCAGGGTCTCCACCGTCATCCGCTGCTTCAATCCCCCGGCCAGATCGATCGCCTCCGCGGCGCGGCTCATCGCTGTGACCTCGACGGATCCGGGCTCGAGGATGGCGCCGGTGACCGAGACCTTGAACAGGCGCGGCTTGACCAGATGGATGCCGATGGTCTTGCTCACATACTTGACGGAGAGATACTCCTGGGTGATCCTTTTCGCCTCGGTCAGGGTTTTGTTGGCGACGGGGATGGCCCCGACGGCGGTGATGATCAGTTCTCCTTCCGGGCTGACGGTCGTCTCGATGTTATCGCTGCCGGCGCCCCCGATCTGAATGAGGAACTGGTCGCCGGGTCCGACATAATATTCATCCGGATCGACCTCCTTTTCGAGTGCCATCGCCGTCAGCAGCGACGGAGCCTGGGTTGAGCGCTCGCTCATGCGGTCGCGGAGGTTTTTCTCCATCATGCTCTGCAGAGGATCCTGGGCCAGGGTGCTCTGGGTCAGGGCCAGGAGGATGCAAATCAGCCATTTTTTCATATCTTTTCCACCTATCAGGAAGCCAGGATGTTGACGATGCGTTCGCTGGCGCGCCCGTCCCAGAGCGGCGGGATGCGTTTGCGCACCAGTTTCCCGGAGCGGGCCATCGCGGCGTGTTCAATAATGGCGCCGGTCTCGAGGGGGACCAGGCGGTTGCTGCCCAGCGTCACCGTGACCGGCCGTTCGGTGCTTTCTCTCAGGGTGAGGCAGGGCACGTTGAGCCAGGTGGTCTCCTCCTGGATGCCGCCCGAGTCGGTGAGCAGATAGGCCGCCTCGCTCATCAGGCGCAGGAAGGAGAGGTAGCCGAGGGGCTCGACCCGGATCAGGTTTTTCATCGCGGTCAGGCGCGGAGTGTAGCCGAACTGTTCGATCATTTTGCCGGTGCGCGGGTGGACCGGGAAGACGATGGTCAGCTCCCGCTGCAGCTCCTCGATGGCGGCGAGGATGGTATCGAGGAGCAGGGGATTGTCGACGTTGGAAGGCCGGTGCAGGGTGACCAGGGCGAACTTTTTCGGCGCGAGTTTGAGCTCTTCCATGACCGGGCAGGCGCGGGCCTTGTCGAGGTGTTCCCGCAGCGAGTCGATCATGACGTTGCCGACAAAGTGCATCCTGTGCGCCGGCACCCCTTCGGCGCGCAGGTGGTCCCAGCCGCTCTGTTCGGTGATGAAGAGCCACTCCGCCAGGGCGTCGGTGAGGATGCGGTTGATCTCCTCGGGCATGGCGCGATCCATGCTGCGCAGGCCGGCCTCGACGTGGGCGATGGGGACGTGCAGCTTGGCCGCGGCCAGAGCAGCGGCCAGGGTGGAGTTGACGTCGCCGACCACCACGACCAGATCGGGCTTGAGCTCGAGCAGGAGTTTCTCGATGGCGATCATGACCGCACCGGTCTGCTCCGCGTGGGTGCCGGAGCCGACACCGAGGAACTGGTCGGGTTCGGGCATGCCGAGTTCGGTGAAAAAGGCGTGCGACATCTTCTGGTCGTAATGCTGTCCGGTGTGGACCAGAATGGGATGTACACCGCCGTGTTCGAGCATACGGCGGTGGATGGGGGCAATTTTCATGAAATTGGGCCTGGCCCCGACGACGTTCAGGATGGTGCGCATGAGAGGATCGGGCCTCGGCTTAGAGATCGCGTTTGTAATTTTGTTTGTAGTACTCGAGATACTCTCCGGTCTTGAGCTTTCCCCACCACCACTGGTTCTCCTTGTACCACCGGATAGTCGCAGCCATCGCCTCCTCGAAAGAGTGCCCGGGCTGCCAGCCCAGAGCACGGATTTTGGCGGTGTCGACCGAGTAGCGGCGGTCGTGGCCGAGGCGGTCGGCGACCCAGGTCATCAGACTTTCGGGCTTGCCCAGCTCGCGCAGGATGATGCCGGTGATGTCGAGATTGGTGCGTTCGTTACCGGAGCCGATATTGTAGACCTGGCCGTCGTCGCCGTGGCTGATGAGGAAATCGATGGCGTCGCAGTGGTCCATCACATAGATCCAGTCACGGACGTTCTTGCCGTCGCCGTAGATGGGCAGACTCTTGTCCTCGAGGGCATTGGTGACGAAGAGGGGGATCAGTTTTTCCGGGAACTGGCAGGGGCCGTAGTTGTTGGAGCAGCGGGTGATGATCACCGGCAGGCCGTAGGTGACGAAATAGGAAAAGGCGAGGCGGTCGGCGCCCGCTTTGGAGGCTGAGTAGGGGCTCGAGGGTTCGAGGCGGTCGGACTCCCTGAATGAGCCGTCGAGGATGCTGCCGTAGACCTCATCGGTGCTGATCTGGATGAATTTTTTTACGCCGTATTTGCGGGCGGCCTCGAGGAGGACGAAGGCGCCGTAGATGTCGGTCTTGATGAAATCATCGGGGGCGCCGATCGAGCGGTCGACGTGGC
>DAOOPF010000234.1:0-3589 GCA_035388125.1 bacterium | reverse complement strand
GGGCTTCACAGCACCCCCGCCTGTTCGAGGATGCCGATTCCTTCGCGCAGCTGCGCCAGATCAACCGGATCATGCGCCTCGATGATGCGCAGGCTCTCCTCCCCCAGATAGGGCGGCAGGAGGCTGAAATCAAAGCTGCCCATCCCAGGGGCGAGATGGTCCTTGAAACCGGCGATATCGTGGATGTGCATGCCCGCGAGGCGCCCCCGGAAACGCTGGAGCAGATCGCGCTCATGATCGAGCAGGCCGAGCCGGGCAAAGACCTCGGCATGGCCGACATCGTGCCAGTAGCGCAGCTCGCCGCCCTCGAATTCGGCGAAGAGCAGGTCGAACTCATCGCCGACCGGGATCTGCGAAAGGCGGTAGCGGTTCTCCACCCCCATCAGAATGCCGCGCTTGTGCGCCTCCGCATGCACCGCCTCGACGGTCCGCAGCAGCGGGGTCAGATGGGCGGGTGCTTTCGCCGCCCGCTTGCCCTGCAGCTCCTCGAGGCTGCTCGTGAATGCGGCGGATTCGCCCCCCTCCTCTTCGTACAGCTTGAAGAGATCCTTCATCCGGCACTCCATGTCGATGACGCCGAGATGAAAAACGACCAGGCGCGCCCCGAGGTCGCTGGCCGCCTGGATGGTCCGGATGCTGTTCTTGACGGCGAGTTTGCGCTCCTCCTCGTCGAGGGCGGCCGGATTGAAAAGCGACGCGACGTTGTGATGCCCTTCGTAGCCGGGCGGGGTCGGACAATAGTTGTGCAGACTGAGCACGGTGAATTCGCCGCTGCGCAGCCGCGGCATCATCTGCCGCAAGGTTTCCCGGCTGACCCGGTAGTCGATCTCCAGACCGCGGAGGCCGCTGGCGCCCAAAGCGTCGAGCAGCTCGTTGCCCTCATGGATCACGCCCGACAGCCAGGAGGTGGAGAGACCGCAGTTTTTACCCGTCATCAGCTCACTCCCTGAACCGCCGCAAACCCTCGGCATAGGCGCCGAGGCGCACATCAACCTGTCCGAAGAGGGTGCCGGCGGGATAATGGCCATCGCTGCCGCGCTCGCCGGCCGGCATGCCGGTGAGGATCTCGATGCCCTCCTCGATGCGGTCAATGGCGTAGATCACGAACTGCCCGGCCTGCACCGCATCGATGACGCTGTTTTTCAGCATCAGGTCCGCTACATTGAGGCGGGGTATAAGCACACCCTGGCTGCCGGTCAGGCCGCGCATGCGGCAGATCTCGAAAAAACCCTCGATTTTCTCATTGACCCCGCCGATAGGCTGGATCTCGCCGTTCTGGTTGACCGAGCCCGTCACCGCCAGATCCTGGCGGATGGGCTGTTCGGCCAGGCGCGAGAGCAGGGCGTAGATCTCGGTGGAAGAGGCGCTGTCGCCGTCGATGCCGCCGTAGGACTGCTCGAAGCAGATGGAGGCGCTGATCGAAAGGGGCTTCTCCTGGCTGAATTTACCCTGGAGATAGCCGGCGATGATGAGCACCCCCTTGTCGTGGGTCGGGCCGCTCATCGCCACTTCGCGCTCGATGTTGATAATCCCCTCCCGCCCCATCGAGCACTGGGCTGTGATCCGCACCGGCTGGCCGAAATGATAATCGCCCATGCTCAGCACGGTGAGGCCGTTGACCTGGCCGATCCGGGAACCGTCGGTATCGATCAGGATCGTCCCTTCCATGATGTTCTCGCGGATCTTCTCTTCGATCAGGTTGAGACGGTGTTCGGCCGCGGCCATGGCCCGCTCGACATGCCTCTGCGCGACGATGTCCGCCTTGTCCGCCCGGGCGTAATAGTTGGCCTCGCGCAGCAGGTCGAGGATATCGGTGAACCGGGTGCTGAGCTTGTTCTGGCGGCCGGCCAGACGGACGCCGTATTCCGCCACTTCGGCCACCGCGCTCGCGTCGAAGGGCATCAGCTCATGCTCCTCGCACATCCGCTTGATGAACTCGGCGTAGCGGCGCAGGTTGGTGGCGTCGTTGGGCATCACCGAATCAAATTCGGCCTTGATCTTGAAGATCTTGCGAAAATCGTCATCCGCAGAATAGAGCAGCTGGTACAGGTAGGGATCGCCGAGCATGATGACCTTGACGCTGAGGGGGATGGGCTCGGGCTTCATCGCGGTCATGGCCAGCAGCAGCACCGGATCGTTGGCGTTGATCTCGGTTTCGGCATTCTTGAGCATGCGCTTGAGCATGGGCCAGACCCCGGGCTCGAGCAGAACGTCCCGGGCATGCAGGACCAGGTAGCCGCCATTGGCCTGTAACAGCGAGCCGGCGCGGATATGGGTGAAATTGGTGTGCCACTGGCCGTTGCTGTCCATGAGCCGTTCGATGCTGCCGAAAAGCCGGCTGTGTGTCGGCGAATTCTCAAAAATGACCGGCGCATACTCCTTGCCGGCGTTGTTGACCAGCACGTTGACACGGTACTCAAGGAACGGGTCCCGGGATTTCTCCTCTCTGGCCCCGGTCTCGCCCTCCTCCCCTTCGGGCCGGGCCTGGAATTTACCGAGATTCTCGAGCAGGCTCCTGAGCACGGCGTCGAGATAGTCGCTCACCTGCTTGGCGGCAAAGGCGGTGCGCAGATCCTTAAAGGCCTCCTCGATCACCGGTTTGACGATGGCGTACTCCAGTTCGGCCACCCGGGCCTTTTTCTCGCGCTGCAGCCGCTGATTCTCCTGAAAGAGCTTGGCAAGCTCCTTGCTGAGCTCGATATAGGCCTGCTGGATCTCCGCCACCCGCTTTTCGTTGATCTTGCCTTGTCCGACCAGCTCGCCCAGACTTTCGAGGGGCACAGGCTGGCCTTCGATGACCGGCAGCACATCGGGCTTGGAATAAGGCCCCATCTGCACCTGCACGAGGGTGAACTGTTCTTTCTGCGCCAGTTTTTCGAACTGCTGCAGCCGTTCGGCCTGCTGAACAGCGTACTTTTCCAGCACAGCTTCGCGCCGCTTGCGCGTCCGCTCACTCTCCAGCACCTGCTGAACCGCGACCCGGAGCTGGGCGATGACATCCTCCATGCCCTTTTTGAAGCGGAGCCCCTCGCCCGCCGCCAGCTGCAGCACCTTCGGCATGTCCGGATTCTGAAAGTTGTGCACGTAACAGATATCATCGGGCACCGGCTTGCGAAAACGCTCATCGTGGAGCATAAAGTTGACGGTCGTCCTGCGCCCCGTGCCGGTATCCCCGCTGACAAAAATATTGTAGCCCGGATAGTCCATCTCCAGGCCGAGAGTGAGGGCCGCAAGAGCCCGCTCCTGCCCGAGGATCTTGCGGTAGCTCTCCAGCTCCTCGGTCGACTGAAAGGCCTGAACATATTGGTCGCACTGCCAGCGCAGCAGTTCGACCGGAACCGGCTTGAATCCCTTGCTCATCATCTGCTCCTTTTCAGGTCCATCTCCCGGCGCGGCCGGCGCCTTCCGGAAAAACCGGGGTCATTCAAAGGCGAACTCGATCTGTTCAAGACGCTTGCGCTCCTCCACCACAGTGCGATACTCCATCAGCAGCTCCTCGCCCGGCTTCTCTCCCCCCTTCATACGGCTGCGGAGGGCCTCGATGCGCTCATCCAGCTTGGCGATGCGGATGGTGTTGAGGCAGTCGAAG
>DAOOPF010000233.1:0-3605 GCA_035388125.1 bacterium | reverse complement strand
GCAGCCGATAAAGAGCTTGACAATCTCAGCAGCAATGTCTAAAATTAAAGTCACAAGGTGTATGCGTCCAGCCCGGGTTGAAGGCAAGAGGGCATTCGATCCAGTCCACCCCTGGTCCGGGCAGCGATCCTCAGCAAAAAGGAAATAACAGGATGAAAAAATCACTTTTCCTTCTCATTCTTCTTGTGCTGAACAGCGGGACCCTTCCTCTTTCCGCCTCCGTCGAAATCCCAGCGGACGATCCCAACATCCAGTACTATGGCCGCTGGGATTTCAGCGATCCCCTCGCTCCATCCCACTCCTGGCCCGGTGTTTACATCCATGCCCGTTTCGAGGGGAGCAGCATCGGGGTGAGAATGGCGGATAATTTTTGTTACTACAATATCATCATCGACGGAATTCACCACGCGGTCTTGCATCCGACCGCCGCCACCGTCACCACCTACATGCTCGCGACCGGACTGGCGGATAGCGTCCATACGATCCGCATCGAAAAGCGCAACGAGACCACCTGGACCAGGTTCTCCTTTCATGGCTTTGTCCTCGATGACGGCAAAGCTCTGCAGCCGCCCGAGCGGGCGCTGCAGCGGCGCATCGAGTTCGTCGGTGACTCTTTCACCAGCGCCTCGGGCAACGAGTACGACAAGCCGGACAAGCCGGCGGAAGACGCCCCTCTCACCAATATCGCCGAGGGCTTTGGCCCGATCACCGCGCGCCATTTCAATGCCGATTATATGATGACCAGCCGCTCCGGCTACGGCATGGTGATGGATTGGCAGGGCTCCCGCTCGGGCAGCCTTCCCGCCATCTTCGGCCAAACCCACATTCATGCCGCCACGCCGCTCTGGGATTTCACCCGATGGATCCCCAACCTTGTCGTCATCGGCCTCGGGTTGAACGATTATTCGGGCTTCGGCGGCTGGAGTGGGCCGGTCAGCATCGCCAACCGTCAGCTCTACAAGGAAAGCTATCACCGTTTCATTGGCACGGTGCGCGATCTCTATCCGGGTGTCAGGATCCTCGCCGTCGCACCGCACGTGGAATGGCTGCAGCAGGTGATCTCCGAGATCGTCAGCGAAGAAAACAGCGCCGGCAACGGAGATATCTACTACGCCTTTTATCCCTATTATGATGGAGGCTATGTCTACGAAGGCCATCCCAGCGTGGCGACCCACCACAAGATCGCGGAAGAGCTGATCAAGGCCATCAACAGCATTGACGCCTGGAGCCCCTACGACGACACCCGCCCGCCGGTTTTCACCGGATTCCCGGACTCGCCGCAGACCAGCTACAACCGTGAAATCACCCTCGAGTTCGAAACCGACACCTACGCCACTGTCCGCTACAGCAGCCAGGACCAGAGCTGGGATCAGATGGAGAACACCTGCACCACCACCGGCCAGCGCAGACACGCCGTCACCCTCACCGGCGAGCATGGCCGGAACTATCTCTACTATTTCCGCGCCGCCGATCTCAGGGGCAATATGATGCCCTCCTCTTTCGCCGTTACATTTGATGTCGATACGACCAAAATCCTGCTCAACTGGAAGGAGAAGGAGTATGATGACACCGGCTGGAAATCCGGCGCCGCACCCATCGGCTATGGAACCAGCAGCGGCCTCAAAACACCCTGCGGCACAGTGCAAACGGTCTATTTCAGAAAAAGCTTCACCGTCGCCGATGCCGCCGCCCTGACCGGGCTGGGGCTGCTCGTGAAAGGCCGTGACGGCGCCGTGGTCTGCCTCAACGGCCGGGAGATCGAACGCATCAATCTGCCGGCGGATGAGGAGATCTCAGCCGCCACTCCCGCGGCCACGGCCCTGGCGGCCAACCTGAGCAAGATGGTGGTGATCAATGCCGCCAATGGCCTGAACTTTTTGCGTACGGGCGAAAACCAGATCGCGGTCGAGATGCACGCCTTTGACTATGCCCGGGGAATCTCCTTTGACGCCCAACTGATCGACAACAGAAACACTATCCTCTTTAAACAGGGGTCGGAGTGGAAATTCGTTGATGCCGGGGAAGAGCCCGCCAACCAGCTGCGCGACAAGATATCGGGGGTCCGCGAAGTGGCCGATGGCAAGCTGCCGGAACATCCCCTGCTCCACCAGAATTATCCCAACCCTTTCAACCCAGCGACCACCATCAGCTTTTATCTGCCGGTCGCGGACCGGATCTCACTCAGTATTTATAATGTGACCGGAGCGGAGGTGGCCACCCTGGCCGACGGCCCCCTGCCGGCCGGCCGCCACGAGGTCCGCTGGACCGCGAACGAGGCCGCCAATGGCTTGTATTTTGTCTGTCTGAGATCGCCAGGTCACCAGGAACTGCGCAAGGCGCTCCTGTTGAAATAAGGCATAGGGCGAGCGGCCGAGGCGGGGACCAACCAGCCGCACGGAAGGCAGCGGACGGGAAATTTCGGACTAAACATTGAAGGAGAGAAAGATGAAAAAAAGTGGCCTGATGGCGGTGCTCCTCATCACCCTCTGCCTGATCGGCTCCTGCGCCAAAAGCCCCGATCAGCCGCTGCGCTGCATGAGCTTTAACATCCGCTATGACACCCCCGATGACGGCGGCAACACCTGGCCGCTGCGCCAGGAGATGGTCGCGCGCACCTTCACCTTTCACCGCGTCGACGTGGCCGGGCTGCAGGAAGCGCTCAACCGGCAGGTGCTGGTGCTGGCCGGTCTGCTGCCGGAGTACGACTGGGTCGGGGTGGGGCGCGATGACGGCCATGAACAGGGCGAATATGTCCCCATTTTTTACCGCCGCGACCGGCTGCGGCTGATCCGCCACGGCAACTTTTGGCTCTCCCCCACCCCGGACAGCGCCGGCAGCCGCGGCTGGGACGCCGCCCTGCCGCGCATCACCACCTGGGCGGAATTCAGCGACCGCGCCACCGGCAAACGCTTCTTCTACTTCAATACCCACTTTGACCACATCGGCGTGCAGGCGCGCCAGGAGAGCAGCGCTCTGATCCTGCGCAAGATCCGCGAGATCGCTCCGAAGCAGCCGGTCATCCTCAGCGGCGATTTCAACAGCACCCGCCAGGAGGGCGCCTATCTTGAACTGGTCAGGCAGACGGACGGCATGCTGGACAGCGAACAGCTGAGTATCAACGGCCATTACGGCGGCAGCCAGTCCTTCACCGGCTTCAACGACACCCTCCAGCCCAACTATCTGATCGATTTCATTTTTGTCAAGGGGATCCGGCGCGCGGCCAACCACGGCCTCGTCGCCGAGCGCTGGGACGGCCGTTTTGTCTCCGACCACTATCCGGTGATCGTGGACCTCTACCTGTAGCCGCAGACCCTGTCCGCGACGCGAAGGCCGGCGCGGGGTCTTAGAGCTCGCTCTGCCGGTGCAGCCGCGGCAGCCTCCACCACGGCACCACCGGCTGGACGTGATGCTCGAGATGGTAGCCGAAATGAAAGCAGGTGAGCAGAGAGAGCCAAACCGGATAATTTGAAGAGACCGCGCGGTGCATGTTGTCATAGCCCGCAGCCGGACGGCGGTGAGGCAGATAGGTGCCGAAATAGAAAAGCTGAAAGGTGCTGAGCAGGGCCGGCGCGACCCAGAAAAGAAGCAGATTGGTGAGCGGCACC
>DAOOPF010000232.1:0-3621 GCA_035388125.1 bacterium | reverse complement strand
TCAATCCCGACGGCACCTTTACCTACACCCCCGCCCCGGGCTATGCCGGCGTCGATTCCTTTGTCTATCAGGTCTGCGACACCGAGGTGCCGCCCCTCTGCGACGAAGCCACAGTATACATCACCATTGAATCGCCTCCGGTCCCCATGCCCTATATCGAGGCGGTCCCGACCCTGGTCACCGTGGGCAATCCCGTTCAGGTCCAGGTCTCGGTCGACAACCCGGTGGCCGCATGGGACCTTTGGGTCTACCTGGCCGACGGCCAGATCGACAGCAGCTACGGCGACGCATTCGTGCAAAAGACAGTTCTTGTTCCCGATAAATGGTACCAGATCGATCCTGATTACAAACCATTACACCTGACGACCACTGGCAAGCAGGAGATCATCAAATTCGAGATTCGCATCCTGGATGAGTACGGCAACAGCGCCAAGGCCGAGACCGGGGTGATGATTCACGAGGCCAATGATTTGTCGCTGGATCGCAATACCTACGAGCCCGACGTTCAGGACCCCCTGCAGATCAAGTTCAGGCTGAATTCCAGCCGTACGGCCCGGCTCGATCTCTACGACATCGCCGGCCGCCACATCTCGATGCTGACTGAGGAGGTCTTTCCCTCCGGATGGACCACCTATTACTGGAATGGCCTCACCAACGATGGCGTCAAAGTCGGCAGCGGTGTCTATATTGTGACCCTGCTCTCGGATGACTACAAGGACTGGAAAAAATTCATGATTGTGAGATAAGCATGACTATCGGAATTCATATAATGCTCAGGAAAATCCCTCCTCTCTGTCGTGCGCTGGCGGTGTCGCTGCTGTTCTATCTATGCGCCGCGGGGGCGGCGACAGGCCAGGTGCGCTCAGGCGCCGCTTTTCTGAAGATGCTGCCCGGTACCCGGTTGCAGTCCATGGGCGGCAGTTTCACCGGAGTGCTCGATGAGATGCATGCCCCCTATGCCAATCCCGGCACCGGCGGGCTGCTGCGGCAGTGGTACTGGTCGGCTTCCTACACCAAGTGGTTCGCCGGGGTCTATAACGCCTCTTTCCTCTACGGACAACGCGTACCGACGCCCTGGAGCCGGAACACTCACCTCAATCTGGGGCTGGTCTATCAGGGGGTGCCCGAATTCGACAGCTCAGACCGCTATGTGGCTGCCGAATCAGCTCATGATTTTCTGGTCTCGGCTAACCTTGGCCAGCCCATCTCGTTGATAACTCAGAACCTATCGGCAGGTACGACCCTTAAATACTACCAGAGCCAGCTGGGAAATTATGATGCCCATGCTTTCATCTACGATGTCGGCATGATGTACCGCACCCCCCGTTTCAATTTTATCGGGGGCAGCTCCAGTCCGCTGCGCTACGGCATTCTCGCCGGCGGCGTCTCGGTGACCAATCTCGGCAGCGACATCCAGTATCTTTCGGTGGGCACGCCTCTGCCGCACGCCCTGCGTGCCGGTCTCTCCTTCAATACCGGCACCCATAACGGATTGCAGCTGCAGCTCTCGGCCGACTATCAGAAACGTCGCGATGAGGGCGAGAATTACGCCTTCGGCGCGGAGGTGGCCTGGGCCCAGCGCTTTGCGATCCAGGGCGGCTACGACACCAACATGGATCTGATGAACCAGATCACCTTCGGTCTCTCGGTGCGGCTCGATGACCAGAATACGCCGGTCAAGTCGGTCCTGCCGGGCGAAAACAACGCCCTGCGGGTCGATCTGGCCTCGATCGATGAGAAGGATTTCTTTTCCAACACCTATCGCGGCACAGTAAGCCATATCCCGATCGGACCGGAGAGCTTTACTTTCGAAGCCCCGGCGATGGATGCCTGGATCGATACCGGCACAGTCGCGCTGAAATGGCGCCAGAGCCGCGAACCGGATCTTTTTGATGAACTCCGCTATGCCGTCGTGGTCGACCAGGACAGCACCCGGATCGCCCGATTCATGCGGAACCTGGATGCGGATCTGCCCATGCTGCAGGCCAACAAGGGCACCTTTCTCCGCTCCGAATTCGATTACACTTCCACGGCCCTGACCATGCCTCTCCTGCACGGGGGTGATTATTACTGGTCCGTCATCGCCTACGATCTCGACTGGCACATGCGTCCGGCCAGTCTCAAAGGCCGTACCATCGCCCACTTTCACATCCCCATCACTGATGTGGCGGTTGAATCGATCACCTTTGACTATTCTCCCTGGCTGACCGTGGACGATTACCACGGCATGCTCCGGATCAAGGTCGTCAACAAGGGGGAGAGGCTCATCCAGCAAACTGTGCTCAGCCTCACCGATTCGCTCGAGACCACCTATGCGGGCCTGAGCCAGTCGGAGCCCGGCGCGACCCAGGTCCTGAAGCGCATCAGTCTCAATCAGTTCAAGCCCGGTGAGGAACGTATTTTCGAACTGGAGTGGCGCACTCCCGATCTGGGACGCCACTGTCTGACCGCGATCGTCGACGAGGAGCACAAGATCCGCGAGGATGACGAGATCAATAACCGCTTCGCCGCGCGCTTTTTTACCATTCCCAAGGGCTCCATCGCCGCCAAAGATACGGTCAACGCGGTCAATTTCGCCACCCGGACCTATGATCTGCCGATCATCACCGAAATCTGCTTCGACTCTTCGAGCGCGAAGGTCAAGTACGAGTACCTGCACACGCAGGTGATCGGGCCGATTCTGGATACCCTCTCGACGCGGCTGCAGAGCGATCTCTCGCTGCACATCACGCTGCAGGGTTTCGCCGATCCCAATTCGGGCGAAAACGACGTCCGCCTTGCCGACCTCCGCAGCGAAGCAGTGCGGGACTCGATGCTCCTGCGCGGTGTGCAGCCTGCGCAGATCACCATCGTGCCCGGAGAACTGCTACCCAAACGCTACATTCCGAGCAAGGCTGAGGATGCCCGCTGGGTCTTTCAGGAACGGCGCTTTGTCCGGATCACAGCCGAGGACCGCGACCAGAGCGTGCTCTTCCAGCCCATCCCCTTCCGGGATACGGAACACCTGCCGCTGCCGGTCAACTATCTGGCGATCATCCGCGGCTATGTGCCCATCTCCGCCTCCGCTCTCGTGCTGAGCAACTCGACGGTGGCTGACACCCTCGATGTGCAGGAGTTCTTCCAGCGCGGCGATCTGAAGGGGAGTCTGGAATGGAAGATCCTCGACGAAAAATACCCAGATATCCAGGTCTGGCTGGAAAAGCCGAGTGATTACATCATCACGCTGCAGGATTCCCTCGGCAGGGAATTCAAGTCCCGGCCGAGATCGGTCTATCTCGCCAAAAAGACCTATATCCAGGAGCATACGATCGCCTTTCCGCTCAAGTTCGACCGGACTGATCCGCTCTACAATTTCTACTGGGCCAATATCTTCCGGTTCATCCGCAACATCATCACGGAGCCGACTTACCGCTTCCGCTTTTTCGGCCACGCCTGTGCGATCGGCGCGGAAGCTTATAACCTGCGGCTTTCGGACGAACGCGCCAAAGCTTTCCACAAAGGCTTCCTGGACTATACCTTCAGGAACTACCCGGAGCTCTATGATCGCGTGAAGCGGCAGACTGACAGGCCGCAGGGATTCGGGGAGACCCGGCCGGCCAGCATCATGCGCAGCACCGGCGA
>DAOOPF010000231.1:0-3654 GCA_035388125.1 bacterium | reverse complement strand
ACGACCGCAGCGGCAGCCTCTTTGGCAAGCTCACCTATCAGCTCAAGCCGACGGTCAAGTTCACCCTGAGCAACCGCAACACCCGTTCCAGATACCAGCGCTACAGCCACAGTTTCAAGTATATCCCGGATCAGTATCTGCGCCACCGCTCCGACTCCCATCAGACCCTGCTCATGGTCAACCACAGCGTCAAGCCCAACCTTTTTTACGATATGCGCTTCTCTTTCCTCGAGGAGAAGTATTACTCCGGCATCGACAAGGACACCTCCGACTATCTCAGCCCCACCGAGTCGGAATATCTGCCCTGGGCCGGGGACGGCTATGAATTCTATGCCAAGGCCGATCATCCCGAACTCTATGACAGCCACAACAAGACCGCCGATTTCAAGACCGACATGGTCTGGCAGCTCAACAAGATCAATGAGGTCAAATTCGGCGTGCAGTACCGCAAACACTGGCTCAAGCTCTTTTACGTCTACGACCCGAAGCGCAACTATCCCTATATTAATGACTACAGCATCCAGCCCTTCGAGGCGGCCGGCTACATCCAGGACAAGATCGAATTCCCCTTCCTGATCATCAATCTGGGGCTGCGCTACGACTATTTCAACGCCAATGCCACCTTCCGCAGGAATCCGCTCTCGCAGGAGGATCTGGTTACCGTCAAGGCCCGCACCCAGCTGAGCCCGCGGCTCGGCATCGCCCATCCGGTCTCAGACCGGACCAAGATCCATTTCGCCTACGGCCACTTTTTCCAGAATCCGGAATACCAGTACCTCTTCGAAAATCTCCAGTATGACCTCAATGTGCGCGAGCCGCTCTTCGGCCAGGCCGACCTCGACGCCCAGCAGACCGTGAGCTATGAAGTGGGACTTTCCCACCAGTTCTCCGACCGCATGGCCGCCCACCTCACGGCCCATTACAAGGATATTACTGATTATATCGGCACCCGCTACTACGAGGCCTTTTCCGGCAACACCGGCCGCTTCGTCGGCTATACCGTCTATGTCAACGAGGACTATGCCAACGACAAGGGCTTTGAAGTCAACGTCGAGATGCGGCCGGGCCGCTACTTCGGCGGCGGTCTGAGCTATACCTTCTCCATCGCCAAGGGGAGCGCCTCTTCCGAGGCCGAGCAGTATCCCGGCACCGAGGAGAGCACCAAACTCTACTATCTGGACTGGGATCAGCGCCACAACCTCAGCATGCAGGCCCTCTTCAGGGTACCCAAACAGGAGGGTCCCCGTCTTTTCGGCAAACGCCTGCTCGCCGATACCGACTACAGCCTGGTGCTCAGGATGGCCTCCGGATTTCCCTACACTCCGAGCGGCCGCGACATCGGCTTTGTCGACCGCAACTCCCTGCGCCGGCCGGGCACCTATACCGTCGATTTCGAAGCGGGTAAAAGGTTCGTCCTCGGCCGCGGCTTCAGCCTGCGCGCCTTCGTTGAATGCCTGAACCTCACCGATCACCGCAACATCCGCTGGGTCTGGGGCGATACCGGCGATCCGGATTTTACCCTCGTCGGCGGCTATTCGACCGAATATATGCGCGATCCCTCCAATTACGGCCCGCCGCGCAGCATCCGGCTGGGTCTGGGCCTGCAGCGATAAACTGAACTTTCATGAACGGATTAAAGATGATGAAGAAAATTCTGTTACTGGCCGCCCTGTCAGGTCTGATGATGGGTGCAGCGCTGGCATGGCAGGGCGCGAAGGAGAAAGACCGCCCGCGTGACGAAAGCTCCCTGCTCAAATCCCTCGGCGTCGAGGATCGGGCGGGCGGCATCCACAACGCCAGCAATATCGGGCTCTTTTTCGAGAACCGCGGCAAACTCTATCCACGCCGCCTCACCCAGGGCCCCTCGGGCGAATTTCCCATCGGCTCGGGCCGGAATTACATCTATCGCATCAATCCTATGGTCGGCGTCCCCGGCAACGTCATCCAGGGCCGTTATACCACCAATGAGGAGTGGGAGGCGGTCGGCGGCTATCACAACCGCAGCTACGCCAAGATCGCCTTCAGCGACAACCCCCTCTCCTGGAACCCCGCCGTCGGCTGGCCGGTCAAAGACAAGGCGGGCAACCCGGTGGTCAAGTCGGATCAGGACAGCTACTGCGTCTACGACGATCACAACAACACCATCGCCCCCCTCGGCGTGGAGGTGATGCAGACGGGTTACGCCTACGGCGTCAAGTTCGCCCAGAATCTCCTCTTTTTCAAGTTCGAGATCACCAACAAGGGGCCGAAGGACCTCGACAGCCTCTATTTTGCCATGTACTGCGACATCGACGTCGGCGACATCAGCGGCGGCGCGCCGGAATACGGCGACGACAAGCTCGATTTCGACAAGGCGAACAACCTGGTTTACTTTTTTGACGACGGGGCCTCCTCGGAGTGGTCCGGCAACGTCACCGGCCATTTCGGCGTCGCCCTGCTTAAAAGCCCGGCCATCGACGGCGTCGAGCCCGGCATCACCGATTTCCATTACAGCCTCTATGACGACGACCGCGACGACGACAGTCTGCAGTTTGCCATCATGTCCAGCAATCCCGGCCCGATCCGCCCGCAGTCGCTGGTGCCCCTCTATTTCCATCAGGGCGCCAATCCGGACCGCCATTATGACGATCCCGCCACCATCCCGGCCTCCGGCCTCGACCTGCTCGCCAACTTTAGCTCGGGCCCCTATCAGCTCGTGCGCGGCGACACCCTCGTCTTTTACACCGCCTGTGTGGCCGGCACCAACAAGGAGGACCTCTACACCTCGTTAAAGACCGCGCAGAAGATCCTTGCCTTCAATTTCGAGATCAGCAAACCGCCCGCCACGCCGATCCTCAGCGCCCACGCCGGCGACGGCCGGGTCACCCTCTTCTGGGACAATCTGGCTGAACGCTCCCTCGACACCTACTCCGGCGAATACGACTTTGAGGGCTACCGCCTCTACCGCAGCGTCGACAAAGGGCTGCACTGGGATCAGCTCGACCGCAACGTCGATCCGAGCGTGGGCATCGATCCGGTCCCCATCGCCAAATTCGACCTGGTCAACAATATCGGCCTCGATCTCGGCCTTCAGCACAGCTTTACCGATACCACGATTGAAAACGGCTTTGAGTACTGGTACACCCTCACGGCCTATGACCGCGGCGATGCCTCGGTCGAAAGTCTGGAGAGCCCCAAGGGCAACACCCCCGACGCCCTCAACACCGTCGCGGTCGTACCGGTCTCCCGTGCGGCCAACCGCATCCCCGTCTCCGCTGCTCCGGCTGAACACAGCCGCGGCAAATCCACCTATGCGCTCGATGTGCAGCCGGTGGACCAGGACTCGCTCGGCGATCGCACCTATACGCTGCGATTCGACTACCAGCAGCAGACCACCCGCGGCACCCTGCGCACGCGCATAACGCCGGTCATCACCGACTCGAGCCTCACCCCCGGCACCCACATCGGCATCGAATTCGCCGCCCCCAACTCTTTCCACCTCATCAACCTCGAAACCGGCGACTATATCGGCTCCGATCCGCGCAGCTACCGCTCGGGCACCACCTATTCGATTAACAAGGGGATGCGCATCAAGGTGGAGGAGCCCGATCCGGCCGCCGCACCCCAGTACCTGCCCAAGGCGGGCGATTATCTCACCCTCTTCTACGCCCTTGA
>DAOOPF010000230.1:0-3678 GCA_035388125.1 bacterium | reverse complement strand
CCGCCCACGCGGATCAGATCCGGATCGGAGTAATCGGCGTGGAGGATCGGATTGGTATATGTACCCTGCGCCAGGCCGCCTGCGGCCAGCAAGCCGAGCAGCAGGGTGAGCAGAGATCTCAGAATCCCACTCCCAGCGCGAAGCGGTTGACGCTGTCAAAGGTATCGATGAAGGAATAGGAGTAATCGATATAGATATCATTGCCCCCGACCGGGGTATGCAAGCCGAATCCGGCCGACCACGAGGTGATGTCGTTATTGCCCTGATAGCCCGCGCGCACAGCCACCCGCTCCATGAAGAGGTACTCCATGCCGGCGTTGACCCGTTCGGAATAGTTATTCGGATGGACGAAATCGACCGAGAGAGTGAGCGCGTGCGGCCCGGCCTCCTCGTCGGTGACCAGGTCCAGGAGGTCGAGGGCCGCGCCCATGGTAAAGGTGAGGGGCAGCTGCTCGTTGATCTCTTCGCGTTTGAGATTGGATGAAAAGTTGCGGATGGCCATGCCGAAGCGGAAGCTCCTGATGCCGGTATAGTATTTGACCCCGGCGTCGAAGACCAGTTTGACGGCGTCGTTTTGGGTCAGGCCGCCGGCCAGGTTCGAGGTGCCGAGGGATTGGCTGACCAGGCGGGCGTTGCCGGCGATGAGGAACTGGGTGCTGATGGCGCGGCCGTAGGTCAGCCCGAGCGACCAGGCGCCGACATTGTCCGCCAGGCCGGTATCCTTGTACCCCTCCGGGTAGAGGGCGCTTTCGGAGGCGTCGAGCAGCGAGGTGGTATAGATGTCGCCATAGTCGACGTTGAGGAAAGAGAGGCCGACCGCACCGTAGCGGCCGAGGTCACAGGTGAGCGCGCCGGCCATATAGTTGATGTCGGCGATCCACTCGGT
This sequence comes from bacterium, assembly GCA_035388125.1. Lineage (GTDB taxonomy): Bacteria > Zhuqueibacterota > Zhuqueibacteria > Residuimicrobiales > Residuimicrobiaceae > JAKPUX01. The sequence continues at coordinate 2,792 of DAOOPF010000230.1, read as the reverse complement.
GGAGTAGAATTTGAGGTCCAGGCGCCGGCCGGCCTCGACCACTCCGGCCGGATTGTAAAAGACGGCCTCCGCTCCGCGGCCGACGGCGCAAAAAGCTTCGCCCAGTCCGCTGGCCCTGGCCGAAAGGCCCACCTGCTGGAAATTCATCGTGCTTTGAGCGATCTTGTCCAGCCCCACCTGGGCCTGCACGAGTCCGGCGGTGAGAAGCAGGGCGATCAGAAAAATCTTTATCAGGTCAAGTTTCATGGGAGCATTCTCCTTGGATCCGGATCACCGGACGACCATAAATTTCTGAAAAGCGGTCTCGCCATCGGGCTTTTGGAAGACGACGATATAGACCCCGCTGCTGATCACCTGCTGGTTGCGGGTGATCATGTCCCAGATCTCGTATCCGGCGCTGACCGGGCTGTTGTGTTCGATGGTCTGGACCAGATCGCCGAACTCGGTAAAGATCTTGATGGTCACCACCCCGGGAAGATTGTAGAACTGGATGCCGCGCTGATCGGTCCATCCCTGCTTGACGAGCAGGGGATCGTTGATGTTATAGGGATTGGGCACGATGCGGATCCGGGTCAGGTCGTTCTGGGAAAAGTGGGGCGGATTGATCCAGGTGATGGTCGGCTGCATGACGCGGCTGCTGTAGATGATCCGGCCGCGGCTGAGCGGATCGGCGAGGGGATCGTCGGCGGCGATCTGCGCGCGGGACTGCACATAGTAGTAATACTGGGCGCCGATGAGGACCTCCTTGTCGACGTAGAGATGCTCGGCCGCCTTGTCCTCGGGACCGCTGGTGTAGATCTCTTCGAAAAAGAGGGTGTCGAGATTGGAGAGGCGGCGCATGATGCGGTAGCCGGCGAAATCGGCTCGGCTTTCGGCTTCGGGGGCGCTCCAGCGGATCTCGACGCCGGTGCCGAGGCCGGTGATGGTGACCGATTCGGCCGGCGGCGGCGCTGCGGGAATGCGGTAACCGTGATCAAAATTCCATTGGGCGCGCCAGGCGCTCTTCATCACCGAGTCGACGCCGGTGCTGACCCAGCGGTCCTTGCGCATATCCATCTCGCTGGCGTCGACCGGAAAGGCGAAATTGTCGGGCAGAAAACCGGTGCGGGGGTTGGGAATGCCCGGCGGCTCTTCCAGCGTGCCGTTCTTCCATTTCGCCCCCACCTCCTTGGCGGTTTTGATATCGAGTCCGGAAAAGCCGCTCGCGAAGGCGAGATGGAGTTTTTCGCCGGGATTAAAGTGGTATGGACCGAAGGTGCAGTACATCTTGGAGTTGTTGGCCTGGATTGTTCCGGCCGGATGGGCGGCGTAGCTGGGGCTGCCCTGCTCGTCGATGTTGGCGGCATGGAAGGTGCCGGGCCAGGTAGTACCGCTCATCGGGAAGAATTCGGAGTAGGCGCCGCGCAGGGCCCAAAAATTCTTGTCGCCGTACTCATCCCCGTCGCTGTTGTAGGGGAATTTGGTGGCGGTGCCCATGTAGGTCACTTTGGGCTGGAGGAAATCGTCCGTATCGCCGGCCGGGTCGGTATAGGGCTTTTCCGAAGCATGCAGGACCGAGTACCAGACGAACCCGGGATTGATGAGGCGGCCGTTCTGGGAGGTGACCGGTGCGCCCATGAGGTCGCCGGGGACCGAGGGATCATCGGCGCTGTACTCATAGAATACGCGCAGGCTGTCGCCGGTGCGCCCGCCGTAATAGTGCTGCCAGGTGGTGACGGTGTTGAAATTTTCGCCCGAGCCCGGGGCCGGCCGGGTGCCGTTGGAACGGTAAGAGTTGGCGCCGTTGGATTCGACGCTGATATAGAAATCGGTGAGGGTATCGCCGCCGGTGTTGGTGAATTCGACGTCGAGGATGAGATAGTCGTCATTGAAGGTCTGGCTCCAGGCCATGATCCGCCGTTTGACCTGCACGCCGAGAATGTTTTCGGTCGTCACCTGGACGATCTGGTCGCAGGTAAGGTCGCCGAATCGGGATGGATCATGGGTCGCGAAGAGATCGAGGCTGACCGGTTTGAAATCGATCTCCTGGGCCGTATAGCTATGGCGCACGTAGCTGCTGATGCGTTCGGTCACCTTGCCGTTGGGCATGAAATCATTGGTCGGGCCGTAGACGGCGACGGTGTGCAGGGTGTCGATGGGGTCGCGCCAGTTGGTCGTGGCCAGTTTGAAACCGGCGCCGGCCCAGAGGTCCTGCTCCTGGCCGCGCACGCCGATGATGTCGAAATCGTTGGGGAAAAAGCCGGCGCGGTAGTCAAAGCTGGCCTTGGCGCCGTTGGCGGTGACGCCGGTCCAGACGCGGTTGACCTTGATCAGGGCGGTCTCCAGCTCCGGGGCCTTTTGGGCCCGGACGGTGCAGGCAAACACCATGATCAAAAGGCCGAGCCGCAGCAGACTGGATATTTTGGAGTGAGTATACATGCATTGCTCCATTTTTTGAAGATTGCCAAAAGATATCGCTCACGGAGGCGCGGAGGCACAAAGAGAGGCAGTGCTTATCCGAACAGATCTTTCCGCCTTCCCGGTCTCCTTTGTGTCTCTGTGCCGCTGTGAGATAAATTTTCAATCAGAACGCAAAGCGCAGGCCGAACCAGATATCCCGCGGCTGGCCATAGAGCCAGAAATTGAAATTGGGATCGTTGATGTACGGTTTACCGGCCGAGCGCAGGTCGCCGATCTTGTCCTCTCCGGGGATGAAATAGCCGGGGTAGGTGGTGCGCAAGGCGTCATAGTCGGGCGCATCGTACATCGGCAGCCGCAGCGAGGCCAGGTAATAGTATTCGTCGTTGACCGCG
>DAOOPF010000229.1:0-3789 GCA_035388125.1 bacterium | reverse complement strand
GAATGGCCATAATCACCGGGGAGCTTCTCAGGGCTGCCCCAGGAGGTGAAGGTGTTGTCCCGGATCCTGAGCAGGCCGTCGCCGCCGATCCAGATCGATCCCTCGCGGTCTTCCATGATCGTCAGGAAAGTCTCCCCGCTCGTGGGCAAGCCATGTTCGATATCGAGCCTGCTGCTCTGCCCACGATGCCAGCGCACGATCCCCCTTCCTTCTGTGCAGAGCCAGAGCTGACCGTCGCGGTCCTCGAGAAGGGCGCGCAAGGTTATCTGATCCCGCCGGGAGGCGGGCGACCACAACCAGGTGAGTTCACTGCCGGATCGGGGGGTGATGCTGCCGAGCAAACCGATGACATTGCCGGCGAATATTTCACCTGTTCGGGTTACGCACAAAGCTGTAAAGGAGGAGTCACTGGTGAAGGGCGGAGCACTCCGCGCTGGCTCCGGTACGTGGCAGTAGGCTACAGCGCTCTCAGCAGGATTAAAATCCGGCACCAGCTCCGCCCAGGCGATGCGGGTAATTGGACAAGAATAGCGCCCGACGTAGAGATCGCCGGAGCTGTCCTGGGCCAATGCCTGAATATTGTTGGTATTCACGTTGTCCTTGAAGCGCCAGGTCGCCAGCCGTCCCCCGGCATAGCGCGAGAGGCCGTTCTCGGTGCCGATCAGCAGGCTGCCGTCCTGCGCGACCAGCAGGGTGTTGACGACGTTATGGGCGAGCCCCTCACCGGTGGTGCAGGTGACAAAATCGTCGCCCTCAAGACGGCTGATCCCGCCGCCGCTTGTGGCAATCCAGAGACGGCCGGTGTGGTCCTCGACGATATCCATGATAAAATGGGAGCGCAGGCCGGGGTAACGGCTTTTATCGAAAAGCCTGAAGTTGATGCCGTCGAAGCGCACCAGTCCCTCCTGGGTGCCGATCCAGATAAAGCCGCGCGAATCCTGAAAGACCTTCTTGACCGAATTCATCGGCAGGCCGTCTTTAGCGGTGTAGAGGCGGATATCGTACTGCGAGATCAGTTTGTGGGGATCGAGAGCAGCGGCGGGTGTGAAAATGAGCAGCAGCAGACAGGAGAGCAGTTTGATGATTCCCGGCGCGGGCGTAAAACCGCGCAAACCGAGACGACCGGTTTTTACAACGCAGTGGCACCCTGTTTCGGTCTTGTGCGGCGCGCGCATAACCCCTCGTCGGCCTGGCAGGAGGAGAGAAGCAGCCGCCCGGAGTGAAAAAGGGCACGCCCCGGGCCGTCACTCTTGCGGGGGGTGCCCATCCACTGCAGCAGAGCCCCCTCTATCTTCAGGTAAAGATAATCAATTGTCCCGTTTTTCAAAGCGTTTTTTTGCGCTTCTGCAAAAACTTTCGTCCGGGAGCATTGCCGCACCGCCGCTGTTGCCCAAAAGGGAAAAATATTGTACCTTGTGCCGTACCAGAACCGGAACTTGTGGTCCTCTTCTGCGTCCTATTATAGATAATTCGAATAGCAGTCCCTAACGTTCTGTGGAATCCCTGCATGAAAAAGAAATCCCTGTTCATCGCCCTCGCCGCCCTGTTTCTCCTCTTTCTCCTCTGGCGCATCGCCGCCCTCATCTTCGGGGGTTCGGACAACGCCAAGCGCGGGAGCGGGCAATTGCCCGTTGCCGTCGAAACTGACAGTGTCCGCTACGAACCGATCGAGGAGATCCGGCAGTTCACCGGTTCGGTCTATCCCATCTATCAATACATCCTCGCCCCCAAGGTCTCGGGGCGTCTGCTGTCCATCCGCAAGCGCATCGGCGACTGGGTGCGGGCCGGTGAGGTGGTTGCCGTGATCGACGACGCCGAATACCAGCAGGCGCTGCGCGAGGCTGAAGCCAATCTCAAGATCGCCGAAGCCTCGCTGATCGAGGCCCAAAGCCAGGCGATCCTGGCCGCCCAGGAGCTCGAGCGGGTCCGGCTGCTGAAAGAGAAAGGCATTGCGGCGCAGGCCGAATTCGATGTCGCCAGCAGCAATGAGGTCGCCCGCAAATCGAGGCTGGAGCTGGCGCAGGCCCAGGTGGAGCAGCGCCAGGCCGCACTCAAATCGGCGCAGATCCGGCTCAACTATACCCGTCTGACCGCCAGCGAGCCCGGCTTTGTCGGCGAGCGCTTTGTGGATGAAGGGGCTTTGCTCTCGGTCAATTCGGCGGTGGTCTCGGTGGTCGGCATCGACCGGGTGATCGTCCGCACCACCATCGTCGAGCGCGATTACGGCCGCATCGAGGTGGGGCAGGCCGCGACCGTCCACGTCGATTCCTGGCCGGGCAAAGGGCATGCCGGCCTGGTGGCGCGCATCGCCCCGGTGCTGGATGAGGCCGCGCGCGTGGCCAAAATGGAGGTGGAGGTGGATAACAGCGGGCGGATGCTCAAGCCGGGGATGTTCGCCCGGGTGATGGTCACCCTCGCCAGCAGCGCCGGCGCCCAGACGGTGCCGAGCAAGGCGATCGTCGGACGCGACGGCGCCAGCGGCCTCTTTCTCGTCTCCGCCGACGGCAAGAGCGCGCGTTATGTTCCCGTCGAAATCGGCATCGTCAGCGGCGAACGCACCGAAATCCTTTCTCCGAAACTGACGGGGCCTGTCATCACCCTCGGGCAGCACCTGCTCCAGGACGGCAGCCTGATCATTCTGCCCGCGGCAGAAAATGGCGCATCCGCAACCTCATCAGCACGCAACTAGACCAATCTACCAGGAGCGAAGTGCATGGCATTTGTAAACGGACCGATCAACCGTCCCATTCTGACCACAGTCATTTTCCTGGTCATCATCGTCCTCGGGCTGGTCTCTTTTTCGCGGCTCAGCATCGACCTCATGCCCGAGATCACCTATCCGACCATCTCGGTGGTCAGCGATTACGGCAATGTCGGCCCCCAGGAGATGGAGGAGCTGATCACCCGCCCGCTCGAGGAGACTCTGGCGGCCGTGCAGGGGGTCGAAGAGATCACCTCGACTTCGAGCGAGGGACGCAGCGTGGTGCGCTGCTCCTTCGCCTGGGGCACCGATCTCGATGTCGCCTCCAACGACATCCGCGACCGCCTCGACCGCGCCCTCGGACGGCTGCCCGAGGATATGGAGCGGCCGACGATCCGCAAATTCGACATCTCCGCCACCCCCATCATGTTCCTCGGCGTCTCCAGCGACATGCATCCCCTGGAGCTGCGCCAGCTGGTGGAAGATCAGGTCAAATACCGCATCGAGCGCGTCCCCGGCGTAGCCGCGCTGAACATCTGGGGCGGACTCTACCGGGAAATCCATGTCGATCTCAAGGCCGACCAGCTCAAGGCCCTGGGGCTCTCGACCAACGCCATCCTCAGCGCCCTGCGCAGCGAGAACCAGACCATCCCTGCGGGTCTCTTCAAAAAGGGCAACCTCGAGATCCAGATCCGCACCCAGGGGGAATACGTCAACCTCGAGGAGATCCGCAACACCGTCATAACCATGCGGCAGGGAACGCCGATCCGGATCGGCGATGTGGCCAATGTCGTCGACTCCTGGCAGGAGGTGCGCTCGCTCAACCGCCTCAACGGCAAGGCCGGCCTGCGCATGGCGATCAACAAACAGTCGGGTTCCAATACCGTCCAGGTCGCGGAGGCGGTCGCCAAGGAGATCGCGCGCATCAACCTCGATCTGCCGCAGATCAAAATCACCTCCACTTTTGATTCGTCGGTTTTCATCAAGCAGTCGATCAACTCGGTCGCCAACAGCACCCTCTTCGGCGGCCTGCTGGCGATCGTGATCCTGCTGCTCTTTCTGCGCAATCTCTCCAGCACCTCGATCAT
>DAOOPF010000228.1:0-3823 GCA_035388125.1 bacterium | reverse complement strand
CGGCGGCCGACCTCAACGCCGCCATGCAGGCGATCCGTCTCGGCGCTACCGACTACCTGCTCCAGCCCGTCCTCAGCGAGGAGGTCCCTGAAGCCCTCGAACGCGCCATGCAGCTCGACCTTTCCCCCCACTTCCGCATCGCCCAGCGGCTGGGCTGGCGCCGCGAACGCGACCTCGGCCCCGTCGTCGGCAGCGGCGAGGAGATGCTCCGCACCCTCCAGCTGGTCGGGGAACTGGCCCGCAAGGAGAGCCACATCCTCTTCTGCGGCGAGGAGGGCGTCGGCAAAACCTATTTCGCCCGCCTGCTTCACTTTCTCAGCCCGCGCCGCTTCCAGCCTCTGCTGCGCGTGGCCTGCGCCCACAAAACTTCCGGCGACCTCCTGCTCGAACTCTTCGGAACCCGCGGCGGCCTCCTGCACCCCTCCTATGACGCCACCCTGCTGCTGGAACAGGGCCATGCCCTGCCGGTATCGGTGCAAAACCGTCTTGCCCATTTCATCGAAGAGCAGCACCAGACCATAGCCGGCTCCGGCATCCGCCTCATCGGCCTGAGCACGCAAGTACCTGACGAGGCCGCCGAAAACCTCTTCAACCGCATCGGCGCCAGTCTGGTCCACCTGCCCAACCTGATGGAACGCCAGGCCGATCTGCCCCGCCTCTGCCAGGTCCTGCTGCACCAGATCAGCGAAGAACTGGCCCTGCCCCAGCGAGAATTGCAGCCCGAAGCCCTCACCATGCTGAGGGGACATGCCCTCGATGGCAATGTGCGCGAACTCAATACCATCCTGCAGCGGGCGGCGATCATGAGCCGCGCCATGCAGATCGAATCCAACGCCCTGCAGGTGGCCGGACTGGAACCGGTGCCGGAAAACCAGCCCCTCCAGCTCGGCGTCCGCTCCATGCAGCTCGACGACGTCGAACAGGTGCTCATCCGCAAGGCCCTGCTCAAGTACAACGGCAACGTCAGCCGCACCGCCACCGCCCTCGGCATCAGCCGCGGCACCCTCTACAACAAGATGAGAAAGTACGGTCTGGCCTACAGCGAATCGGATTCGGTGACGACCCGGTAGGCAAAAAAGGATGACATTGTCGCTAAATTGGGCGCTTAACTGCGGTTGAGACACCCCATTCCCTCTATTACAAATACGTAACTCATTGTTTTATAGCTGCCATCTCCCGCCGTTTACTCCCATGTTTTCTGGCATGCGGATTGCTATCTCCTCTTCGAATACTGACCTCTTGCTGCCATCGATCTGCAACGGTTTCGCCAATGCTACTGAAACGAAGGATCTCTATGGGCACTACCCGGAAAAAGCTGCTGGCGAAGGGAACCCGCATTCTTGATCTTTTGGTGATGCTCTGCTCACTCGGCGGCGCTGTGATGCTGCACGCGCAGCTCTCGTCCGGGCAGGGTTCTGCGCCTTTCACACCGGCCCAGCTGCGGCCGGTCGATGGCCTGGCCCTGGTGGTGCTCCTCATCGCCTGGAACCGTCTCTTCGCCTATTTCGGCCTCTACGAGGTGCGCCGACTCGACCAACGCGTCAGGGAGTGGCTGGATATCGCCAAGGCGGTCACTCTGGGCACCCTGGTGGCCGCTGCGCTCGCCCTGCTGGTGGCCGAGGAGAGCACCAAGGCGATCATCCTCCTCTTTTACCTCCTCGCCCTCTGCGGGGCCATTGCCAGCCGCGCCCTGGTGCGGGAGGGGCTGGTTTTCCTGCGCAGCCACGGCCGCAATCTGCGTCATGTCGTCTTTGTCGGCAGCGGCCCCGAAGCGGTCGATCTGGCGCAAAAGATTCTCCATCGCGCCGACCTTGGCTACCGGCTGCTCGGCTTTGTGGATGATCATCCCCAGAACACCCGTCTCTGGCAGGGGAAGTGGCTCTGCACCCTGGACGCCTTTCCGGACTATCTCTGCCGCCATGCGGTCGATGAGGTCTTTATCGCCCTGCCGATCAGCACCTACTATGACCAGGTTCGCCGGATCACCCGCCTTTGCGACGAGCTCTCGGTTCCCTGCCGTGTTCCTTCCGACTGGATGGAGCTCAAGACGGCCGATACCGCGGCTTATGTGCTCAACGGGGTGCCGATGCTGAGCCTGCGCAATGCCGGCCGGGGCCGCTTCTCCCATCTGATCATCAAGCGGCTGCTCGATTTTACGCTGGCAGGCGCAGGACTGCTCCTGCTCGCTCCGCTTTTTCTGGTCGTCAGCGCGCTCATCGCCTTCTCCTCGACCGGTCCGGTCTTTTTCAAGCAGCAGAGGGTGGGGTTCAACCGCCGCCGCTTCAATATCTACAAATTCCGCACCATGGTGGATGGGGCCGAAGCTCTTCAGTCCCAGCTCGAGCATCTCAACGAAGCGGACGGCGCGGCCTTCAAGATCGCTGCTGATCCGCGTATCACCCGGGTCGGGCGCTGGCTGCGCAAGACCAGCATCGACGAGATCCCGCAGCTGATCAACGTCCTCAAGGGCGAGATGAGTCTGGTCGGCCCGCGGCCGCTGCCGGTGCGCGATGTCAACAATATTTACGAACAGTGGCCGATCCGCCGCTTCAGCATGCGCCCCGGCCTGACCTGCCTCTGGCAGATCAGCGGCCGCCACCGCCTGCGCTTCAATGAATGGATGCGCCTCGATCTCCAGTATATCGACGAGTGGTCGATCTGGCTCGACCTCAAGATCATGCTGCGCACCATCCCCGAAGTGGTCAAAGCCACTGGCGAGTGATCCACCCGGTTTCTCCTCTTTTTCTGCATTCGCTTCCGCCTGCGGGTAATATGAATTGGAAGCGATAGAGCCATCCGCAGCTTGAGAGGAGAAACCGATGCTTTTTATGCCCCGCCGGCGTTCCGGCCGGCTCATCCCCCTGTTATCCCTGCTCGTCCTCGCCCTGGTACCGGCACTCCCGGCGCAGCAGTATCAGCCCCCCTATCCCCGACTGGTTTTCCAGCGCCCCGGCGGCATCGCCGGCGGAGCTTTGCAGTATTTCATCAGCCGCTATGATCTCGCTGTCCACGGTGGAGCCGGCATCAACGCCTATGCGCTGAACGACAGCATCCACGCCCTCAATCCCAACACCGTCATCCTCGGCACCTCCCGGCAGGGAGTCTGGCCCGGCAATCCGATCTGGCCGCCGGGCTGTTTTGTCTACTCCAGCTATTACGGCACTCTCACCGCAGCGGCCGAGCCGGGCGCCGCTGAGATTCGCGTCGATTCCACGACGGGCTTTAAGACTAATACCATCAGCGATGATCTCTACGCCCTCATCGGCGGGGATGACTGGATCTCCTTCTCCGGCTTTACCGATTCGACCATTTACGGCATCCCTGTCAGCGGGGACTATGCCCTCAACCGCTCTCACGCCGCCGGCGACTCGATCAAACGGCCCGCGCGTTTTCAGGGCTTCGGCTATCTCCATAACGTCACCCCTCTGGCCCCCCTGGTGAATGACATGCCCGTCTGGGCCTGGTACATCGACCAGCGCTTCAACCCGGCCAAGCAGGATTTCAGCCGTTTCAATGGCCTCTTTTACGACTCGTTCCGCTTCTTTTTCTGGGGCGATGATTTTCAGTCGACCCTGGATCTCGACCATAACCATCTCGACGATCTCACTGAGCCGGGCAAGGGACTGGCGTGGTTCAACGAACAGTGGAGCGCGGGCATCAGCGAGATGCTTCCCTACGAACGGGCCAAGTTCGCCGCACTTCATCCGGGCAAACCGGTCGTGGTCGGAATCAACATGGGCTCCGCCCAGGAGGGCGATCCCTATCCCGTGCGCTACTGCGACGGCATGGAGTGGGAGGGCTTTATGCGCTTCGCCTACACCGC
>DAOOPF010000227.1:0-3841 GCA_035388125.1 bacterium | reverse complement strand
ATCGTACATCGGCAGCCGCAGCGAGGCCAGGTAATAGTATTCGTCGTTGACCGCGCTGTCGAATGGCCAGCCTCTTTCCATATAATTAACCTTGAAATTGAACAGGTTGCTGATGTCCACAAAGAGGGTGGTCTGCACACCGGCGAGACGGAACATCCGGGTGATTTTGAGATCGATCATGGTATAGTCCGGCCAGCGCATATTGTCGTTGACGTGGAGCTCGCTGAGCGGGTTGAAAGTGAAATGGTCGCCGCGCTCCCATTCTCCAAAGAGGGTAAAGTTCCAGCCGCCGAGGGGATGGAAGCCGAGCACTCCCGGTCCCAGATCATCCGGCGCGCGGAAGGTGAGGTTGGCGTTGATTTTGGGCACGGGCAGGGAGCTGGACTCCTGGCCTTCGTAGAGCCCCTCCTGATCGTTGTTGATGGTGACGTCGGTGATGGTCTCGCGGCCGGTCAGGCCCGATTTCTTGAGCATATAGTTGAAATTGACCCAGCCGTTGACCCAGCCGCCGTCGCTCTTGCTGATATTGATCTCGAAGCCCTGGATGTCCTCGTATTCGTTGTTGGACCAGGCGTCATAGTTGATGGAGCCGGCCGCGTTGGTGTAGGTCACCTCGCCGTGCTGGCCGCTGACATCCTTGGAGTAGCCGGAAATCTTGGCGACAAAGCTGTCGTAAAAGTTATAGGCCACACCCAGTTCGTAACTGATGGTGCGCGGCGGCTCGAGGTTGGGGTTGGACATGTCATAAAGGCCGTTTTTGGTATAGCGATAGCGGTAGAGATACATGGTGTAGTAGGGCGGATTGGAGCGGAAGTGGCCATAGTTAAAATAGAATTTCGATTTGTCGGAGACCGGGAAGGAGATACCGATGCGGGGACTAAGGGTGTGAAAATTCCTGATCTTTTGCAGAAAGCCGGGATGTTCCCGGTCATAGGCCTCCCAGCTGTCCCAGATCCAGGAGCGGCCGGATTCGAGATAGTCAAAGAGGACCGAGTCCTCGCCAAAAGTCTGGGGAGTGAAGGCCTCGGTGGCGAAGGCATCGCCGGTCGGCCACTTGCCGCCGCCGCCGTAATAATAGTCGTAGCGCAGACCGAGATTGGCGATCATCGATTCCAGGGTGATCTGGTCCTGGAGATAGATGCCGGTCTGGCTCGGGGTGCGGTGATAGTTGAATTCATAGGCGTTGTAATAGTTCTCGTTCCACTTTTGCCAGAGGTTGTGCCTGATGTCGATATTGTTATACTCCGAGCCGGCCTTGAGATAGTGGCTGGAGCCGGCCTGCCAGGCGAGATCGAACTTGGCGCGGTACTGACCGACGCGGGTGTTGTCGTAGAGATCGCCCTCCTTGCGGCGGAAGCGGTAGGGCACACCCGGCAGGCCGTCGTAGCTGGGGTAGGTATAGGTGTAGCTGGTATCGACCTGGAGCTTGTTGGTGCCGTACATGAACTTGCCGAAGGGCATCTCGGTGACCGGAAAGGGCCCGAACTGGGTGAGGATGGTCTGGTCGCGGTTGTCGCCCACGTTCGAGTTGTTTTTGATGTGCATGGCGCTGAGGCTGAGCTCATAGAAGAGGCTCTTGCTCAGGACGTGGTTGACGGTCATGCCTCCCATCAGGGTGGTCTGGTCGATTTCGGGAAAGAAGGGCGGATCGAACCAGTAGGCGTAGCTGTCGCCGACGTTTCTGATATTCCGGATATTGTTCAGCGGCATGAATCCGCCCGAGCGGCTGGCGTCGGGAAAATCGCCGAAGGCAGGCCGGATCGGGCTGACCCCCATCTGCCGCTTGTGCAGCCCGTTCAAGGTGAGGGTGATGTTGTTGCGCGGCTGGCTGCGCAGGGTGGCGAGGGTGGTATAGCTCTCCTGGGTCTTGCGCACCACCGGCATGACATAGTGCCGCGCCTGGGAGTTGTTGGAAACGTAAAAGGTGGCATTGCCGAGATAGTGGCCGATCAGCGGCAGAGGCCCGCCGAAGCCGCCGTCGATGTTCCAGTCGCTGCCCTCCTCCTCCATGCGGTGCTCCGCGAAGAGGGCGCGCTGCCGGGCGGTGATGCCGCTGATATCGATGCCGGCTTTTTCCAGTCCATCGTAATCGGGAACCGTCATAAACATCCACGCCGCCAGCAGGTAATAGTCTAGAGGCGTCGCCGGGATTTTGGGATTGCCCTTGTTGAAATTGGCCGCGGCGGTGTTCCAACCGGTGAAGGTCGGGTGCTGCTGGCGCAGGTAGGGGTCATCCTTCCAGACCTCATTGGTGCCGTTAAAGGCGACGGCGGGATCAAGATAGACGCGCAGGGGCTGGCTTTGGGTATCGTAAAACGGCCCGCCGAAGCGGCGGATGTGGGCATTGTCCATCGAGAGGCTGATGGTGCCGTGATAGGCCTCCTTCGAACCGGACTTGGTACTGACGTTGATGAGGCCGGAGCGGAAATTGCCGTATTCGGCGTTGTAGCCGCCCGACATCAGCGAGATCTGCTCGATGGCGCTGAGGGGAATGCTGGTCTCGGCGTTGCCGGCCGCGGAATTGACATAGGAGAGGCCGTTGACGAGCATGCCGGTCTGGTCGGCCGAGCCGCCGCGGATGGTCAGATAGCCGTTGTCGGTCGAGACCCCGGGCAGTTTGGTGAGAAAGGCATTGACCTCGCGGATGCCGGTGGCGTCCTGGAGCTGGGCATCGCTCACCACCATCTGGGTGTTGGAGACCTCGAGGTTGAGTTCGTCGCGCTGCGCCCGCACCACCACTTCGCTCCCCTGCAGCACCGTCTGCCGGAGGGCGAAATCGGCCCTGGCGACGCGGTCGGCGGAGACCATGACCTCGGTGAGTTTTTGGGTCGTGTAGCCCATCAGCGAGGCCCGGACGGCGACGGTGCCGATCGGGACGTTGATAATGACAAACTCGCCCTTGAGGTTGGTGATGGCGCCGAGGCTGGTGCCCTCGATGACTACATTGACCCCGGGCAGGGTCTCTCCGCTGGCGGCATCCTTGACCGTACCGCTGACGCGGCTGCGCGTCTGGGCCTGAGCGCCGGTAAAAACGAGCAGCAGGATCAGCGCAAAGCCTCTCCCCGTTCTGCTCAATGATCCTTTAGATGGCATATCCACTCCTGCTCTAGAGCTAGTATACGGGCGATCAGCCCTGCCGCCAGGGTCAGCGGAGGAGCTGCAATTTGATCACCTGCTGCTGCTGTTGATAACGGATCACGCAAAAATAGAGTCCCGAAGCCGCGGGCAAACCGCTTTCCTCACGGCCGTCCCAAGGCCAGCGGTGCGTGCCGGCCGCCAGAACGCCCCCCGCCATCCGCCGCACGACGCGGCCGGTCAGATCGCGGATCGTCCCCTCCACCGGGCCGGCGGAAGGCAGTGCGAAGAGGATGGTCGTGCCCTGATTGAAGGGATTGGGATAGTTCTGTTTGAGCACAAAGCCGGCCGGCTGCGCGGCGGGTTCTTCCCGCACCGCCGTGGTCGCTCCGGTGAGGCTGTTGAGATAGACCTCGAGCCGGGTATAGCCCTCATCGTTGAGGAGGTTGCGGTCCGCGGGGTCGGCCGGATTGAGACCGTTGGCGTTCTCCCAATAGTCGGGCATGCCGTCGTGGTCGCCGTCGGCCGGCGCGGGCAGGCTGAAAAGCTCGGGCCAGCCGCCAACCTCTTTCTGAGAATCGATGATGCCGCACAAAAGCGAGGGATCGGGCACGCTGTTCGCCTTTTCATAGGCCGAACCTTCATACGCGGCGGTGCCGTTGATCACATCCTGGATGATGCGCGCATCGACCGGATCGCGCCTGGGCAGCGTCGCCCCGGCGTATTCGAGCACGCGTTGAAAGGCTTCTTCGGCGCTGTGCTGGGT
>DAOOPF010000226.1:0-3861 GCA_035388125.1 bacterium | reverse complement strand
CCAGCTATAGTGAATCGCGCGACCGCGGCAGCAATTCGACGATGAAAGAGACCACCAACCGCACCCAGAACGCTGATTTGAGCTGGGATGTCACCTTCAGCCCGAACAATTATATCCGCCCCTTTAAATGGCTCGGCGACGCCAAATGGCTGATCAAGCTGGCCGATATGAAGCTCTTCTTTACGCCGCAGAATTTCAACAGCCGCATCTCCGGGACGCGGACCAAGAGCCTCTCCCTCACCCGCACCGGCGTGGAGACCGACAACGGCACCTTCGCGGTCAACTCTTCGATCGGCGGCTCGATGAAGATATTCGAGTCCCTCGCCCTCGACCTGAACCGGACCTACGCCAACGATCTTTACGACATCCCGCAGGACTCGCTGAGGATGATGCTGGACCGGGGGCAGCTGGGCTATCTGGCTAATATGAACCAGAATTTCAAGATCGGCTATAATCCCAAGATCTTTAACTTTCTGACCAACAACTTTTCCTACAGCGCAGGTTTTCGCTACGGATTCAACCGGCAGCAGAAGGTGCAGTCGCGCAACGTCCAGCTCTCCAAGACCATGGGTGTGAACGGCTCGCTGGACCTCGAAAACCTCTGGAGCACCATCTACAAGCCGGCCGGCGCCGCCAAGGGCGGCAAGCGGCCGACGCCGGCGGTACGCAGACCCGCTCCGGGCAAAGAGACCCCCGCCGGAGAGGAGAAGAAGGAGCAGAAAAAGGAGAAAGAGGGCCCCGGCTTTTCGGTGATGAGCCTGTTTGGTAAATTCTTCGGCTTTTTCGAGCCTTTCAGCATCACCTATAACCAGCGCGAAAACCTCACCACCTACGGCATCAGCCGGATGCCGGGCATGAAGTTCATGCTGGGGCTGCAGGACAGCCTGGGGGTACCGCTCGAGACCGCAGTGGGCGGCACCAGCAGCAGCGGCGTCAACCGCAACACCTCCAGCACCAACGAGAATGTCCATGTTTCTTCGGGGTTCGCCATCACCCGTAATATCAAGGTGAGCCTGAATTACGACAACTCCGCCTCGCTCAACCGCAGCACCACAACGACCGGCCAGCGTTCCAACAGCCGGCTTATTTACGGGGAGGAGATCGACATGCCTTTCCCGCAGTGGACCCTGCGCATCAGCGGTTTCGAAAAGCTGCCCCTGGTCAACAAGTATGTGCAGACCATGAGTCTGGACCATGGTTATTCGGGCCAGTTCGACCAGACCTACAATATGGAGAATGGCAAGGAGGTCATCACCAAGGAGGACCGTAGTTCCAAGTTCTCGCCGCTGGCGGGTATGAGCCTGAGCTTCAAGAACGGCATGACCATGTCCGTGCGCTACACCGCCGGCGAGAACAACTCGCTCTCGTCGGGATACAGTGTGGGCGGGACTAAAACCACGACCAACGATCTGTCGATTTCGGCCCAGTACCGAAAGCAGAGCAATTTCCGTATCCCCATACCGGTCTGGCCCTTCAAGAACATGCGGCTGAAGAACAACGTCAATCTTCAGGTCACGATCTCATCCAAGAGCAATGTCACGCGCAAGAGCCGCACGGGCGGGGAGTATGAAATTACCGCCGAGACCAGTCAATGGCTCTTCAAGCCCGACCTGCAGTACAGCTTTTCCGAGCGCGTCAACGGCGGTATGTTCCTGGAGCTGGGCAAGACCCACAACAAACTGATCGGGGACACCTCGTATTATGAATTCGGGCTCAATGCCAACATATCGATCCGCGGCCGTTAGTTCGCCGCTGCTCCGGGCGTCAGCGGGGCGCGGGCGTGGCCCGCGGTGCAGGGCTGCAGCGGAGCAGCATCCGGTCGCCGTGCGGCCGGGAATCCGGGGCGGCTTCGACCGGGCGGAAAGAGGGAGATAAAATGAAATCCTCGCGACTTGTCATCAGTGTTACTCTGTTCATCGCCGGGCTGGCGCTCTCCTGCAGCGCCCAGAATCCGCCCCCCTTCGACGGCGCCAAAGCTTTCGCCCTGCTCCAGAAGCAGTGCGATTTCGGCCCGCGTGTGCCGGGCAGCGCCGGTCACCAGCGCTGCCGCGACTGGCTGGTCACGGCCCTGCGCGGTTATGCCGGCCAGGTCTCCACCCAGGAGTTCATTCACACCTTCGGTCATGCCCCTCAGTCGGCCAAGGCCACCAACATCATCGCCAATTTCCAACCGGAGAAAGGGGAGCGGATCCTGCTCTGCGCGCACTGGGACACGCGGCCGTGGGCGGACCAGGACCCGGATCCCGCCAACCGCAGCAAGCCCATCCTCGGCGCCAATGACGGCGCATCCGGTGTGGCCGTACTTTTAGAGATCGCCCGCTTGATCAGCCAAAAACCGCCCCGCTGCGGGGTCGATATCGTCCTTTTCGACGCCGAGGATCAGGGCGTGGAGGGCTCGGACAACAGTTATGCGAAGGGCTCGCAGTATTTCGCGCGCACGGTTGTGCCCACCTTCAGGCCTCGCTTCGGCATCCTTCTGGATCTGATCGGCGACGCCAACCTCAATATTTATCAGGAGCAGTATTCTCTAAGCTACGCCCGGCCTGTCGTCGAAAAGGTCTGGAACGCCGCCGCCCTGCTCGGGGTGACGGAATTCATCGCCCGCCCGGGGTATGCGGTCTATGACGACCATGTCCCCCTGCTGCAGCGCGGCATCCCCTGCATTGATATCATCGATTTTGACTATCCGCCCTGGCACACCCTGGCGGACACCCCTGACAAGTGCAGCCCGTCCTCCCTCGAAAAAGTCGGACGGGTGGTACTGCAGGTGATCTATTCTGAATGAGTTGACCGCAGGGGCGCCGCCTCAGCCCCAGCCGGAAAGGAAGTCCGTCATGTCCACCCCGGAAATCTACCTGGCCGTCACCGTGCCCGCCACGCCTGCATGCAGTGACGCCATCGCCAGCTTTCTTTTCGACCTCGGCGCCGCGGGTGTGGTTGAGAACGAGGGCAGCCTGACCGCCTCCTTCAAGGGAGCGCGGCATGAGGTGCTCTCCCCCATCCGCCGCTACCTGGCGGAGCTGCAGGCCATGGGGCACAACCTCCAGCCCGAGGCGGTAGTTGCTGAGGAGATCGTCAATCGCGACTGGAACGCCGAGTGGAAAAAGAGCTACCACGGCTTTGCGATCAGCGCAAAGATCTACATCAAGCCGACCTGGGAAGCCCCGCCTGCCGTGCAGTATCCCTGTCTGATCGAGATCGATCCCGAGATGGCCTTCGGCACCGGCACGCATGCGACCACCCGTCTCTGTCTGCAGCTGCTCGAGGAGCGCATTTACCCCGGCTGCCGGGTGCTCGATATCGGCACCGGCACGGGCATCCTTGCGATTGCAGCGGCCAAACTGGGCGCGGGCTCCATCGTCGCTTTTGATATCGATCCGGTCGCAGCCGAAACAGCCGGACGCAACGCCTCCGCCAATGGCGTGCACGACCGGATGGAGATTTTTGCCGGTGCGCTCGCCGATCTCACCCCCCGGCCCTTCGACCTGATCCTGGCCAATATCCAGCGCCTCGAAATCGTCAGCATGCTGCCGCTGCTGCGGCAGCTCTTCGCCTCTCCGGCCGAATTTATCTTTTCCGGCATCCTCCGTGAAGAGGAGGAGCTTTTCCGCGCCGCCCTGGCCGCGGACCATTTTGCAATGGCCGGAATACGCCATGATGAGGAGTGGCTGGCCTGCCTGGCGGAATAATTACTTTATGTCGAAAATGTGATCCAGCGCAGGATCATTTATGGATTCCTTGCGTTATATTAGGTGTCAAGAGGGAAAGGGAACCCCGCATTCGGTTCCCTTTTTTTTAAATCAGGTGAAATGGAATGTGCCGCAGCCGGTGTTATAGACTTTGTCTGTCTTATTAAATAAG
>DAOOPF010000225.1:0-3989 GCA_035388125.1 bacterium | reverse complement strand
AAGTTCACCCTCGTGCGCTAGATAGCAATCGGCAAAGCTTCTGACGGTTTGCGGATGGGAGCAGCTCTGGCAGCTATCCCGGGGCATTCTGGTAATGGATTAATTTTACTGCCGGCAAGGCCAATAAAGAGGACTCATTCTTTAAGATACACGGAGGTTCATCATGCGGAATTCACTCCGGGATGCAGCCATCCTGACGCTCGGTCTTTTGGCCGCAATGATAACTTTTTCCGCGGCAAAGGCCCTGAACGAATCCCCATTTCCATCCACGACCTTTACCCCCCTGCGGCTGGAGGCGGAAAGCGGCCAATCCACGGAAATGACCCTGCTCGCCGATGCCAAAGCATCGGGCGGCCGCTACCTCCGCGGCCTCTCTCCCGGCAAGGTGCAGTGGAAGTTCAACCTGGCCGCCGCCGGCTGGTACACCCTCACCTTCAACCATCAGGCCCCTGACGGCGAAAGCATCTGCCAGTTCGCCCGCAACGGCCTCTCCTCCGGCGTCGGATTCGGTTGGGCCGACCAGTGGTACCGGCGCGAAATGGTCTTCAAACTCCAGGCCGGCGAGAACACCCTCGAACTGACCTGCGGGGCTAATACCCTTGATCTCGACTATATCGAGATCGACACCGCCGCAGTCCAGCCCGAGATGACCCCGGTCAACAATATCTTTTACCTGGCGGAGCCCCGCGACCTGGTCGCCAAACTGGACCTCTACGGCCGCACCCTGACCGGTGTCGCCTCCGAGAACCACCCCATCCGATACACCCTGGCGGCCTATCCCTGGCAGGAAGATACCTGGCGAGTACGGCTGGCCGGCGCTGACCTGGCCAAGCTGACCCCTGGTGAACATACCCTCGCTCTTACCCTCGACAGCGGCGAACCCCTGCGCATGTATCTCACCGTCGTGACGTATCGCGCTCCTGCCCTGCTGACCCTCATCGTGCCCCACATCTTTCATGGCAATGCCGTGCTGGTGATCTTCCCGACCGGAAAAACCCTCCTCGTGGACTGTGCTGATGCCACCCAGCGCGAGGCGATCCTCATCCCGCTGCTGAGGCGAAATGGCATTGAACACCTGGACTATTTCTTCCTCACCCATTATCACGGCGACCACGATGGCGGTGACCGCGGCGCCGCCATCCTTTCAGAGTTCGAGGTCGATCGCTATGAGGACAACCGCACCCTCGCCGCGGGCCAGATCCTCGAGCTGGAGGGGGCGCGAATCCAGATCCGCAATGCCTTCAGCGGCGGCAGCGACGAGAACGCCGAATCGCTCGCCTTTCAGTTGAAGTACCGGGATTTTGTCTATGTGCACGATGCGGACATCTATGGCAGCAATCAGAGCGCCATCATGAACGGCTATGCCAATGATCTCCGCGGCCACGTCCTTTTCGGCAACCACCACTTTCACGGCTCTTCCAATGCCGATTATATGCGCGCTGTCGATCCCTTTATCGTCCTGTTGCAGGCGGAACAGGCCATCTATGCCCGCAGCGCCTGGATAGATGTCTTCTGCAAGCAGACCGCCGCATGGCTCAGGGCCCAGCACAAGCGCTTCATCGAGGCCGTGCCGGCCCTCGAGGTGGGCACGGTCGTCATCCGGGCCGATGACGGCGAAAACTGGAGCTATGAAACCTATGGAGACACCCTCGTGCCCCGGATCCCCTACTTGCTCGCCAATAACCACCACTATGAGGATGCGCACAACGCCCCGGTTTTCACCCATGGGCCGGATTCGCTGATCACCAGTTACACCGGGTCCGCTCTGCTCGAATACAGGACCGACAAGACCGCTGCGTTGCGTTTTGCCGGTTCGGATCTCCCCTATGCAGAGATGACGAACGATTTCACCCTTGGCCAGGGGCAAATCCTGCACCATACGAGGATAACCGGCCGGCATGGCGAGACCAAAACCCTTTACGTCCGGGCCATGGATCATTTCGGCAATGAATCGGCTGCCTCCGCGCGCTGCACGGTCGTCTTTGACAGTACCGCCAGACCGCTCCCCTGGCATCATCCCGATTATCCGGATGCGGGCTGGCAATCAGGAGCGGCGCCCCTCGGTTACGGCGATACCAGCAATCGTACCACCACCGCCCGGGTGAGAACCCTCTATTTGCGCAAATCCTTCACCCTGACCGAGTCGGTCAAGGCCATGGGTCTCTTGTTGAAAGGGCGGGATGGATTGATCGCCTATCTCAACGGCGTCGAGATCGCACGGCTCAATATGCAGGAGGGACCGCTCTCCTACGCCGACTTTGCCCTGAGTGCACCAGCAAAGCCCTATGCCAATGTGATTGTGCTGGATCAGGCCGGACTGGGAGCGCTCCGCATTGGGGAAAATATCCTCGCCCTCGAGGTGCACTCGGCTGAGCGGACCGATCCCTCGATCTCGGGGGATGCCCGGCTCTTCAGCAACACGGCCATTTATTCGGATCTCAACCAGAGCTGGAGTTATCTGGACAGCGGCTCTGATCCGCCCGCATTGACCTTCAAGGATGTCGGCAGTGGGGTGCAAAGCGATCCGCAGCGCATACCGATCTATTGCACCCTGCGGGCTGCCTGGCCCAATCCCTTCAATGCAGCGACGGCGATTTCTTTCCGGCTGGAGAACCGTGCGCACGTCTCACTCGCCGTCTACAATCGTCTGGGACAGCATGTGGTGCAGTTATTAAGTGGAGAGATGCCGGAGGGCTGGCATAAAACCATCTGGCAGGCGGATGACTATCCGTCGGGGATCTATTTCATCCGCCTGGACACCGAGCAGTCGCAAAAAACCATCAAGACCGCACTGCTCAGATAAGTCACGCCGGAGTCGCAAGGATGGTAATCCGGGCGCCTCCGCCTCACTCTGGAGTAACTTTTAATTTTTATGGAGGACTACCATGTCCCTGAACAAGCTTGTCTCCCGCGCCGCAATGGCAATTGCTCTTCTCCTCACGTACGCCTCCATCACAGCTGCGCAGACAGCTGCTTCCTCCTATCCGGCGCACACGATCTGGAATTCGCAGCTGAGAGTGCTGCCGCCGACCCCGCTGGGACGCCATTACCAGCTGCACATCGGCTTGCCGGGCAGCTACTCCACAGAGAAGGCGCAGCGCTATCCGGTCGTTTACGTTACCGATGCCTACTGGGACTTCCAGAAACTGGATGCCATGCGCGGAAGCATGGTCTACGACCGGGTCGTGCCCGAGTTCATCATCGTCGGGATCGGTTATGCCGGCGAGAACCTCAATTTCGACAGCATGCGCGGCTGGGAACTCTCGCCGGTGCCGTTCGGTGGAGGGGACGCCAGGACTACGGGTCATGCCGCTGACTTTTTAAGCACCATCGAGAGCGAGATCATCCCCTTTGTCGAGCGCGAGTACCGGGCCGACCCCTCTTACCGTGTCCTGGCCGGGGCCTCCTTGGGCGGATTGTTCACGCTCTATGCACTCTTCACCACACCGGAGCTGTTCCAGGCCTATATCGCCGCCACACCGGCGGTGGTGGTGGGCGACAACTGGCTGTTGGGGTATGAGGAGAAATTTGCCACCTCCGGCCGGCCGCTCAAGGCGCGGCTCCACGTCAGCGGGGGAGGCAATGAAGCGCCCGAGTTCCTGGGCGGCATCCTCAAGTTCAACCAGCGCATTTCTTCGCGTCATTATCCGGGTCTGGCCTACGAGTTCCGCATCGTCGATGGCGAGCGCCACGCCAGCATGGAGTTCGAGGCCTATGTCCGCGGCCTGCGTTTTGCCTTCGAACCGCTGGCGCCGGAAAAGGGGCCGACGCCCGAACGGTGAAGGCGGCCTGCTTTGGTGCGGCGCAGGGACTTTTTTCTCACCGACTTGGAGAAAAGAAGGAAATGAGAACTACTCCACGCTACCTCCACATGCCCCTCATAATCGTCATCACCTTCGTCCTCAGCGGCATACTCTCCTCTGCTTATGCCCATGCATCCGATCCCTCGCTGCCGCATCTCGTCCAGGAGAACGGACGTCATGCCCTGA
>DAOOPF010000224.1:0-4015 GCA_035388125.1 bacterium | reverse complement strand
TGATCTCGATGTCGCAGCCGTTGCAGGCCGCGCAGTTGGTGTGGTAGACCCACAGTGCCTTGGGAAAGGCCCTTGCGCACAGCTTTTTAAACATACCTGAACCTCTCGTCTGGATTCTCCGCCGGAACCGGCCAGGAATTATTTTTCATGCAGGGAGTGTAGAGAACAAAAACCTCTTCCGGAACAGGTTTTTCAGAAATGGCAAGTTCGGTCCTGCACGGGTTCTTTACCCGCATCGCTGTATGCTCCCCTTCTACCATACTGTCAGCACCGCCCGGGTGGCACTCTCCAGCAGCGGGTAGAGGATATTCGGAAAGAGGCCGGTCAATAGACAGAGGCCGGCGAGGATCACCATGCTGATATAGAGCGAGAAAGGCACCTCGCGCACCTCCGCGGCGGCGGGAGAGGCATCGCCGGCGGCGGGGGCCCAGAAGACCTTGTAACCGGCGCGCACCAGGCACGCCAGGGTGAGCAATCCGGTGAGGATCGCTATCGCCACCGCCCACCAGAGATGCGCCTCGCCGAGAGCCAGAAAGAGCGAAAACTTGCTCAAAAAGGCGTTAAGCGGCGGAAGGCCGCCCAAAGCGAGAGCGCCCAAGATAAAACAGAAGGAGGTGACCGGCATCCTGCCGGCGAGCCCTCCCAGCCGGGAGATCCGCCGTTCCCCGCCGGTCGCATACATGACCGCACCGACGCTCAGGAAGAGCAGAGCCTTGATCAGGGTGTGATTGACCATGTGAAAGAGGCCGCTGTAAACCCCGAGATGGGTGCCAAGTCCCAATCCGATGAAGAGGTAGCTGATCTGGCTGACGCTCGAAAAGGCGAGCATCCGCTTGAGATCGTCCTGAACCAGCGCCATGATGATGCCGGCCAGCATGCTCACAGAGGCGAGCAGGGCGATGAAGGGGGCGATCCCGCTTAAGACGGGGGCGAAGAGGGTAACGGTGCGGGCGAGGCCGTAAGCCCCCAGTTTGATGATCAGGCCGGAGAGCAGGGCGCTGACCGGTGTTGGGGCTTCGGAGTGGGCATCGGGCAGCCAGGCGTGAAAGGGGACCACACCCGCCTTGGTGGCAAATCCCACCGTCATCAATCCGACCCCCACCAGGGCGACATTCTTCGGCACGAGCCGCGCCACCTGCCCCATGTGGGTGAGCAAAAGCGCATTCGCTCCCAGCAGGGGCTGCGCGGCCGAGAAGAGCAGCACCATGCCGAGCAGACTGAAGGTCATGCCGACGATGACGAGCAGCACATATTTATAGCCCGCCTCCAGAGAGGCTTTTTTACGGTAAAAAGCGACCAGCAAAGCCGAAGCGAGGGTCGAGGCCTCCATGGCCACGTAAAGAAGGATGAGGTGGTTGGTCGTGACCGTCCAGTTCATCGCGGCGGTGAAAATCAGCACAAGCATGTAGAAGAGGAGCAGGCTTTTACGATCGGCAAGACCATGCTCCTCCTCCCTTTTCATGTAGCGCGCCGCCTGGATGAGGACGAGGAGCACCACGCCGTTGATCAGCAGCCCCATCAGGGCGCTGAGGCCGTCCACCCGCAGTCCGCTGCCGAAGAGCAGGAGCTTGCCCCCGAGGGAGGCACTGCTCTGACAGATCGAGAGCGCCAGCTGGACGATCATGACCAGGATGGCTGTTCCTTCCCGGCCCCAGCGGAGCCCGCCTCTGCCGGCCAAAAAGACCAGCAGTGCGCCCAAAAGCGGCCAGAGAATCAGGAAGAGGGGGAGAATGGAATCGATCTGTACCATGGTCACCTCGTTATCTCTTGAGCTCCGAGAGCCGCGCCGAATCGGTGGTGCCGAATACCCTGTAAACATCGGCGCCCAGATAAAGCAGGATAAAAACGGCCAGGGCAGCATTGACGAGTATCCCAATCATGGTGCTCTCCTTGAGCTGCGGGGCGAGGGCGAGCAGGATCAGGTGGACGCCGTTCTCCATCAGGGCGAGGCCGATGGTGATTTTGATGAGATCCCGCCGTGAAAGCAGGGTCCAGATCCCGAGACTGAAGAGGGTCGCAGCCCCGGCGAGCAGGCTGCGCCCGGGTTCCTCCGCGATGGCGGGGGCCACATCGGCGGCGACGCCGCGGAAGAGCTGAAAGAGCACCACGATCATTACCGTCATCATGACCATGGAAAAGACAAAGCCCGGGATCGGCTTGTTCTCGATGGGGGGAACTCCCCGGATGAAACGAAGCAGGAGCCAGGGGATGAGCACCACCTTGAAGAGCAGGCAAGTGGCCGCCCAGAGGTAAAGCCCTTCATTATCGTACAAGCGGGCGCAGGCGATGATGATCAGGCAGAGCAGGACGGAATTGACAAGATAGGCCCAGGCGGCAGCGCGCAGATTGCGGATCTCCACCGCGGCCATGGCGGTGATGAGGATCGCTGTCGTCAGCGTGAGAAGGGTCTGGCCGGTGATCATGAGGCCTCCCTCTCCCCCGGCGCACCGTGGGGCATGGAGGATCCGACATAGTTGCGGCCCTTGCGCATGCGCCGCGTGGGGATGTGGTCGATGGCGTTTTCGGTCTCGAAGCAGCGTCCGCAGCGCTTGCAGGTGAGCATGTAGAGCTGTTGCTCGATGTAGAGATCGGTCTTGTCGTCGGTCGCCGATTCGAAGAGCTGGGTCATGGTGATCGCCCCTTCGGGACAAACTTCGGCGCAGCGTCCGCAATAGGTGCAGCGGTCGAGGATGAACTCCATCCGCGTCTTTTCGCCCTCATCGTAGCAGCGTATCAGCCGCGACGGGCAGACGTTGGCGCAGCCTCCGCAGCCGATGCATTTAGAGGCATCGACATCGATCTTGCCGCGAAAGCCCTCGCTCACCTCGGCGCCCGGCCCGAAGGGATAGGGCAGGGTGACGCGCAGATTGCTGAAGCAGATCCGGGCCTCTTTTATTTTGGATTTGAGCATAGTAGATTTCCGCCAGTCTCGGTGTACACCTCTCAGGAGCCGACCAGGGCCAGAGCCAGGCCGGCGAGCTCGATGACGATCAGGGCCATGAAAAAGCGCACGGCCTGATCGATGCGCAGCCGCGGATTAACCACATGAACGACGCCGACGATGATCAGCAGGATCACCATCTTGAGCAAAGTGAAGAAAAAATTGAGCGCTGCCGTCTGCATCACCGGCCAGGGGACGAAAAGCGAAATAAAAACCGCGGCGAAGATGAACTGCTTGGCATAGATCATCCACTTGAAGAGGGCCAGTTTGGGGCCGCTCTGCTCTATAAAGGGACCCTCCATGATCTCCTGGTCGGCTTCGACGATATCGAAGGGAAGGCGCGCCATCTGCGCCACGATGGCGATGAAGAGGGTGAGGCCCGCGAGCAGAGTCGAGAAGGTGGGCGCGTTGGCGGCCTGCCAGGCCATGATGTCGCCGAATTGCGTTGAACCCGCCTTGACCGCCATGCTGATCAGGGCGATGACGATGACCGGCTCGACGGTCAGCAGCATCATCACCTCGCGCGAGGCGCCGATGGCGGCGTAAGGGCTGTCGGAGGCGACACCGCTGATCACCACCATCACCGCGGCGAGGGTTATGAGATAGATAAAGACCAGGATGTCGCCCGCACTCTCCAGGGGCGGGAGCATGCCGATGGGGATGAGGACGGCGGTGGTCAGGATGGCCGCCAGCCCGAGCAGAGCGCTGTGGCGGAAGAGGGCATGCGGCGTGGTGACCAGTTCCTCCTTCCCCAGCAGCTTGAGAAGGTCCAGGTAGGGCTGATGCAGGGGCGGCCCGATGCGCGAATGGACCAGAGCCACCAGTTTGCGCATCACGCCCTCAAAAAGGGGCGCCAGCAGCAGCACCAGGATGATCTGCACAAAGGCCATCAGGTAACTGTTCATAGCCGCTCCTTCAATCCGTGCCTTCGGCGATAGAGCTCCCGCAGCTCCTCCCTGCTCCAGATGCGCACCTCGCCGCTGCGCACGTCGATGGTTTCGAGCCGTTCAGTGCAGGAAAAGCAGGGATCCATGCTGCCCAGGCCGATGGGGACGTCGGCGATATATTCACCGG
>DAOOPF010000223.1:0-4090 GCA_035388125.1 bacterium | reverse complement strand
GAAGCGTGGAGATACCCAAAGCGCTGCGGGATGCGGTCAACACCATCGAAGAGTCTATCACCATGGCGCAGAACCTCTGTTATGATCTGCGGCCGCCTCTTCTGGACGATTTTGGCCTTGAGTCCGCTCTGCGCGATCATGTCATGCAGTATCAGGAGAAATGGGGGATCACGGTCGAGTTCACCGCGGAAAAGCTCGGTCATCCGCTGGGCCGGGACGCGGAGACCGCCCTATTCCGGGTCGCACAGGAGGCGATGAATAACGTGCTCAAACACGCTCAGGCCAGCACGGTCCGAATCGGGTTGGGACGACTCAATGGCAGGATCTTTTTGCGCATTCAGGATGACGGACGCGGGTTTGAGCCGGCACCGCGGACCAGCCCTGCGCACAGCGACCACTTTGGCCTGATGACGATGAGCGAACGTATCGAACTGCTAGGGGGTGAACTGGAGGTGGTGAGCAAGGCCGGGATCGGCACGATCATCACCGCCTGGCTGCCGGCAGAGGGCAGGGAGGAAGGATGAGAAGTTACAGCATCATGATCGCCGATGACCACGCCTTGCTTCGTGAAGGGCTGCGGAGTCTGCTTTCATCTTATCCACAGTTTCAGGTCATCGGCGAGGCCGAGGACGGCCTCACCGCGGTCTCAACCGCCCTGCAGCTCAAGCCGGATGTGCTGCTGCTCGATATCGCGATGCCGAATATGCGTGGCATCGAGGCGATCCTCGAAATCAAGCGTCTGGAGCCCGGGATCAGGATTCTTGTGCTGAGCATGCACGACCGCGAGGAGTATGTCTTCAATGCGATGAAGAACGGCGCAGACGGTTATATCCTCAAAAAGTCAGCCGCGGCGGAGCTGGTCGCCGCCCTGAACCATGTCCTGTCGGGCGAAATCTACCTCTCACCCGCGATCTCGCGTCATGTGGTAAAGAATTGGCTGCGCGATGAGGAGAAAATGGATGGCGCAAACCGCGCCGGTCTGGAAATCACCGAACGTGAACGGACCGTGCTCAAGCTTATCGCCGAAGGCCACTCCAACAAGGAGGTGGCGAACCTGCTCCATATCAGCGCCAAGACCGTGGAGACCCACCGCGCTCGTCTTATGGACAAGCTGGAACTGCGTACGGTGCCGGACCTGGTGCGCTACGCCATCAAAAGCGGTTTGATCGACCTTTAAAAACTTGCTTTTATCAAAATAAAGTCGTATAATCTAAACAAGGAGTGTTCGTAGCCGCTTTCCGGTGTAGGGCATTTCCTGACAGGAGAATA
Organism: bacterium; assembly: GCA_035388125.1. Taxonomy (GTDB): domain Bacteria; phylum Zhuqueibacterota; class Zhuqueibacteria; order Residuimicrobiales; family Residuimicrobiaceae; genus JAKPUX01. Next base: position 2,821 of record DAOOPF010000223.1, on the reverse strand, counting down.
CAGAGTATTCCCTATTGTTTTCCAGATCTGATTATTGTATCTTAACAGTGTCGAAAGACATTGCCGGGCGTCCCCTCGGTTACTGGTAACCCCCCTAATTCCAGTGCCATGGACGGCTCGGCATTTTATATTGCCGGGCGTCCCCTCGGTTACTGGTAACCCCCCTAATTCCGGTGCCATGGACTGCTCGGCTTTTTTTTGTTGCCGGGCGTCCCCCCGGTTACTGGTAACCCCCCTAATGCCAGTGCCACGGACAGCCCGGCATTTTTTTATCCTGTTCTCAGAGGGGATCGAACCGGTCCTGGGTCACATAACAGACCGGGCAGATCCACTCCTCCGGCAGATCCTCAAAGGCCGTGCCCGGGGGGATACCGCGTTCCGGATCACCCTCGATCGGATCGTAGACAAAGCCGCAGTTGGTGCAGATGTAGCGTTCCATCTCTCTCTCCGCTGTTTCGTTATTCCTCAAGCGACATTGAAATATTTGGCCTGCGGGTGGTGCACAATGAAAGCCGAGGTGCTCTGTTCGGGGGTCATGAGCTCCCCGTCGGTGATGGTCACGCCGATGCGCTCCGGCCGCAGGATAGTGAAGAGTTTGCGATTCTCCGTCAGATCGGGGCAGGCGGGATAACCGAAGGAGTAGCGCGAGCCCCGGTATTTCTGCACAACAAAATCCTCCACGCTTTTGCCGTCCTCCCCTGCAATGCCCAGCTCCGTGCGGATGCGCAGGTGCCAGTATTCGGCCAGCGCTTCGGCGCTCTCGACGCTCAACCCGTGAAAGAGGAGATACTCCTTGTAGGAGTTGCTTTCGTAGAGCCGTTGGGCTTCTGCGCTCGCCCGGGCTCCGACCGTGACCACCTGCAGGGCGATCAGATCGCGCACGCCGCTGCCGGCCGGCCGGAAATAGTCGGCGATGCAGCGATGGGGAGGTCTGCTCTCGCGCGGGAAGGCAAAGCGCAGCCATTCGTCACTGCTGCCGGGATGATAGAGAATCACCTCCTCGCCCTGGCTGTTGCAGGGATAATAGCCGTACACCACTTTCGGCTCGAGCAGCTGTTCACGGATGCAGCGCTCCTTTAGCGTCCTGAATTCAGGTTTGACCTGCTCCTCGAGCAGGGTCTGGTACTCCTCCGCGGAGAGCTTGCCGCGGCGGTAGCCCCAGCGGCCGCGGAAGAGGACGTTCTCGGTCAGATAGCTGAAGACGGTATCGAGTTCGATTCCTTCGGCAATGCGGTCGCCCCAGAAAGGGGGAGCCGGAATCCCGACGTCATGGCGGATGGCTTCGCTGATCACCGCCGGCGCGGCCCCGGCCACTGCTTTGCCGGCGCGCGGCTCCCTTGGGGCCGGCCTGGTCAGGTTCTTTTCCCGGATTTTCCCCATCACGGTCAGTCCCTCGAACGCATCGGCGCAGTAGACCACCGGAGCATCGTAAAGAGGAGCGCAGATCTCCTCGACGTAGCTGCGGGTGAGGGCGGCACCGCCGAGGAGCACCGGCAGCTTCAGACCGCGGCGCTGGAGCTCCTCGAGGTTTTCCTTCATCACCACCGTCGACTTGACCAGCAGCCCGCTCATGCCGATCGCGTCGGCCCCGACTTGGACGGCCTTCTGGATCATGGTATCGATCTCGCACTTGATGCCGAGATTGTAGACCTGGTAGCCGTTGTTGGTGAGGATGATATCGACCAGATTCTTGCCGATGTCGTGGACGTCGCCGCGCACGGTGGCGAGGACGATGCTGTTCCGGGCCTGCACCTCGCTCTTGTCCATGAAGGGCTGCAGTTTGTCCACGGCGAACTTCATCACCTCGGCCGACTGGAGGACGAAGGGGAGCTGCATGCGGCCGCTGCCGAAGAGGTCGCCGACGCGTTTCATGGCCGGGATGAGCAGGGTGTTGATGATCTCCAGGGCGGGAAGAGTGGTCAGGGCCTCCATCAGCATCGGCTCGAGACCTGAACGGTTGCCCTGGACGACGCGGTTCTGAATGCGCTCGCCCAGGGGGAGAAGAGTCTCGTCAGCGGCAGTTTCCTGGCTCTCTCCGGCGTTTTTCTCAAAGTGGTTGATGAAGTTGAGGAGGGGATCGCCTCCGCCGCGGTTGTAGATCAGATTCAGCGCGGCCTCGATATCTTCCGCCGCGATCTGGAAGAGGGGGATGATTTTTTTGACGTTGACGATGGCCATGTCGAGTCCCGCCTTGACCGCCTCGGCGAGAAAGACCGAGTTGAGGATCTCGCGCGAGTGAGGGGCGAGACCGAAAGAGATATTGCTCAGCCCGAGCAGGGTATAGACCCCGGGCAGCTCCTCCTTGATCCGGCGCACCCCGGCGAGGGTGGAGATGCCGGCGGTGGTGAGCGAGGCGTCGCCGCTGCCGAGTGTGAAAGTGAGGGGGTCGAAGATGAGATCCTCCGGCTGCAGGCCGTGACGGTTGACAGCGATCTCGTAGAGGCGCCGGGCTACAGCGAGCTTGCGTTCGACCTCCAGGGCCATGCCCTTTTCATCGATGGTGAGGGCGATGAGAGCGGCGCCATAGCGTTTGGCCAGAGCGCAGATCCGGTCGGCCCTCGCTTCGCCGTCCTCGAGATTGATCGAGTTGATGACGGCCCGGCCGCCGCAGCGCTGCAGGGCCTCTTCGATGACCCGCACATCGGTGGAGTCGATGAAGAGGGGCAGCTGGACGCTGATGGCGAAGCGGCTGACCGCTTCGCGCATATCGGCGATCTCGTCGCGGCCGGTATAGGCGACGCAGAGGTCGATGCCATGGGCTCCGCTTTGCTGCTGTTCCATGCCGACCGAGACCATGCCATCCCAGTCCCCGGCGAGGAGA
>DAOOPF010000222.1:0-4096 GCA_035388125.1 bacterium | reverse complement strand
ATTTAAAATAGTACTTGACATGACGATCATGAATGACTATCTTTCAGTGTGCAATAATTGAACAACTTGGCTTTTTTAGCGACACAGTTCAAGTTCAGGGTATTCGCAATCAGCACCGTTGACATTCAGGCATCCTCGATTTCTGCATCTTTTGCCCGCTTCGTACCCGCAACTTTCAGTGAATTCATTCAGTTGTACTGTTCAGATTTTTGCATCACCAATTCCGCAAGCGCCAGGCCTCTTTTCCGGCTACCAGCTACCCTGAGCCGTAACTGAATCCGGGCCTGTCGCCGGCGGAGTTGCACAGGCAGGGGATATAAAGGGCGGCGGAGCGGTGGCCAAGCTGGGTTATTATGAGCTGTACGGCTTTTATGTCACATCCCACAGAACCGGTGTCCCGCAAAGCGGTCAGGTCTTATTCAAGTCTGACCATTCTCTTCTCTTAACTCCATATTTATCAATTTTAACAGATCTTTCCAGTTAGTGGCATAATTCTTGAACGTACACTTCCGGCTATGGATCCGGCTCGGCCGGGCGGCCGTTATCTCAGGCAGTGGGAAATGAGATCCACCAATTCACTTTAAGGAGGCAGCATGGACAGAACTAAAACCGCCAAAAAACATTGGGACAAACCGCAGCTGATCGTGATCGGACGCGGCAAGCCGGAAGAATCGGTGCTGGCGGGCTGCAAGAGCCACGCCCAGCCCCACGGCACCCTGGCGACAGCGACTAAAACCAACTGCAACAAATTGGATGGATCCTGTGGCTCCTGCCAAAACAATGGCGGCGGGATCTCCTGACCCTTGACCGGAAATAAAATGGCCCGCCCCTACACTGCTTACGACCCGACCAGAAAAACGCCGCGATTGCCCCGGGATGGCTCCATCGACCTGACCTATCGCTGCAATTTCCAGTGCCGTCACTGCTGGGTGCGTGTTAACGGCTCCGACGGCGACAGGCCGCAGGAATTATCCCTGGATGAAATCGCCGCCATCGCCAACGATGCGCGTAAAATGGGCTGCCGCGCCTGGACCATCTCAGGCGGCGAGCCCATGCTGCGCCCCGATTTCCCCGAGATCCTTGATCTGCTCACGCGCGCGCCCTTTTCCTACAGCATCAACAGCAACGGCTCGCTGATCACTCCGGCTATCGCCAAACTGATGACCCGCCGCGGCAACAAGATGATCGCCCTTTACGGGGCCGACGCCGCGGTCCAGGACGCAGTAACCCGCCAGCCGGGATCGTTCGAGGCGACCCTGCGAGGTATGCAGTACCTCAAGGAAGCCGGCGCCGGATTCACGGTGCAGATCATCCCCATGCGGTCCAATTACCACCAGTTCGAAAAAATGGTCGCACTGGCCAGGCAGCTCAGCCCCTCCTGGCGTATCGGCGCGGCCTGGCTTTTCCTCACCGCCGATCGGCTGGCTGGTCGCAACGCCATAATCAAAAAAGAGCGCCTGCCCGCCGAAACCGTCAACATCATCGACCCGGCCATTCCGGCCTGCGGTCCCCCGCCCTCCTGCGCCCGTTCTGTGCCTGGCATGAATCAACCGCCTGAACACCAGCTGTTCGCGGCGTGCGTAAACGACACCCAGCAGTTTCACATCGACCCCTGGGGCGGGATGAGCTTTTGCTCCACCATCAAGGACCCGGCGGCGCGTTTCAGTCTACGCGAACACACTTTTGAAAAGATCTGGGAGGTTGATCTGCCCGCCTACGCCGGGCGGACCCTCGCCACCGCCGAGTATCACGAAAACTGCGGCCGCTGCGCTCTGAAAAACTACTGTCACTGGTGCGGTGCCTATGCCTGGCTGGAGACCGGCAGGACTTCCGCCCCGGTCCGCTATCTTTGCGAGATCGCGCGCGAACGGCGTAAATTCGACGAGGAATGGCGCAGCCGCAACCGCCGCTGTTTCAACCTGGCGGGGCTGGAGCTGCAGGTCGATTCCGATCTCCCCTTCCGGGAAGATGGCTTTGCGCACAAATTCAACGACTTTTACATCCAGTCCGCCGGCGAGGATGCCCTGCGCATCCGCCACCACTATGCCCTGCCCGAGCCGTCGCTCTGGGCGGGAGGCGAGCTGGTCTACGACAAGACGCCCTGGCAAATTTACCGCAAGGGCGACCTGTGGATCTATCTCGGCATCGGCCGTAAAAAGAAACACCTGGATATCAACACCGTGGCCGTCTTTAACTCTGCTCACACCATAGCTGACATCTACCACCACGACGACCGTATGGTAAGGCAGGCGCGCTTTTGTTCGCTCACCGCGCTGCCCTCCGATCATATCATGCTTGCACACCCGCTCGCCGACCGCCAGGCGATGGTGATGCACAGCTCGGGACTGGTCCTTCACGGTCAGGGCTATCTTTTCGCCGGGCAGTCCGGGGCGGGAAAATCGACCGTCATCAAGCTGCTGCGCGACTATGGCTATGTGCTGTGCGACGACCGGGTAGTGGTGCGGAAATGGCCGGAGGGATTCAGGCTGCACGGCACCTGGAGCCACGGCGAGATCCCGGTGACTTCCAATCTTCAGGCGCCCTTGAAGGCGATTCTGCTGCTTAAAAAGGCGCGCCGCTGCAAGATCGAGCCGATCCTCGACCCCAAAGAGATCATGCACGCGCTTTTAATTCGGGTGGCGCGGCCGGTGCAGACCGCTGAGTGGCTGAAAAAAGTTCTGGACCTGCTGGGCGCCCTGGCCGGCGAGGTCCCTGTCTACCGGCTCTCCTTCACCAGGGACGCGCGGATCGTCGAAGCCATGGAAACCCTGACCGGGCCGCTGCAGGCCCTTAAAACCGCAGCCTCCATTCCGCCGGTCGAAACCCGTCATGACTAGTCCCGCTGCAAGCGCTCCGGCGCAGGGCTATCTGGCGGAGCAGCCCGCGCTGCGCTGGAATGGGGCCCGGCCGCTGCTCACCGTCTTTGATATCGAACTAACCGAACGCTGCAACAACAACTGCATCCACTGCTGCATCAACCTGCCGGAACGCGACCGCAGCGCCCGCAAGCGGGAGCTATCCACGGAGGCCGTCGAGGAACTGCTCAGGCAGGGGGCGGAGCTGGGCGCACTGACCGTGCGCTTTTCCGGCGGCGAGCCCCTGCTGCGTGATGATTTCACCGAACTCTATCTTTACGCGCGCCGGCTGGGACTGCGCGTCATGCTCTTCACCAACGCACGGCTGATCACCCCGGAACTGGCCGGCCTCTTCGCCCGCATCCCGCCGCGCGAACCCGTCGAAATAACCGTTTACGGGATGTCTGCCGATTCCTGCGCAGCGGTCACCCGCAGCCGCGGCGCCTTTGCCGAATTCAGGCGCGGCGTCGATCTGCTCATCCGCCACCGGATCCCCTTTTTCCTCAAGGGCACGATGCTGCCTGAGACCAGATCCGAACTGGAGCAGCTTCTCAGCTGGTCACAGAGCATCCCGGGTATGAAAGAGCTGCCCTCCTTTGTGCTCTTTCTCGAGCTGCGCCATCGCCGCGATTCGGAGGCGCGCAACCGGCAGATTGAAAAGCTGCGGCTCTCCCCCCGGGAAGCCATCGAGGTTCTGGCCAGAGACCCCGATGTATACAAGGCCGATCTGCACCGTCTCTGCCGATATGTTGCCGGCAAACCCACCGACCTGCTCTTTACCTGCAACGCCGGCAACCAGATCTGTATCGACGCCTACGGCCAAATCCAGTACTGCCTGGCCCTGCGCCATCCCGGCACGGTCGTCAACAGCAGCATCTATCCGCTGGAATTCGCCCTGCGCGAATTTTTCCCGCAGCTGCGGCAAATGCGAGCGACCAATCCGGATTTTATCAACCGCTGCGCCCGCTGCATGCTGCGCGGCCTATGCGAACAGTGCCCGGCCAAGTCGTGGATCGAACATGGCGTTCTCGATCAACCAGTGGAATACTGCTGCGAGGCGGCGCACGAACAGGCGCGCTATCTGGGCGTACTGACAGGGGATGAAAAAGGCTGGGAAGTGGCGGATTGGGGGGAACGGCTGCGCCGTATTAACGTGGGAGAGGGCTGAGCGTTGGACGGGGATTGAACTGCGGGGACCGGCGGGGAACTCACTCCCGCCCGGGGATGGGCTGGTTGAACAA
>DAOOPF010000221.1:0-4156 GCA_035388125.1 bacterium | reverse complement strand
ACTGCTGATCGATGGTGGTGATGACCGCACAGGTCTTGTAATCGAAACCGAAATCTGCATTGGTATAGCCGATCTCCCGGATCGTCTCCCGAGCAATGGAGGGAATGTCGACATAGGTCTCCGTGGTGATCTCGCCGCCCACCAGACAGAGTCCGGTGGTGACATAGGTCTCGCAGGCCACCCGTCCCCGGGGATCATCCTTGAAAACCGCATCCAGCACTGCATCGGATATCTGATCAGCCACCTTGTCCGGATGGCCCTCCGTCACCGACTCCGATGTGAATAGAACTTCCGGCATGAACTCATTCTCCTTGATAGATAAATGTATGTGGGATTAAATGCTCTTTACCTTGCACAATACCGTCACAACGGCGGGTTTGCGGATGGATAAACCCGTCAGCTCTTCTCCCGCCTGACCAGGGGATGATTGGGATCGTTGATGATCAGGTCCCGGAATTTGCGGCGGAAGACGGAGCTCAGATAGTTCTCCACCTCGTCGGCCGTGCTGTAACTGAGCACCCGCTCGGCCAGGTTTTCACACTCGTCAAAATGGACCCGGCGGATGATATCCTTGACCACCAGCAGCGAGACCGGGCTGACGCTGAACTCATCAAGCCCCATACCGATCAGGGCCATGGTGGCCAGCGGGTCGCTCGCCATCTCGCCGCACATGCCGACCCAGACGCCCTGGGCATGACCGTAATGGATGGTATCACGGATCAGCCGCAGCACCGCCGGGCTGAAGGTGTGGTACATCTTGTCGACGTAGCGGTTGCTGCGGTCCACCGCAAGGGTATACTGGATGAGGTCGTTGGTGCCGATGCTGAGAAAGTCGCACTCACGGGCGATGAGGTCCGCCGAAACCGCGGCCGAGGGCACCTCGATCATCGCCCCGAACGGGATCTCCTCATCGAAGGGGATGGCGGCGGCGCGGAGCTCCTCCTTGACCGACTCGAGGACCGTCCGGCAGAAGCGCATCTCCGATACGCTCGAGATCATCGGGATGAGGATGCGCACCCGGCCGCGCACGCTGGCGCGCAGGATCGCGCGCAGCTGCATGCGAAAGACCTCCTCGCGCTCGCTGTAAAGGCGCACCCCGCGATAGCCGAGAAAAGGATTGGCCTCCTGATGGACATGAAAATGGCGCTGTGCCTTGTCGCCGCCGAGGTCGAAGGTGCGGAAGATGATCGGCTGCCGGTTGAGGGCGTCGATAATGCGGACATACTCCTCGTACTGCTCCTCCTCGGTCGGCAGCACATCCCGCATTAAAAAGAGATATTCGGTCCGGTAGAGCCCGACGCCCATCGCCCCGTCGGCGACCGCCGGCTTGACCTCCTCGAAAAATTCGATATTGGCAGCGAGCTCGATGTCCTTGCCATCCTTGGTCCGCGCGGGCAGGGTGCGGCTGCGTGCGAGCTTGTGCGAAAGCGCCTCGTAGAGGCTGCGCGTCTTTTCATAGCGCTCCAGAGTCTCGGGAGCGGGATTGAGGATCAGCTGCCCGGAATAGCCGTCAAGGATGACCGGGGTGCCCGGACTGAGATACTGACAGACCGGGCCGAGGCCGACCACGGAAGGAACCTTGAGCGAGCGCGCAAGGATGGCGGCATGGGAGGTCCGGCTGCCAAGCTCGGTGGCAAAGCCGAGCACGTAATCACGCCGCAGATGGATGGTCTCGGAGGGCATCAGGTCGGCGGCGAAGACCACCGCCGGGCCGGGCAGACCATCGCCCGGCGACTTGGCCGCCCCCTGCAGCTGGCGGATGACCCGGCGCTTGACATCCTGCAGATCGGTCATGCGCGCGCGCATGTACTCATCCTTGAAATGGCTGAAGCTCTGCTCGTACTTTTCCACTACCTGCAGAAAGACCCAGTCGGCGTTCAGCTGCTCCTCGCGGATGCGGCGCAGGGCCTCCCCGCGAATCTCCGGGTCGTCAAGGATGAGCTTGTGAACCTCAAATATCTCGGCGCTGCGCTCCCCGAGCCGCTCCTGGGTCTCTTCGCCGATCAGGGTCAGCTCCCGCTTGGCGCTCTCGATCGCCTGGGTGAGCAGCTGCACCTCGGCCTCGATCTCCGCCTCCGGCACCTTGCGGGGCCGGACATCCTGCAGGCCGCTGCCAAAGGGGAACGCCGGACCGATAGCGATGCCCTGGGACACTGCCAGTCCCTTGATCCTGATCTCCTGTGATGCTGCACTCTCAGCATGCATAGTCTGCATCCATCGCTATCCGCTACTCTTCGTCGAACTGGCGCTTGTCGATCAGCTCTTCGATCGCTGCAAGCGCCGAGAATTCGTCCTCGCCGTTGATGCGGATGATCACTTCGCTGCCATGGCCGGCTTCGAGCATCAATACGCCCATGATGCTCTTGGCATTGACTTCGTTGCCGTTTCTGGAGATATAGATCGCCGACTTGAATCGCGTGGCTACCTTGACCAGCTGTCCGGCGGGCCGGGCGTGAATGCCCAGCTTGTTCTTGATCCTGAATGTTTTTTCGATCATCTGGTTCTTGCTCTTGGTCCGTTATGGTTAGCCGGCCTGGTGCCGCACCCTAAAGCGCGGCAGCCGCCAGCGAGATGATAATACCGATAAGGGCTGCGCCCAAAATAGTCCGGTGCCTGGGAATACGAAAATGGAGCGCCGCCCAGGTCAGCAGCAGCGCCGCGACAAAGACCGCCAGCGGGACGAGACCATCAGGATGGAGCGGGGCCATCCGCCCTGCGCCCTGCAGCCAGCACCACCGCGCCGCTGCGGCCAGACAGAGTCCGCCGGTGAAAGCGCCGGCCATCGTCAAGGCGTCAAACCAGCCCTGATAGCGGCGCACCGAGAGACCCGAAACGATGTCAAATCCCTTGCGATAGCCCTCACGGAGTCCGAAGATGCGCACGGTCAGGTGAGGGATGTTGTAAATCAGCAGAAAGAGCGGGATGGCGATCCAGCCCGCGGTCAGCCCCAGAGCGATGCCCACGCCTGCCGCCGCCGGCTTGATGCCGTTCCAGAAAAGACGGTCGCCGATGGCCCCGAGCGGCCCGACCAGGCGCTCCTTGAAAATATCGATCGGACGGCTGTCATCCCACTTTTTGCGCTTGGCCTCTTCCTCGAGCTTGGCCACCGCGCCCAGACACCAGCTCGCGTAATAGGGGTGGCTGTTGAAAAAGTCGAGGTGACGCCGCAGACACTCCTCGCGCTGCTTTTCGCTCTTGAAAAGACGCCTGATGAAGGGGATCGCCGTAAAGCCGAACCCCAACCCCAGCATCGATTTGTGGTTCCAGGAGCCCTGGACGAGCAGGCAGCGCCAGAACATATTCCAGAGATCCCATGAGCGCAAACGCGATTTCATAATCCGCCTCCTGCGCCGGCCGCTGTGAAGAGCCAGACGAGAAGACCGAGCCCTAGGCCGGCGGCAAAAAGCCACCAGCGTTTGCGCTCGTAAAAGATGTAAAGCAAAACCGCGCAGCCGACGCCGAGAAAGGCGTAGATCAGCGTGCGCAGATGGGCGTCCCACCCCGCCGGAATCAGGGGGATGAGGCTCCTGAAGATAAAAAAGAACAGCACGAGAGCGGTAAAGGTCAGCACCACTCCGGCCGCGAACATCAGTAAAAGACAGTGCAGATGGGCGCGGGTGACCGCGCCGGAGGTGATGCGCGGGCGCTCAATCAGCCGGGTGTAGATTTCCGTGTTGCGAGTGCGGAGCGCGACCACGATATGCGCACCGGCCTTGGAGGTCAGCAGCCCCGCCAGGGCGGCCAGGGGCACGGCCAGATCAGGACGGCCGCTCTCCCTGCTGAGCAGAATCGCCAGACCGGCGGCGATCGTCGCGCCGAGATTGCCCTCATTGAAGAGGGCGCCGCCGACCGGCAGCTCGTCAAGATAGATCAGCTCAAACATGAGGCCGATGATGAAGCCCGGGGCGAAGCTCCCCAGCAGCAGCCCGACGACAGAACAGGAGACCAGCGGGCGGGAGATAAGAATCTGCATCGCCGCGGTGGTATCCAGGGCGACAAACCCGCCCCAAAGGCTCACCACGACAACATCCTGCCACATAAGCCCACTCCCGGTATGTAAAGTGGTTCCAGAACAGGGCGCAGCATCCTTCAATAAAAAGAATTATACACATATTTGCCCAAAAATACAACAAAAAACACGGGCGCGGAGCCGCCT
>DAOOPF010000220.1:0-4217 GCA_035388125.1 bacterium | reverse complement strand
CCTCCATCGGTCCGAAAATCCACTCCTCGCTGCGGCGCAGGAGCCGCCGCGGATCCTCCGCATCGAGCAGAGCCAGTCCCAGCCGGTAGATCACCCCGCCGCCGGTCACGCGCACGCCGTGATAGAGCACCAGCCAGCCTTCGGGCGTATAAATCGGCTGCGGCGAGAGGCCGATCTTGTTGGCATCCCACCATCCGCCGGAGCGGGCGCGCATGACGATCTGATGGTCGCCCCAATGCTTGAGGTCCGGCGAGAAAGCGATCCAGATGTGGGCGCCGCTGTGCAGGACATGGCGGTGGAGCATGGCGTAGCGGCCGTTGATGCGCCGGGGAAAGAGCGCCGCGTCCTTGTTCTCGGGCAGCAGCACGCCACCCAGCCGGGCAAAGGTTTTAAAATCCTTCGTCCGGGCCAGCGAGACCAGGGGGCCATCCTGGGAGTAGGCGGTATAGGTGAAGTAAAACTCGCCCAGTTCCTCCATCCAGGTGATGCGCGGATCCTCCACGCCCCAGAGCTCCTCGGGATAATGGTCCGCGTCGGGCGGGAAGGTGGGCTGGTGATCGATCCGCCAGCCGCTGATGCCGTCCTTGCTGCGCGCCACTGTCAGATGCGAGATGCCGCGCCGGTCCTCGATACGGATCAGGAGCAGGGTTTCACCGGCGACCAGCGCCGCCGCGGCATTGAAAACCGTATTGGCCTGATAAGGGAGGTCGGCGGTTACGATGATCGGATTTTGCGGATGCCGGGCGAACAGCTCGTGGAACCTGGGGTTTGTCATGATGATGCCTCATTTGTGGATGGTATTGTACGTAAAGTGAATCCGGAACATTAGCGGAAATGGATCCAGGGCGGCGCCACGCGCCCGTTGTACTGGCCCGGACGCAGCGCCAGCATGGGCGCCGGGTTCAATTCAATGGTTTCGAGCAGCATCGAGTCCACCTGCACGGGATAGCGTGAGCGCCACTCTTTCAGCAGGGGCTGCCAGTCGAACTGCCCGGCGACGGCGTTCTCCCTCTGCTCCTGCAGTGCGAGGCCGAGGTAGTGGTCGCGCCACATTCGCACCTCTTTCTGCACACCGGCCGCTCCGGCGCAGCCGCGCCGCGCGGCCTCGCCCGCCAGCAGGGCATCCCGGGCGATCAGACTGAATCCGCGCACAATGGCGCGCCGGCAAGCGGCCTCATCGGCCTGATCGACGCTGAAATTGTACTGCTGCCATTTTTCCAGCATCTGCCGCAGGCTGAGGGTGCCATCGCTCCACGTGACCAGCGGCGCCTCCAGCTCGCCCGCCAGCAGACGGCGCGCATCAGCGATCGATTCCGCCGCCAGTGGACCATCTTCAGGGAGCGACCGGCCGGGGTCCTTCTGCGAGTTTCCGCTTGCGCGGGCGAGGAATTCCGTTACCCGCCGCACCAGGTTTTTGTTGAATTCGAGTTTCTTCTCCGCCGCCAGCACAGCGACGAAGCGGTCGCTGATCGCCGCCTCTTTGCGGCCGTGCAGAATGCGGCGCGCCAGCTGCCGCTGCCGGGCCTTTTCGCTCTCCGTCGTGACCGGATGACTCGTGATCTCCTCCAGCACCATCACCATACAAGCGCCTTCGACCCGGATGACCGGTGAGACCTGTCCCGGCTGCAGGGCATAGGCGGCCTCCTCAATGGCTGCTTCATTGAATCCCCAGCGGATCTCCCGCCGGTTGAGCGCGGTGTCCGCAGCGCTCCCGTAGAGGGATTGCAGCGCGGCGTTGAAAGCCGTCCCTTCAGCCAGCCGCTGACGATAGGCCTCAGCCAGGGCGGGGTCGTCGAAAACCAGATAACCAATCCGGCGCGTCTGCGCCTGATACTCCACGGCACGGTCGATCTCCGCCTCATCGATGCGCACCTGCTCCCGCACCTCCCGCCGGTAAAGCTCGCGCGCGGCCGCCATCTCTTTGATGAATCCGGTGAGCTGCCGGACCGCGGTCGCGGTATCCAATCCCGCCTCCTCCGCAGCCTGGGCCGCCATCTTTTCGTCGATGAGAAGGTCGAGCAGATAGCCCGCCCGGGCCGATTCCGGGCCCCGGAAGCGCACCTCCGGGCTGAACTCGGCGCGCTGGACGAACTCTTCCCCGGTGATGATCCTGCCGCCGGCACGGGCGAGGATGCGCTCATCCGGCGTTTTGGCACACATCAGAACGAGCATGGACAGCAGGATAGCTCTGTGAATCTTCAACAATTTTTCCTTTTTTCCAGTTTGCTATACTGCGACGGGCCGCTGTTCGTTTTACCTTTGCAGCACAAACGCCTTCCGGCTCCGGGATGAACGTAGCGGCTCAGCGCAGCAGCAGCACCTTGTGCACCAGCCTTTGACTCCCACCCTCGAGGACGATCAGGTAAACGCCGCCGCTGACGGCCGCCGCAGCATCGTCGCGGCCATCCCAGAGTGCATCGCCTCGCCCCGGACTCTGATTTACCGGCAATGCGCGCACTTTGCGGCCAAGAATATCATAAATTGTCAGGGTATATCCGGCCTTTTCGCCGCGGCCCCCCTCCGGCAGCCGCCAGCTGATCCGGGTGGCGGCGTTGAAGGGGTTGGGATGGTTTTCCAGCAGCATCATCTGCGGCAGCTGCGGCTCCGCATCGAAAGCCTCGATGCCGGTGGTCAGCTCGGCCGCAAAGACCAGGGGTGCGCCGGCGCCGTAGATCTGCTGGCCGAGCGAGCCCGATTTCTGCCAGCCCTCGCGCAGATCCTCGAGGGGAATATGGAAAGCGGGGACATTCCAGGAGTCGTAGATCGTGGGCCCGGTGACCAGCGCCGCGGCGGGCAGCCAGGGCGGCAGGGTGTATTTCATCACCGCTGGCGTGAGGGCGATAAAGCCGTCCAGCAGCTGAAGCAGGCCCGCCGGCAGGCTGGCGGCCGCGAGCTGGCGGTATTCGCGCAGATAGCTCCAGCTCTGGTGCTGTTCCATCGGCGTGATCACGCCGGCCCCCGTCATGGGGCTCAAGCCGAAAAAGGTGCGGTATTCGGCAGCATAGCCGTAATCGCACTCCCAGAGCCAGGAGATCGCCATCAGGTTGGCAAAGGGCATGTAGCTCAACTCCAGCCAGCGGCTTTCGCCGGTGATCTGGAAGAGCCGGGCCATGGCGGCGCAGGTGGCGGCGGTTATGTGCGCTTCATAAATATAGTCGAACCCGTGGCCGGCGACGTGCTCCGCCGCCAGTTTGGCCTCCTGGAGATAGCTCTCGTCGCCGCTGAGCTGCCAGGCATCGAGCATGAGGTAGGCGTAACCGCCTGTGACATCGTACTCATGGCCGGAGATCGCCGAATCGTCGGTGTAGCGGAAAAAGACCGGGAAATCATAATTCACCGCCCGGGCAAAGCGCATCAGTTTGGGCAGGGAGAGAAAGAGCAGGGTGCGCGCGCTGCCGTCACCCATCCTGGCCAGCCGCGCCAGCCCGAGATGGATGTGGAGGGCGTACCAGCTGTCCCCTTCATACACCCCCGCATTGGGCGCGTCGTTGACCATGGTGTTGAGCCGCAGGTTGTAGAACTGCCAGAGATTCTCCGCGAGATGGTCATCGAGGGTGCTCACCTCGCCGTGCACCTGTTCGTAGCGGCGCAGCGCGACCAGCACGTCGAGCTGGGTGATCGCCTCGGCGTTGTCGAGGCGCGGCACGCCCACATAGGAGCGGAGAAAGCGCTGGCCATTGACGGTCGAGAGACAGCGCTCGTCGTCCAGATCGGCCAGCATCCTGCCGGCGATCTCTTTCCAGTCGCTCTCTTCCGGGGCGGGTTTGTCGATACGGGCATAAATGGCCGCCAGCGAGGAGATGAACCTTTCCGCTCTGGCGCTCTCCGTAGCGGGCACACCGGAGGTCAGGTAGAGCCAGGCGTCGGTGATGACGGTCGGCTCGCTGCGCAGCGGCCGGTTCCCGCCCGGGCGCTCGAAGCCGAATCCTGTCGAGGTGAGCCGCACGCACTCTTGCGGGGCGGCGCGCTGCAGCGCAAAATAGTCGTTCAGCGCCGTAAAGTTCTGAAAATAGAGCAGACTGCCCTGGAGGGCCAGGGGATCATGGCCGCTGGTCAGGCCGGCGGCAAACGGCGCCTGCTGGACCCAGGAGAGGACATTGGAGCTGACGTTGTAGCCGCGCTCCCGGTCATAGAAGGAACACTCGGCCGCGCCATTCTGGATCGTGATCGCCTCAGCGCCGGAGAGGAGGCACTGCCAGCGGAAGAGGCCGGGATGG
>DAOOPF010000219.1:0-4240 GCA_035388125.1 bacterium | reverse complement strand
TTTCCTGTTCACAGAACCGGATCAAGGACTATCCCATCCAGCCGGTGCCTTTCACCAGCGTGCATATCGAAGACCAGTTCTGGGCGCCGCGCATCGAGACCAACCGTGCTGTCACCATCCCCCATGCCTTCGCCCAATCCGAAAAGACCGGCCGCATCGCCAATTTTTCCGTCGCCGGGGGATCGCTCCAGGGCGGACAGCAGGGCAGCTACCCCTTCGATGACAGCGATGTCTACAAGATCATCGAAGGCGCCTCCTACACCCTCAGCGTGCAAAAGGACGAAAATCTGGCGGCCTATCTGGACAGCCTGATCGCCCTCATCGCCGCCGCCCAGGAGGAGGATGGTTATCTCTATACCGCCCGCACCAACAACGCCCCCTATCTGGAGGAGTGGGGTGGCAAGAGCCGCTGGTCGAAACTCCATATGAGCCACGAACTGTACAACATGGGCCATCTCTACGAAGCCGCAGCCGCCCATTTCCAGGCCACCGGCAAGCGCAACCTCCTCGATGTGGCCCTCAAGAGCGCCGACCTCATTTGCGCCACTTTCGGCCCCGGCCGGGTGGAGTTTCCCCCCGGCCATCAGGTGATCGAAATGGGGCTGGCCAAACTCTACCGCATCACCGGTGAAGAAAAGTATCTCCAGACCGCCCGCTTCCTGCTCGACATCCGCGGCAAAAAAAGCGGCGGCCGTGAACTCTACGGCCCCTACAGCCAGGACCACATCCCCATACTGGAACAGAGTGAGGCGGTCGGCCACGCCGTGCGCGCCGGTTACATGTACGCCGGCATCGCCGATGTCGCCGCCCTCACCGGCGATCAGGCCTGGATCGATGCCATCGACCGCATCTGGGAGAACGTCGCCGCCAAAAAGATCCACCTCACCGGCGGCATCGGGGCCATTGGCGGACACGAGGGCTTCGGCGCCAACTACGAACTCCCCAACCTGACCGCCTATAACGAGACCTGCGCCTCCATCGCCAATGTCTACTGGAACCACCGCCTCTTCCTCCTCCACGGCGAGGCCCGCTATCTTGACATCCTCGAGCGCACCCTCTTCAACGCGCTCCTCTCCGGGGTGGCCTTCGACGGCAGCCACTTTTTCTATCCCAATCCCCTCGCATCAGCCGGCCAGCACGAGCGCAAGGAGTGGTTCGGCTGCGCCTGCTGCCCCGGCAATGTCACCCGCTTTCTGGCCTCCATCCCCGGCTATCTCTATGCTGTGAGCGACGACCAGCTCTACGTCGCCCTCTACGCCGAAAGCAGCGCGGAAATCGAACTCCGGAGCAAGCCGCTGCAGATCAAGCAGGTCTGCTCCTACCCCTGGGACGGACGCATCCAGCTGCTGGTCAATCCCCAGGCCGGCGCTTTCAAGTTCACCCTCAACCTCCGCATCCCGGAATGGGCGCAGGGCAAACCACTCGCGACCGATCTCTATCGCTATCTGGACCCGGCCGCGGCCGGGGTCAAACTTGAGATCAACGGCCGGACCTGGCCGCTCGAACTGAAAGACGGGTTCGCACGCATCCGCCGCACCTGGAATCCCGGCGACTGGGTCGAACTCTTCCTGCCCATGCCGGTGCGCCGCGTCGTCGCCCATGACAGCGTCGCCGCCGATCGCGGCCTCGTCGCTCTGGAGCGCGGCCCCCTGGTCTACTGCGTCGAGTGGCCGGATGTGGCCGGCGGCCATGTGCTCAACCTCCTCCTCGGCGATGATACCCCGGTGGAGAATGCGTGGAACAGCACCCTTTTCAACGGCATCCAGACCCTCAGCGCCACAGCCAAAAGCTATGAGCAGGATGAAACCGGGGCGATCTCGGCCAGGGATCAGGCCTTCACAGCCATCCCCTATTACGCCTGGGCCCATCGCGGCCGCGGCGAGATGACCGTCTGGCTGGCGCGCCAGGAAAGCGCTGTACGTCCCTTCGGCGCCGCCCGGGACGAGTAAATCGTGATTACGTACTCATCACCCTTATGCATTCTCCGGAGTTGATCCCATGCGAAAAACCGCTCTGCTCCTTTTCGTCCTTTTCATCGCCACGGCCGGCGCCCAGACCAGCCCCGATTTCGATCTCTATTTCGCCGGCGGCGCCCTCCGCCTGGAGTTCTTCCAGACCGGCGATTCCGATGAGGAGATCATCTCCCCGGGCCAGATCTGCCGTGAGCCGGTTTGGCCCGGCAGCAGGGATAACCTGATCGACCACTTTAACAACGGCCGCTATGGAATCAAGGTCTATGACATCGCCACCAATGCCCTGATCTACTCGAGCGGATTCGACTGCATGTACGGAGAATACCGCACGACCACACCGGCCCTCGAGGGGATCAAACGCACCTTCCGCCGCGCCGTCCGTTTTCCGCAGCCCAAACGCCCGGTGAACTTTGTCCTGGAAAAACGTGACCAAAACAACCTGCCCGCCCCCTTGTTCCTGCTGAAAATCGATCCCGCCGACTATCACATCAATACCGAGCCGGCGCAGACGGGCGAACTCTATGAATCCCATATCAGCGGCAACCCGGCCGGCAAGGCGGACCTGCTCTTCATCGCCGAAGGCTATACCGCCGCCGAAAAACAAAAGTTCGAGGCTGATGTCGACAAGATGCGCGACTTTCTTTTCACCATCTCGCCCTACCGGGAGATGAAGGAAAAGCTCAATCTCCGCGGCCTCTTCATCGCCTCCCCGGAGAGCGGCATGGATGAACCCCGCCAGGGCTCCTATAAAAACACCCTCCTCAATGCCTCCTTCAATGCCTTCGACCTCGACCGCTATATGCTCGTCGACGACGGCCACCTGCTGCGCCGCATCGCGGGCCAGGCCCCTTATGACGCGATCGTCGTCCTGGTCAACAGCACCCGCTACGGCGGAGGCGGCATCTATAACGATTATGCCATCACCACGGTCGACCACGCCATGAGCAGGCGCGTCTTCGTCCATGAATTCGGCCACTCCTTCGGCGGCCTCGGCGACGAGTACTACACCTCGGATGTGGCCTACAATGATTTTTATCCCAAGGGCATCGAACCGCTCGAGCCCAACATCACCGCCCTGCTCGATCCGGAACACATTAAATGGGCGGAGCTGCTCTCCCCCGGTGTGAGCCTGCCCACCGAGTACGGGCGGGAGATGCTCGACAGCCTGCAGGCCAGCCGTCGCGAGAACGGCCAGGCGATGGAAAAAGCCCTCCGGACCGCGAAGGAAAAGGGGGCCTCCGAAAAGGAGCTGGAGAAGATCAGAAAACCCTATCTGGACAAATCAAAAAAGATCGACAGCGCGCTTGCGGCCCAGCGCAAAAAATATGAACATCTGGCTGACAGGGTGGGGGCTTTCGAGGGCGCCGGGTATTCCGCCCGGGGACTCTACCGGCCGATGATGGACTGCCTGATGATCAGCAACAACCGGGACCGCTTCTGCAAGGTCTGCGAGGCCGCGATCGCCCGCATGATCGGCCACTACGCCCGCTGAAAAAGGGATGCCCCTCTTCCGCACGCGGTTCCGGCTTGCCGCTCATCAGCAAAGCCTGCAGAGGGGTTTCGCTATTTTCTGCTTGATTTTTAACTAAATAGCCTTATATTATCATGTAAAGTCTTGATTCTCACCGATACATGCCGTCGGTCACTGCACCCTTGATCGGGCACCCTCAGTTCTGCAGCCATTCTGTCAAGCAACCCCAGACACATTTATCTATCCCCTCGGGCGAAATCAGCCTGACCGGAGCGGGCCGGTATTTATCGGATGCCTCATCCCTCCAGTGGGATGCATTCAACCCTACACCAAGGAGCGGTTATGAAAAAATGGCTGCTGATCTCTTTGCTGCTCACCCTGGCGCTGCCGTGTGCCCTCCGGGCCGTCGGTGATGCGGGGCACAGCCTCGATTTTAGTGGGGCGGCCCCCGGCAATTCGGTCATCGTACCCTATAGTGGCGTCATGAACAATATCAAAACGGCCTACACCATCGAAGCCTGGATCAAATGGGATGGCGCCACACTGCCCACCGGATCATGGCGCATTGTCGACCGGCGCAACTATTTTGCCTTGTACATTGCGCCCCATGCCACCTATGGCGTCTTCAGGTTGTGGTTTCTCGTCTATCCCGCACCCACCGGGGCGCCCAGTGTGGCGGTTGCCAGCACCATCACCGTCTCCAACCTCAACGCCTGGCACCATGTCGCCGTAGCGGTGCAGCCCTCCGGGGCCAGCTACGCAGCCTATCTCTATATTGATGGCGTCCAGGCCGGAT
>DAOOPF010000218.1:0-4287 GCA_035388125.1 bacterium | reverse complement strand
GATGGTCACCCTGCCGCCTGCGGTGGTGCTTTCGATGGTCATTTTCGTCAGCCTGATGGGACAGGTATGGGCAGATGATTTCACGCCCAGACCGTATGTCGGTCTGCGCCCTCCTGCGCCCGTTTCCCCTCTTGTGCCCATCACCGACGAGCAGGGCTATCGCGGTCTCAGTCTGCAGGGTTTCACCTCACCGCCGCTGAAGCGGCAGGTCCCCGGCATCCGCCGCGAGGTCAAGGTCGACAGCACCGGCCGCAATATCAATTTTTACGAAAATTATGACAAAATTCCGGTCTCGCTGCCCAATTTTCTGAGCTTGCAGAGCTATGCCGAGATGCGGCGGCAGGCCGGGATGGAGAACCTCTGGCAGCGCAACGCCCTTGCCAAATTGGGCGAGACCACGGGCGGGAGCGGCAGCGGTGCGCTCCGTATCGATATCCCGGTGGAGATCAAGAGCAAGGCTTTCCAGAAGATCTTCGGCAGCGGCACGGTCGGGCTCGATGTGACCGGCGACATCAGCATCAAGGGGGGGCTGCGCCATGAGAAGCACAGCGAGGTCAAGACCGCCCTCAACCAGAGCCCTGACACCAATTTCAAGATGGAGCAGACCCAGCGCTTCAAGGTGCAGGGGCATATCGGCGACAAGGTGACCATCGGGGTCGACCAGGATTCGGACCGTACTTTCGATTTCGAAAACAGCCTCAAGCTCAAGTATCAGGGCTACGATGACGAGATCATCCAGACCATCGAGGCCGGCAATATCGCCCTCTCCCTGCCCGGGACGCGCTATGTGACTTTCGGCGGTCAGAGCGCAGGCCTTTTCGGCATCAAGACCGCGATGCGGATGGGCAATCTCTCACTGACCGCCATCGCCAGCCAGGAGAAGGGGGAGAAAAAGCAGCTCTCCCTGAAGGGCGGCGCCTCAGAGGGGGTCAAGGAGATCCAGGATTACGATTATCTCGAGGGCTATTACTACTTCATCGACGATTTCTACCGCAAGCAGTTCCCGGTGCGGGGGCCCAACGGCGAGTTTCTCGTCGATCCCAACCGGCGCATATCGCGCATCGAGGTCTACAAGTCCCGCTACGACTACAGTCGCACCAGCGGTGAATCGCTGATCAATGGCTGGGCCTGGGTGCCCGATGCGGCCGATTCGAACACCCTGGTCATCACGCAGGGCGACACCACCTATCAGAGTTCCGAGAATTACCGCGGCCCCTTCATCCGCCAGGAAAAGACCGAATACTATTTCGACCCGGAGCTGGGTTATCTGCGTATGAATCAGCCCCTGGACGATTCCGAGGTCCTGGCCGTGGCCTTCCGCGACACCTCCGGCTACACCCGCGGCGATATCGATTTCAATCCCGATACCGATACGGTCGTGCAGCTGCGCCTGCTCAAACCGATGAGCCCGCGGCCGAGCAACAAAACCTGGAACCTGGCCTGGCGCAATGTCTACATGATCGGCCCGAAGAACATGTCCGATGACGGTTTTGAGCTGCGCATCCTCTTCAAGCCGGCCTCCGGTGACCCTCAGGAGACGGCCTCGGTTGATGGCAAGACAGTGACCTATCTGCAGGTCTTCGGACTCGACCGCGTCAACAAGAACGGCGATCCCACGCCCGACAATATCATCGACCGCAACGACAACATCCTCCGGCTCGGCCAGGGCGAACTCTGGCTGCCCAGTCTGCGGCCCTTTGACCCGGACGAAGCAGAATTCCAGGCCAAGCTCCCCCCGGAGAAGCGATCCCCCGCCATATATGATACCACTGTGCAGCAGGTCATCAACGGTCAAAGCAAGTTTTATTTCGAGGTCAAATCCAAGACCCGCAGCGCCGAATATTCGCTCGGCATGAACGTCATCGAGAATTCGGAGGAGGTCATCCTCAACGGCCGCCGCCTGACGCGCGGCACCGATTATATCATCGAGTACTTCACCGGCAGCCTCAAGATGCTCAACCAGGAGGCCCTGCAGCCGTCGGCCAATGTCGAGATCAGCTATGAGAGCAACCAGATCTTTCAGATCGATAAAAAAACCGTGATGGGTGCGCGCGCCGAGTACGGCCTCTGGGACGACAGCTTTATCGGCGCCACCATGCTCTATCTCAACGAGAGCACCCTCGACCAGAAGGTGCGCGTGGGCAAGGGGCCGATGCGCAATCTGGTCTGGGACGTCAATACGGCGATGACGCTCAAGCCCTTTTTCCTGACCCGCGCGGCCAATCTGCTTCCCTTTGTCGATTCGCGCGACCCGACCACCATCAAGTTCGAGGGTGAAGTGGCGCAGGTCATCCCGAACCCCAACACCCGTAACAACGACGAAACCGGCGACCATGACGGGGTTGCCTATATTGACGATTTTGAAGCGGCCAAGCGCATCACGCCCCTGGGCATCACGCGTAAAAGCTGGCGGCCCGCTTCTCCCCCCATCGGCAAGGTCGATACCCGCCTCACCTATCCCACGCTCGAAGCGCGCGGCACGATGAAGTGGTACGAACCCTACGGGCAGGTATCCATCAAGGAGATCTGGCCGAACCGTGACATCAACGCCAATGTCGCCCAGACGGTCAATGTGCTGATCATGGATTTCGAGCCCGCCGACAGCCTCGCCGACATCACCCAGTCATGGGGCGGCCTGCAGAAAGGACTTTCGAGCGGCTATTACGACCAGTCCGAATCCAAGTTTCTCGAGATCTGGGTCAAGGGCACCAGCGGCACCATGCACATCGATATCGGCCAGATCTCGGAAGACTATATCCCCAATAGCAAGTACGACAGCGAAGATAAGATGCGCAACGGCTTCCGCAACAACCTCCTCGACGAAGGGGAGGATATCGGTGTCGACGGCATGGCCAACTCCGATCCCAAGGCGATCGGAGCCGGGGGCGACTTTTGGGATATCAACGGCAACGGTGTGCGCGACTATGGCGAGCCCATGAGCGAAGATGATTGGTCCTACAGCTCGGGCAGCACCAATTACGACAGGATCAACGGCACCGAGGGCAATGAGAACGACACCGGCGGCCGTGTCCCCGACAGCGAAGACATGAACGGCAACTATGCGCTGGATGTTAATAACGAGTATTTTTCCTACTCCTTTTCACTCGAGCGGGACCACCCGGACACGGTTTACATCGCCGGCGCCTCCATCGACAAGGAGACCGGCGAGGATAACGGCTGGCGTCTTTACCGCATCCCCCTGGACGCCGACGAGCCGACCCTGACCAAGCATGGCACGCCCGACATCACCCGCATCGAATTTTTGCGTATGTGGGTGGATGGTTTCAAAGAGGCGGGAACCCAGCGCATCTGGCTGGCCGAACTCGATCTGGTCGGCAGTGAATGGAAGGAGATCGGTGTCTCCCGCGCCCTGGATCCGGAAGCATACGAAGCTGTCGGCGATTCGATCGTCACGGTTTCGGTCGTCAACACCCATGACAATCCCGACTATGTCGCCCCCCCGGGCGTATCGGGCGAGACCGACCGGATCACCGGCGTCATCGCGCGCGAACAGTCGCTGGTGATGAACGTCGAGAACCTGCAGTCCGGCGATACCGGCGCCATCCAGAAGGTCTTTTATGAAAAACAGGATTATATCCATTACAATACCCTCAAGATGTACACCTATGGTTATGATCCCTCCGGAACCCATATCACCGGCGACTCTTCAACGGTCGAGTTTTTCCTCCAGTTCGGCGCCGACAAGAACAACTATTACGAAATCCGCCAGCGGGTTTATGACGGCTGGGACAAGCGCAATGACATTGAAATCGACCTGATCGAGCTTTCCGCGATCAAGCTCATCGCCGGGAATTATGACTCGACCGGCAACCGCAAGGGCTACTTTCTCGACGTCGGCGGGGGCAAGAGCTATTTCATCAAGGGCATCCCGGCGCTGACCAACGTCAAGATGCTCATCGCGGGTGTGCGCAACCTTGACCCCCATGACGCCTTCACCGGCCAGGTCTACATGAACGAGCTGCGCCTCTCCAACGTCAAAAAGGACAAGGGGATGGCCTATCGCGCCCGCGTGGAGATGAACTGGGCCGGCCTGCTCAATTTCAACGGCGAGATCGAAAAACAGGACGCCGATTTTCACAATGTGGCCACGCAGTACGGCGAGGGCAACAACAGCCTCAGCGGCAGCTTCAGCACCAGCATGGCTCTGGACAAACTGCTGCCGGCCAAGCTGGGGCTTTCCATCCCGGTCAGCTACAACTACGGCCGCAGCGAATCGACGCCCAAATACAAGCCGGGCACGGATGTCGAGGTGACCGATGCCCTGCC
>DAOOPF010000217.1:0-4349 GCA_035388125.1 bacterium | reverse complement strand
TCCTGCACCACCTTGATCGGGGAGGAGCTGCCGCGGCCGAAATTCTTGTACTGGTCGGGGATGGGCAGGTTCGCCTCCATGTCGTTGAGATGGCCGGCGATCGCTTCGAGCTTTTTACTCTCGGCGTGATCGACGAGGCAGATGAAGGCTTCGTAGGCCGCCTTGTAGTTGAAGAGATTGTCTTCATAGACTTCGTAGGGCCCGATCACGACCTCAAGGTCGCCGGCAAGATCCATCCAGGCCATGTCGCTCTCGTAATAGTCGTCGGTCCGCAGCCCCCGGGCGCGCAGGCGCAGGAAATTGACCAGTGTGGGATCGTCGCTGAGGCTCGCTGCGGCCTCGAGATGTTTGGCCGCCTCTTCCACCAGGGGCTGCCAAAAGGTATGATAGGGCACCGCGGTGAGGCGCTCGCCGTCGCGGCGGATCACTGTAAAGCTGCCCTCGAAAGCGGCTTTCTCATCCGGGTGGGCGGCAACCCAGGCCTCGAACTCTGCGCGCGTCAGATCGGCGGGGTAAAAACCGGCTCCGGCCGGTTTGGCCTGGCCGGTCAGCCAGGGAGCGTCGTGGTCGAGGCGGTTCCACGGGCCGAACATGATTTGAAACATCTCGAGATAGGGGGCGTTTGACGGATTTTTGTCATTCTGCAGCTTTTTCAGCAGCGCGGGATTGTCGGGGTGGACCTGCCGCAAAAAGAGCTGGTCCATCACCCGGGCCGCACGCATGATCTCAACCAGGGCCATCCGGTCCGCGGGGGAGAGAGGCGAAAGGTCGCACTCGAGGGTGACCGGAGCGAGTTTATCGAGTTCGGCCTGGACGGCCGTCACCGCCGCTCTGGCCGGAAAGTCGGCCCGGGTGCGGCAGCCGGAGAGAGCAAGGGCAAGGATCATAAGGACTCCGATGGAAAGACGCATATTAAACTCCTCAGGAAGAGTTCACTGATGGATACAACGGTTTGGTTTGGGAATATAAGCCCGGAGGGAAATAAATGCAAGCCTAAAATGGAACACGCGCCGGACGCGAGGGCATCCGGCGCCGGAGGGGTCAGATGGTCCCGCGCAGGGTGAGCACATAGTGCCGGATGGGCTGCAGGGTGCGCTCCATCTGGGTGTGGTTGTGGTTGCGCGCGTTGTTGATGTGGCCGCCGAGCGACCAGCTGTGGTAGTGCCAGGTAAGGTGGAGATCGAGGTTTTTCTGCGCCACCCGGTCTTCGTAAGGATAGAGTTTGACGTTGTCCAGACGTGCTATATAGCGATAGTCGGCGCTGATCTCGAAGGGGCCTTTGGCGTAGAGCAGGGTGGTCTGGGAAATATGGCGCGGCCGGTAGGCGAGGGTCTGGTCGAGCTCCAGATCCCGCGGATCCATCCAGGTATAGGCGGTTTGCAGGGAGAGACCGGGAAGCCAGGGCTGCAGCCGCAGGCCGGTCTCGATGCCGCTGATGCGGGCGCGGGTGACATTGATGAACTGGATCTCCTGAGTGACCGTCGGCTCCGGCTCGATCAGGTCCCAGTAATCACTGCTGAAACCGCTGATGTCCAGCGAGAGCATGGGGAGGAGGAGCAGGCTGGCGCCGATCTCGTGTGACCATGCGGTCTCCGATTTCAGATCAGGATTGGGCACCAGCTGCAGGCCTGAATAGACCGAGTTGGAAAAACGCTCGGACATCGAGGCGGCGCGGAATCCACTGCCGGAGGAGCCGCGCAGGGAGAGCCAGGGGCGGGCGTGCCAGACCAGTCCAACCTTCGGGCTCAAATTTTCATCCTGGAAGCCGGTGTCAACCCTCTGCAGGTCGTACCGGGCTCCGAGGGTCAGGGCGAGATCCGCCAAAAGCCGGCGCTCGTTCTGGATGTAGCCGGAGATGACATACTGGGTGTGGTCCCCGACCAGACCGGATTCGACGATGTCCCACGACTCCTCGGTCCCGAAGGTGAGGGCGTTGATGTTGGAGAATTGGTAATCCCCCTGGATCTCCACCCCGATGCGGTTGGCCTGCGAGGCGTTGAGGTTGTCGTGAAAATAGTTCTTCCAGAAATTGCGGAAATAGGAGAGCCGTGTATTGAGAGCGAACCTGGAGCTCGCCGCCCAGCGGTGGAAGAGATTGAGCCCGAACTTGTCCGATTTCACCTTGTCGCCGATCGCCTCAGGGGCGACCGAGAGCGCCTCGCTCTGGCTGCGCCACATCAGGCCAGTGCCGTTATCGTTGGTCTCGAAATTGCTCGACAGGGTCAGGTTGGCCTTCGGGGTGAGCTGGCGCTGCCATTTGAAAAGGCCGTTGAGGCGCTGATACCAGCCGTTCTGGGCCTGGCCGGTGGACTGATGGCGCCCGAGGGCGAGCATCACATTCGACTTGCCGATCCTGCGTGAATGGTCGATATCCAGATCATCGAAATGGAGCAGCCGGTCGGTCCAGCGCCACTCCGCGTACATCGGCTTGTCATAAAAGCCCGCCGAAAAGCGGACGTGGGTCACAGGTTTGGCTGTGGCGTTTTTAGTGATGATGTTGACGACGCCGCCGAGTGCGCTGGAGCCGTAGAGGGCCGATCCCGCCCCCTTGACAATCTCGACGTGATCGACCTGGCTGGCAGGGACCATGCTCCATTTGATGTCGCCGCTGTCTCCGGGCATGACCGGCACGCCGTCGATCAGCATCAGCACGCGGCTGCCGGCGCCGTAATTATAGCCGGAGGAGCCCCTGATGTTGATCTGGCTGCCGATAAAATTCACCCCTGAGGCGCTTTCGAGAACCTTGTCGAGATAGACCTGGTTTTTCTGCGCCAGCTCCCGGGTGGTCATTACCCCGACGCTGGTGGGCGAATCCTCCAGGCTCTGGCGGCGCTTGCTGGCGGTTACTACCACCTCGCCGCTCTCGATCAGGGTCGGCTCGAGGGCGATGTCGAGCGCCACCACCGCATCGGTGGAAAGCGCGATGGCCTTGCGGTTATAAACCCTGTAGCCCACAGCCGAGACGCGCAGGTCGTAGCTTCCGGCCGCCAGCGAGTTGATGCTGAAGCGGCCCTCCGCATCACTGTTGGCGCCTAAAACAGTGCCCGGAATCATGACGTTGGCTCCGGGAATGGGCTCTCCGCTCCTGGCATCGATGACACGACCGCTGATCCGGCTGGAGTTTGCCCGGGCCGGCGGGGCAGGCAGCGCAATCAGGACCGTCAGCAGACAGTATAAAAACAGGCGCGCACGCATGGGTCACTCTCCTCGCCGCGATGTGGCGGTGAGAGCGCCCGGAAGCTCCTGCTCCTGCCCGCTCCGGCGGGTGGCCGCCGGGAAAATGAGATTGAGATCCACATCCAGCTTTATGGTTTCTGGATTACTGATCTTTATGCCGCTAAAGTTATAATAAGCCCCCTTGATGCTCTCCAGACCAATGCTCTTGCCCTCCTCGATGACCAGGGCGGCGACGAGCTTGTAGGTGCCGGGCTGAACCGGGATGATGTAGCGGGTCGAATCGAAACCGGCGTCGATCGGAAAAGAGAAGAAGAGGTCGAGCAGGCTGGTGGGCAGCAGGGGAGCCGTCGAGGCTGCCACTACTACCTTGCTTACTCCCGGGGGCCAGGCCCCCTGCACACGCAGCATCCCGCCGATGGCGCTGTTGACCCGGCGCTTGACCTTGGTGAGGTCGCAGAGGATGTCGATCTCCTGTACCATCTCATCCTTGCGGCTGACGGTCACCACGCCCGGGGAGAGATGATTCTCCGTGGGGAAGTAATAGCCTATGATGTTGGTTGCGTCCCAGGCCTGTCCTTTCTCCTTCCAGACCACGCCGATCGCCTGCAGCACAACCGGATCGGTATAAAAGGTGTAGCGGATGGAATCCACACCGGTGGGCAGTGCATCGCCCAGGAGGATGTCGGCGATGGTCGAGGGCGGAAAGCGCAGGGCGGCGGCGAGGCGGATCTGGTCGGTGTCCTCAGGCCAGGCACCGCTGAAGGTGATGGTGCCGGTAAAGCCGCTGACATGGGTCGGGGGTTTGATGCCGCTCTCGTCGTCACAGGCCAGGAAAAACAGGCCGAGCAAAAGGGCCAGGAAGGCAACTCTCATAGGGGTATCCCGGATGGAATGAAAGAAAAGTTAACCGTGATATTGTATAACCGGCTGCAGGAGACGATTATTTCACAAAAAAAGACGGGAAACCCCCTGACGAGGATCTCCCGTAATGAACTCCAGCTGGAGGGCCGTTCAGGGATTAGAAATTGTAATCCAGGCCGATCATAAAGTTGTGGACGTTCATGGTGTAGGTGCCGCCCATGTTCTCGAAAGGCAGAATGGCGGGCGACCATTCGATCGTCTTGTCGCCGATGAAGAGGTGCTCGTACATCAGGCCGGCTTCGAACGGGCCG